>NZ_JBIRFA010000028.1:0-120234 GCF_044327205.1 Kitasatospora sp. NPDC018058 | reverse complement strand
GAGTTCTCAAGGAACGGACGCTTCCTTCGGACCGCCTTCCAGCGGGCCCTCCGGGCGCTTCGTTCTTTCGTGCTTCCAGCTTATCAGACGTTTTCTGCTCCGTTTCCGGAGCTTCGTTCATCCAACTCGCCGGTGTCTTCCAGGGCTTGACGCCCCGTCCGACGTTTCAAACTCTAGCCGATCCCCGCTCCGAAAAGCGAATCCGGCCGCAATCCGATAAAATGCGCACGCCGAATAATCACCAGGCCGCAACGCAAGCACGCGAAAACGACCGGCGAGAACCGGAAGTGGTGTTTCAGAGGATTGGCCGCCCCGGGACCGTCCGCGCAGATGCGTGTCCGGTGCTCCCTGCCAGGCAACTCGAAGAACATTAGACCTCTGGGACAGCCGAGTCAAGCTCCGCAACCGGATTATCGGCGTCCTCCTCCACCGGCAGGTGGAAGGCCAGGACGGCGACGTCGTCGTCGTGCTCCGAGGTCACGCCCATCGCCCGGAGGAGGCGGGCACAGATCACCTCGGGGGCGCCGATCGCGCCGGTGAGGGTGCGGGCCAGCAGGTCGAGGCCCTGGTCGATGTCCTCGTCGCGGCGCTCGACCAAACCGTCCGTATAGAGGACGCCCGTCGTACCGGGGAGCAGGCGCAGGGTGTGGGAGACGTGCAGGCCGCCGCCGGTGCCCAGCGGGGGGCCGTTCTGTTCCTCGCTGCGCAGGATGGTTCCGTCCGGGCAGCGCAGCAGCATCGGGAGGTGGCCGGCCGAGGCGTAGGAGAGGGTGCGGCGCTGCGGGTCCCAGACGGCGTACGTGCAGGTGGCGATCTGGTTGGCGTCGATCTCCATGGCGAGGCCGTCGAGCAGGCGCATCACCTCGTGCGGGGGCAGGTCGAGGCGGGCGTAGGCGCGGACGGCGGTACGCAGCTGGCCCATCACGGCGGCCGCCCGCAGGCCGCGGCCCATGACGTCGCCGATGACGAGGGCGGTGCGGCCGCCGTCGATGGCGATGACGTCGTACCAGTCGCCGCCGACGGCGGCCTCGGCGCCGCCCGGTTGGTAGGTGGCGGCGACCCGCAGGTCGGCGGGCTGGTCGAGCTTCTGCGGGAGCAGGCTGCGTTGGAGGGTGACGGCGGCCTCGCGCTGGCGACGTTCGGCTTCGCGCAGGCGGGCGGCTGCGAGGACCTGGTCGGTGACCTCGGCGGCGAAGATCAGGACTCCGGCGGGCAGGCCCTCGGTGGGGGTGTCGCCGGTGTCGCCGGGGCCGAGCGGGACGCAGGAGACGTTGTAGTAGCGGTTGCCGGTGAGGCCGAGGATGCAGCGGGCCTTGACGCTGCGGGGGCGGCCGCCGCGGATGACCTGGTCCATCAGGGGCAGGACGCCCATGGTGCCGAGTTCGGGGAGGGCCTCGCCGGCGGGCAGGCCAGTGGGACGGTCGCCGAAGAGTTCGCGGTAGGCGCGGTTGGCGTAGCCGAGCTGGTGGAGCGGGCCGTAGGTGACGGCGACCGGGGCGGGGATCCGGTTGAGGACCTCGCGCAGGTTCTGGGGTTTGTGCGGGTCGAGGAGTTCGGTGGGGCCGGTGGGGCTGGTCGGGTCGCGGGGGCTGGGGACGACGACGCCGTCGGCGGAGGGCGTGCCCTCGTCGGTGCCGGCCCCGTTGGATGGGGCGACACGCCAGGGGACTCCGGTGAGCCGGGCGCTCCAGCGCATGAGGTTCAAACGACGGCCGCTTCCTCGTTTTCCAGGCATATCATCACTTTTTGTGTGCACAACAACACACGGGGTAATGACCAGTTCGGGCTGATCCTGTCAGGCGGAGGGCCGGTTCCGGAAGTCGCGCGCCCGGCGTGGCCGTCGGATCGGTCGTCGCACCGGGGCGGCGGGAGAGTTCATCGGGACGCTTCCGGTCCGCCGCCGGGCGGCTGGCCGGGCCCGGTGTCGAAGCCTTCCTCGAAGGCCGAACGCGGGTGCTCCATCGCGCCCAGGGAGACCACCTCGCGGGAGAACACCCCGCCCAGCACCCAGTCCATCAGCACCCGCACCCGACGCTCGGTGCTCGGCAGCCGCCGTAGGTGCCGGGCCCGGTGCAGCCACCAGGCCCGCCGGCCGGTGAGCCGGCCGCCGCGCCGGGTGTGGGCGACGGCCCGGCCCGGGCCCAGCGAGGTCGAGCAGGCGGCGGGGCCCGGGCGGTACTCGACGAGGCCCGGCGCGTGCGGTCCGCCGTCCAGGGCGACCGCGATGTTGCGGGCCAGCAGCTCGGCCTGGGCGAAGGCGTGCTGGGCGTTGGGCGCGCAGAGGGCGCCGTCCGCGTCGGGGTCGGGCACGGCGGCGCAGTCGCCGGCCGCCCAGACCCCGGGCAGGGCCCGTCCGTCGGGGCCGACGGCCTGCAGGGTGGCCAGGCAGCGGACCCGGCCGAGGGTGTCCAGCGGCAGGTCGGTGTCGCGCAGCAGCGGGGAGGGACGCACGCCCGCCGTCCAGACCAGGGTGCGGGCGCCGAAGCGGCTGCCGTCGGAGAGCACGGCGACCTGGCCGACGGCGGACTCCAGGGTGGTGCGCAGCCGGATGTCGACGCCGCGTTCGCGCAGTTGGCCGAGGGCGTGCTCGGCAAGGTCGGCCGACTCCTCGGCGAGGATCCGGTCGGTCGCCTCGACCAGCACCCAGCGCAGGTCCTCGGCGCGGACGTTGTGGTAGTCCCGTACGGCGGTGCGGGCCATGTCCTCCAGTTCGGCGAGCGCGCCGACGCCCGCGTAGCCGGCGCCGACGAACACGAAGGTGAGCGCGGACTGGCGCAGTGCCGGGTCGCGGGTGGCGGAGGCGAGGTCGAGCTGCTCCAGCACGTGGTTGCGCAGGCCGACCGCCTCGGCGACGGTGGAGAAGCCGAGTCCGTGCTCGGCGAGGCCGGGCACGGGGGCGGTCCGGGAGACCGAGCCGGGGGACACTACCAGGATGTCGTAGGGGAGTTCGATCGGCGCGGGGGTCCCGCCGGGGCCCGCGGCGTCGGCCAGGGCACGGCGGGCGGCGTGTTCGATCCGGGTGATCCGGGCGGTCAGTACCCGGCAGTCCGGCAGGGCCCGGCGCAGCGGGACGACGACGTGCCGGGGGTCGATCGAGCCGGCCGCGACCTCGGCCAGCAGCGGGTGGTAGGTGAAGTAGGCCTGGGGCTCGACGACGGTGATCTCGACCTCGCCCCGTCGCAGCCGTTCCCGCAGGCCGCGCTGGAGGTGGAGGGCGGTGGCCGTTCCGGCGCAGCCGCCGCCGGCGATCAGGATCCTGATGGTGCACCTCCTGCCGATGTGACGTTTCGTCCCGGCCACGCGGCCGGGGGTGTCCCCCATCACGCCCCCTATGAAGGACCGGCCGGGGTGGTCTTGTCCACAGTCCGTACGGGGCTGGTTGCCACGGAAGTGACGGTCGTGGCCAGTTGTGCTCGCTGGGCGACTTTCTGACGCACTTTCGGCCGCGAAGAGCCGTGAACTATGGTCGGATTGTGTGCTGGAGCGGCCACCGCCATGACAATCGGCGGCGACGCACCGTGGAGCGGCCACTACGGCCAGTTCCAGCGTTGGCGCGAGAACCCGACTGGGGAACAGTCATCCGGGGAAGGGTAGTTCCCGGACAGGGCCCCGGACGGTGCCGACGCGCCGAGCCGGACGTGAAGGCGGCCCGGCGGCACGACCGTGGTCACCGGAACGGGACGGGCGGCACGAACGATGGATCATCGGGTCATTTCTGACGGGCTGAGCTGCACCGGGGGGTGCAGGGGCGGGCGACGACAGGGTCCGGATTCGGACGCCTGCGGGGGAGAGTTGGGATGATGGAACACGAGCAGGTATTGGGCCGGACGGGCGCGATGCGCGCCGGCCAGGGCATGGTGCCGGAGCAGCGCGTCCCGGTGGACCTGCCGCCTCAGGGCGGGGTGTCGTACTCGGCCGTCCCGTACCGGGGGGATCGGGCACCGGCCGCCGCGCCGGTGCCGGGAGCCCGGTTGCGGGTGGACGCCCGGCGGAACCTGGAGAGCGTGCTGCGGGCGGCTCGGGAGGTGTTCGGCGAGTTCGGCTACGGCGCTCCGATGGAGGAGGTCGCACGCCGGGCCGGGGTCGGGGTCGGCACGGTCTACCGGCGGTTCCCGAGCAAGGAGGTGCTGGTCCAGCGGATCGCCGCCGAGGAGGTGGCCTGGCTGACCGCGCAGGCGCGGGAGTCGCTGTACAGCGGCGACGGCGCTTGGGAGTCACTGGCCGGGTACCTGGCCCGGGCGGTGAGCACCGGGGCCGGACGGCTGCTGCCGCCGGAGGCGTTCCGGTACGCGGAGGAGCTGGGCCGGGTGCCCGAACAGCGGGTGCCGGAACCGCCGGCGGCCGTCCGCTTCGACCTGCGCGGCGAGGAGGCACGGTCCGGGGCGGCGGTCGAGTCCTCGGCGGCGGACGCCGATCCCCGGCTGCTGCTGCAGCTGCTGGCCGCCCTGGTGGCACGGGCCGGTGCCGCGGGCGAACTGCGGCCGGGCGTCACGGTGTCGGACGTGGTGCTGGTGCTGACGGCCTCGGTGCCGGTGCACGCGGCGCGTCCCTCGGTCACGGCGCCGACGGCGGCCGGTTTCACGGCGGTTGTTCCACAGACGGACGGTCAACCGGTCTCCGGGCCGTCGGACCGGTTGTTGCAGATCCTGCTCGACGGGCTGCGGGCGCGCTGACCCCCTGCGCGGCCCGTCCTCGGTGAGCGGCGGCCGTGGTCGACGCGCCGGACAGGCACGGTCGACGCGCCGGACGGGTAGGGGAGTTGGACAGGACACCGGCGCGCGAACAGGGCACGCGCGCCGGGTGCGGGCGTCGCGAGACCTGACGCCACACGCCGGGCGAACGCATCCGCGACGGCCCCTCGGAAGAGTGGGTACCGGCCGGTCCGGCTACCGCCCTTCCCTGCGCTATGCCATCCTTTGCCCGTGGTTGGAGCCAATGTCCCGATGCGCGCCCTTCGCGCGCCGTCGGCGCCGCGCGCCGGGGAACCGTGCGCCTACGCACTTTCGCGCGCCCTGCCACACTACGGGGGCTGTCGTGGAGTCTGGGGTCCGTTGTGAGCGCCGAGGAACAGAACGACTACGGGTACGGCCTCGACTTCGGAGGCTTTTCCGGTAGTACCGCCGAAGGGTCCACCGCGGGCCCCGGCGGGACCGGTGCCGCCCAAGTGCCGGGCACCGCAGCGGGTTCGGGCGCCGGACACGTCCCCGACCAGGCCGGGATGCCCAGCCGCGAGACGCTGTCCGCCTCGGCCGCCGCACTGCCGCCCGGCCGGGTGCCCGGCCAGGCCCCGGCGGGCCGCGGCGGCGTCGCCCCCGAGGCGTTCGTCGGCGACGGCCGCCCGGCCCGACCGACCGTGCCCGCCCCCGCCGACCCGGTGGACGGCGAGCGCCCGCCCTCCGACGCCGAGTTGACCGCCCGGGTGCGGGCCGGCGACGACACCGCGTACGAGGAGATCTACCGCCGGCACGTCGACTCGGTGCGCCGCTACGCGCGCACCTGCTGCCGGGACAGCTTCACCGCCGAGGACCTCGCGGGCGAGGTGTTCGCCCGCACCCTGCAGGCGCTCAAGGCGGGCAAGGGCCCGGAGTTCGCCGTCCGCGCCTACCTGCTCACCGCCGTGCGCAACGTCGCCGCTGCCTGGACCCGTAGCGAGCGGCGCGAGCAACTCGTCGACGACTTCAGCGTGTTCGCCCGGAGCTCGACCACCGTCGTCGACCTCGACCTGGCCGACCCGGGCGCCGACGCCTGGGCGATGGCGATGGCCGACCAGCGCATGGTCATGCAGGCCTACGCCGAACTGCCCGAGGACGACCGGGTGGTGCTCTGGCACACCGAGGTCGAACGGGAGTCGCCGAAGACCGTCGCCGTGCTGCTCGGCAAGACCGCCAACGCCACCGCCGTCCAGGCCCACCGGGCCCGCGACCGGCTGGCCGCCGGCTTCCTGCAGGCACACGTCTCCGGCAGCCAGGACAGCGCGTGCGAGGTGTACGCCAACCGGCTCGGGGCGTACGCGCGCGGCTCGCTGCGCAAGCGGGCCTCGGCGGAGGTCGGACGGCACCTCAGGGAGTGCGACCGCTGCACGACGACCTGCCTGGAACTGGCCGAGATCAACACCGGCCTGCGCGCGCTGCTGCCCGGCGGCGTGCTGGTCTGGGTCGGCGTCGGCGGGTTCAGCGCCGCCGCGGCCGCCGTGGGCGGCGCCGCCGCGGTCGGCGGTGCGGCGGCGGCCGGGACGGCGGCGGCTTCCGCGGGGTCGTCGGGTGGTGCCGCCGGTGCCGCCTCGGGTGCGGCCGGTGCCGCCTCGGGTGCGGCGGGTGCTGCTTCCGGCGGCAGCGGGAGCGCGGCGGCTGCCGCGGCCGGCGAGGGCCTGGGCATCGCCGCCAAGGCGGGGATCGCGGCCGCCGCCGTGGCGGTGGCCGCGGCCGCCGTCGCCGCGTACGCACTGACCGGCTCACCCGAACCGAAGCCCCCGGCGGCCGCTCCCCCGGCCACCGCCGCGCCGGCCGCCCCCGCCCCGGAGCAGTCCGCACCCGCGGCGCCCGCCTCGGCCCCGGCCCCGGCGCCCAGCAGCGCCGACCCGGCCCCGGAGCAGCCGGCGCCGAGCCCCAGCGCCAACACCGAGCCGACACCGGCACCGGTGCCCAAGCAGGGTCAGGCCCGGGTGGTCACCCCGGCGCCGAAGAGCGAGCCGAAGAGCGAACCGCCCGCGCCCGCCCCCGAGCCGACCACCCCGGCGCCGGTGATCCCGACGCCGACCCCGCCGCCGGTGCCGACGCCGAAGGTACCGGTCGTCCCGACGCCGACGCCGACGCCGCCGCCGGTGCCGACCCCGACCGTCACCCCGCCCTCGCCTCCCGCGCCCAGCGACTTCTGGGCCGACTCGCTGCCCGTGGTCAAGCCCGGCAACAACCGGGTGCCGCCGGAGGGGCCGAGCATCCGACAGAAGGGCAGCGACGGGTTCTGGCAGCGTGACGGCGCGTGGATCGGCGGCGAGTACCCGCCGCACGCCATCACCGTGCACGCGCCGGCGACCACGCTGATAGACCTCAACCGCGGCTGTACGTCGTTCGACGCGGTCACGGGGGTGGACGACGCCACGCTCACCCCGGGTGGAGTGGTGTTCTCCGTCCAGGGCGGCGACGGCCGCACCCTGTGGAGCTCCCGCGCGCTCGCCGCCGGAGACGACGCGGTGCCGGTGCACGTGTCACTGGCCGGTCAGAAGTCGATCAAGCTGGTGGTCACGCCGACGCACGGGATCTGGTCGGCGCTGAACATCGCGGACTGGGCCGAGGCCCGCTTCAGGTGCTCCTGACAGCTCCTGGAACGGGCCTCGGGGGGCTGCCGCTCAGATCGCGCAGGAGCCGTCCGCGCAGGCCTCCCCGGCCGGGGCGACCTGCACCGGGGCCGGCCGGCGCTCGCCGATCTCGGCGGCGACCTGCTCCAGCACCTTGCGGAAGGTCCCGGCCTCCTGGCCGCCCTGGACCGCCCACATGCCCTCGAACACGAAGGTCGGCACGGCGGTGATGCCCAGCTCACGGGCCTCGGCCAGCTGGGCCCGCACCTCCGCGGAGCCCTCGTCGCCCGCCAGGTAGGCGGCCACCCGCTCGCGGTCCAGGCCCGCCGCCACGGCGACGTCGGTCAGCGCCGCGCGGTCGCCGACGTCCACGCCGTCGGTGAAGTGCGCCTTCAGCAGGGCCTCCTTGACACGGCCCTGTGCCTCGGCGCCGTACTCCGTCTCGGCGAGGTGCAGCAGGCGGTGGCCCAGGAAGGTGTTGGCGTGCAGGGCTGCGTCGAAGTCGTACGTGATGCCCTCGGCGAGGCCCAGCTCGGCCACCCGCGCGTCCATCGCCACCGACTGCGGGCCGTAGCGCTCGGCCAGCCAGGCGCGGTGCGGGCTCGCCGTCGCGGGGGCGTCCGGGACCAGCTGGTACGGGCGGTAGACGACCTCGACGTCCTCCTTGCCCGGGAAGTCCGCCAGGGCCTGCTCGAAGCGGCGCTTACCGATGTAGCACCAGGGGCAGGCGATGTCGGACCAGATCTCGACCTTCATTTCGGGGGGCTCCAGGAGGCGTCTTGATGCGGATGTACGAGGTGGGTGAACGATGAACCATCTCGGTACATTCCCGGCAGCCCCGGAGCTCTTCGCTGCTCAGGCCTCCGCGGGGGCCGGGACCACCAGCACCGGGCAGGACGCGTGGTGCACCGCCGCCGCACTCACCGAGCCCAGCAGCAGCCGGGCGAAACCCCCGTTGCCCCGGGTGCCGAGCACCAGCGTGTGCTGCCGGGTCGACGCCTCCAACAGCACCTCGATGACGTTGCCCAGCACCACGTGCAGGGACATCTCCCCCGCGAACGGCCGCGCCCGCTGCCGCGACACGGCGGCCACCGCCCGGCGCAGCCCGTCCGCCATGCTCTCGACCAGCGTCTCCACGCTCTCCTGCACCAGCTCCGCCATCCCCGGCGGATACCCGGCCGGCGCCGGGTTCACCACGGCCAGCACGTACAGCGGCAGCCCGAACAGCTCCGCCTCCGTCATCGCCCGGTCCAAGGCCCACAGCGACCCGTCCGACCCGTCACACGCCGCCAACACCCCGGGCGGCCGCCCCGTCGGCGGCCGCCCGAGCACCGACAGCACCACGGGAACGTCCTGCCCCGGGCTCGCACCGGCCACCACACACTCCCCTCGCCGTGGACTCGCAGCCCCGCCATCATCACCCGGTCCGCGGGGCCTACGGGGACAGCCGCGCCGGATGGGGCGGGGGTGAGGACGGCGGGCCCGGCGGGCGCCGGTGCGGCATGCGGCATGCGGCACGCAGCAGATCGTGGGGCGCGGGCCGCGCTGGGCGGCAACCTCGGCTGGGGAGGGGTCAGGAGGTGAGGGCCGGGAGGTGGGGGTGGGGAAGGCCGGTCCAGCAGGCACCGTGGCGGCGGGCACGGATACGGCGGAGCCAGAGTTCGGTGGAGACGAGGTCGGCGAGGCCGGCGAGGGCGGCCGGGGACAGCGTGGTGGCGGGGTCGGCGGAGTGGGCGAGGCCGGCACGGACGGCGGGGAGGTCGATGAGGCCGGCTTCGGCGAGGAGGGGGGCGTCGAAGAGTTCGGCGAGACCGTCGGCGGCGAGGCGCAGGCCGGCCCGGGCGGGGGCGGTGCGGTCGGGTCGGGGGCCACGGCCCCAGTCGGGGGGCAGGTCGGTGCGGCCGGCGCCGGTGAGGACGGCGTGCAGGAGGGCGTGCCGGGCGCCCGGCTGGAGGCGGACGTCGTCGGGGAGCAGCCGGGCGGCACGGACCACCTGGTTGTCGAGGAAGGGCGCGTGCAGCCGTTGGCCGGGCTGTTCGGCGGCGTGCACGAGCGTGCGGTAGGAGCGTGCCTGCCGGTAGAGGGCGTGCCGGGCGCGGTGCGCGCCGGGGTGTTCCTCGGGCGCCGGTTTGCGCGCCGCCAGGCGGAGCCGCAGGGCCACCGAGGTGAGTGCCTCGTCGGAGAGCCAGCGGGCGGCCGGGCCGGGGACGCACCAGGCGAGGTCGACGGCCGAACGGTCGCCCGCCGTGCCGCCGCCGTCCGGGACGTGGCGGGCGGTCAGCTTGGCGGCCGCGTCGTCCAGCGCCTCGGCGTAGCGGACCCGGGAGAGCCGGTGGGCGGCCCGGACCACGGTGAGCGGGGTGCGCAGCGCGCCGGCCAGGACACCCGCGGCGGCCCGGTCGGCACCGGCCAGCGCGGCGACCGGGGGCAGGAGTTCGCGGGGCCGGCCGGCCCGGATGAGGTCGGCGAGCCGGGCCGGGTGGCCGTCGAGCACCTGGCGGGCGCCGTAGCCGGTGAGGTGGTCGGTGCCGCCGGCCTCGAAGCGGGCCTCCGCGCGGGCGGCGGCGACGAGCTCGGGGCCGGGTTCGTCGGTGAGCCGGCCGGACTGCAGGTCGGCGCGCAGCCCGGCGTACGGGAGGGTGTCGGGGCCGGGGTCGAGCACGGTGTGCCGCAGCCGAGGGGTGTCGGGGGCGAGCGCGAGGGTGGCCGGCGGTTCGGTCTCGCCGAGGGTGACGGCGGCCAGCTGCTCGGGGGCGGAGGGTTCCTGGGCGGCGGCGCGGGCCCAGGAACCCTTGACCGCGCCGGTCCTGGCCCCGGGGACGACGGCCGGGACGGCGGCCGTGGACGGCACCGGCGGCAGCGGTACCGCGGCGGCGAGCAGGGCCACGGTGACGGAGGCGGTGCCGTACGAGAGGTCGACGCCGAGCCGGGCCCGTCCGGCGGGTTCCGTGACCGGCGCGGTGGTGCGGACCCGCGAGCGGACGGATTCCAGCAGCGCGCGGGTGAGTTCGCGGATCGCGGGCGCCTCGTCGCGCGGCTGTTCGGCGCCGGGCGGCTCGTCGTAGGCGTCGAGGTACGGGCGGCCGCCGCGGATGGCGAGCACATGGCCGGGCGGCACCCGCTGGACGCCCAGGTACGGCGTGCCGGTGCCGAGCGCCTCGGGCGATTCCGGGCAGGCGAGCCGGGCGGCGAGGTGGCCGGTGTCCAGCGGGGCGCCGACCAGGTCGGCGAGCGGGAGGGCCGCCGTGGCGTACGCGGTGCCGCCGGCCCAGGGGGTGTGGAAGACGGGCTGGGCGCCGACCAGGTCGGTGAGCAGCAGGGTGGAGCGGGTGCCGGCGCGCAGCACGACGGTGTAGCTGCCGGGCCAGGCGGTCAGGTGGCGGACGGCGCCGCCGCGGGCGGCGGCCAGGCCGGCGGCGAGTTCGGCGTCGGTGGCGCCGCAGTGACCGAGGACGGCGAGCCGGCTGGTGGCGGGGGTGTCCTCGCCGGGGTCGGGGGCGGTGGGGCCGGTGCTGACCACGGCGCGGGAACCGGGGCGGAGGGCGACCAGGCGGATCTCCTCGGGCCGCCAGTCGCCCACGGCCCAGAGCGGGTCGGGTCCGGTCCACAGGGCGCGCGCGGCGATCGGCGCGACCGTGGCGAGGACCTCATGGGTCGGCGTGCCCGCTCGGGGCGCGCCCGTGCTCCAGCCCGTCAGCCACCGCATCGCGCCTCCACCGGACGAGGACCTGCACTCGCGCGGCGCGTCCGGCGCCGGGCGGGCGGCCGGGTGCGGTGCCGTAACGGCCGGCACGCGTGTCCGGGCGTGCCCTCGGGTCCGGCGCGCCGTCTGGAGACATCGTGCCACCACCGGGCACTGCCGGGGCCGGTGTTGTCGGTTCCGCTTCCGTTTCGGCGACGGATCCGGCGACGGCCGGCGACGGCTTCGGCGGGACTTCGGTGACGGCCCCGACGGAGGTCTCGGCGACGGCTGTCGCGAGGGCGTCCGGCAAAGCTGCGGAGAAGGCTCGAAGGAACGTTCCGGTGGAGTGGTTTCGAGCGGGCCGGGCCTCCCCCTCCCCGGCCCGGACCGCCCGGGGGCGCCTTTTGGCATGGGCATCGCGAGATGGCCGAAAGGCGTCGCCCAGCCCGGGAGGGCATCCGCATGCCCTCCCGGACTCAGCCGCCGCCCGCGGGGATTGAGGCGGCGGTATCCCCCGGCCCGCCGGGTCCTCGACGGCGGGCCGACCCACGACCACCAGCGAATCGCCGAGCAGCCGGTCGGGCCAGGGGGCACGGCCGGGCGCACATGAACACGGGACCGGAGCACGACGCTCCGGCGCGCGGCGCGGTCGATCCGCTCCGGGTGGTCCGGACCAACCCCCGCGAGGGCCCGACGCGGCACCGCCGGGTGCGCGATCCCGCCATCCGGAATGCGGCCTCTTAACCGTCGGAACGCGTCCGACTACTCTAGGTACAGCAGCTACGGCCCGGTGCCGCCCGGGCCCCGCGCACAAGGCCGCAGGAGGTGCCGCCGCCACCATGACCGTCAGCCCACGTGGACCGAACGAACGGCTCGGCACGCTCCTGACCCTCGCCCAGATCAGCAACGCCGGACTCGCCCGCCGGGTCAACGACCTAGGCGCCCAACGCGGGTTGACGCTGCGGTACGACAAGACCTCGGTGGCCCGCTGGGTCAGCAAGGGCATGGTCCCGCAGGGGCCCGTCCCGCACCTGATCGCCACCGCCATCGGCGGAAAGCTCGGCCGGCCCGTCCCGCTGGAGGAGATCGGCCTGGGCGACACCGACCCGGCGCCCGAACTCGGCCTGGCCTTCCCTCGCGACGTCGCCGACGCCGTCCGCTCCGCCACCGACCTGTTCCGGGTCGACCTGGACCTGCGCCGGGGCCCCGGCGGGGGCCGCTGGAGCGACAGCCTGGCCGGTACCTTCTCGGTCGCCGCGTACGCAACGCCCGTCTCCCGCTGGCTGATCAACCCGGCGGACGGCTCGGTGGCGCGCGAGGTGCCGCGGTCCCCGAGCGAGAGCTCCTCCTACCGGGTCGGCCAGTCGGACGCCGCCAAGCTCCGCGAGGCCGCCCAGGAGGCCCGCCGCTGGGACTCCAAGTACGGCGGCGGGGACTGGCGTTCGTCGATGGTGCCGGAGTGCCTGCGGGTGGAGGCGGCGCCGTTGCTGCTCGCCTCGTACAGCGACGCGGTCGGCCGGGCCCTGTTCGGCGCGACGGCCGAACTGACCAGGCTGGCCGGATGGATGGCCTTCGACACCGGGCAGCACGAGGCCGCGCAGCGCTACTACATCCAGGCCCTGCGGCTCGCCCGGGCCGCCGCCGACGTGCCGCTCGGCGGGTACGTGCTCGCCTCGATGAGTCTGCAGGCCGGCTACCGGGGCTTCGCCGAGGAGGCCGTCGACCTCGCCCAGGCCGCCCTGGAGCGCAACCGGGGCCTGGCCACCGCCCGGACCATGAGCTTCTTCCACCTGGTGGAGGCACGGGCCCAGGCCAAGGCCCGCAATGCGGCGGCGTGCGCGACGGCGCTCGGCGCGGCGGAGAGCGCACTCGAACGAGCGCGCGCCGGGGACCCCGATCCGGCGTGGATCGACTTCTACGCCTACGACCGGCTCGCCGCCGACGCCGCCGAGTGCTTCCGCGACCTCGGGGTGCCCTCCAAGGTCCGGCAGTTCACCCGCGAGGCGCTGGCCAAGCCCACCGAGGGGTTCGTCCGCTCGCACGGCCTGCGGCTGGTGGTCTCGGCGATGGCCGAGGCGGAGGCGGGCGACCTGGACGCCGCGGTCGCCGCCGGCGAGCGCGCCGTCGAGGTGGCCGGCCGGATCTCCTCGCAGCGCAGCCGGGAGTACGTGGTGGAGATGCTGCGGCGGCTGGAGCCGTTCCAGGGCGAGCGCCGGGTCCGGGAACTGACCGAGCGGGCCCGGGCGGTGATCGTCGCCCCGGCGTGAATCGCGGGACTTCCCCCGCGATGCGCGGGACCTGACGATAAATGGGATGCACCGGCGGGAGGGGCCTCGCTAAGGTCTCTCTCGTCCAGGTGCGCAGGCAGAGGTTACTTCCACTCTTAATGGGCGTGTCGCGGGTTCGAATCCCGCCGCCGGCACTCGTGCCGGTGTAGCTCAGTCGGGCAGAGCAGCTTCGTCACCTCAGCCGACATCGAACTCTGGACACCTAAACGTGAATAGAATTCCGCACCTCCCGGTGCGACGGCAGCGGTTACTTCTGGTAAGCGCCGGTATTCCGGCGTAGCGGTTCGAGCCCGCGAAACACCGCCGCCAACCTGATCTCGGGAGGCATCGCGCTTCGGAGTGCCCGGTGCGCAGGCGGGGGTTACTTCGGATCTTGCGGTTCCGGGTTCAAGTCCCGGGCGTGCCGTGCGCGAGTGCGGCCGCTAGCTCAATTCGGAAGAGCACAAGGCATATACACCTCCGCCGACGGCGGCCGTCCAACGGCCGTCATGATCTCGGGCACCCCTCACCGCGTCATGCCTCCCTCCCGTCGAAACCACCAGCAGACCGAGGGGGGCTGTTGCATGTCCAGGTTCAACGTCCGTAAGGCCAAGGCGGGTCCGAGCTCGCCGGTGACCACGACCGGGCAGCGCGGCCGCACCCCCGAGGGCGGCTTCGGCTACGTCCGGGACCGCAAGTCCGAACTCTTCCTCCTGTCGATCGCCAACATGGTCGGCCAGGACACCTTCTACGAGCGCGGCGGCGGCCGCGACGACCGCTACACCGCGCTGGTGCGCGAACTCGCCGTCGCCGAGCCGGAGTGGACCCTCGGGCTGCTGCGCTGGCTGCGGTACGGGGCGCAGATGCGCACCGCCGCGCTGGTCGGCGCCGCCGAGTTCACCCGGGCCCGGCTGGACGCGGGCGCCCACGGCTACTCCCGGCAGGCCGTCGACGCGGTGCTGCGGCGCGCCGACGAACCCGGCGAGCTGCTCGCGTACTGGACCTCGCGCTACGGCCGGGCGCTGCCCAAGCCGCTCAAGCGCGGCGTCGCGGACGCGGTGCGGCGGCTGTACGACGCGCGCTCGCTGCTCAAGTACGACACCGCGTCCAAGGGTTACCGCTTCGGTGACGTCCTGGATCTGACCCACCCGACGCCGGACCCGGACAAGCCCTGGCAGGGCGCGCTGTTCGCCCATGCCCTGGACCGCCGGCACCGGCCGGAGGAGGCCGTCCCGCCCGCGGCCGTCCCGCTGCTGACCGCCAACCGCGAGCTGCTCGCACTGCCGGTCGAGGAGCGCCGGGCGACGGTGACCGCCGAGGGCGGCGCCGAACGGCTGGCCGCCGCCGGGCTGACCTGGGAGGCGCTGGCCGGCTGGCTGCAGGGGCCGCTGGACGCTGCGGCCTGGGAGGCGATCATCCCCTCCATGGGCCCGATGGCGCTGGTGCGGAACCTGCGCAACTTCGACAAGGCGGGGGTGTCGGACCCGGTCGCGGCCGAGGTGGCCCGGCGGATCTCCGACCCGGGCGAGGTGCGGCGCTCGCGCCAGTTCCCGTTCCGCTACCTGGCGGCGTACCGGCACGCGCCCTCGCTGCGGTGGGGGCACGCGCTGGAGACCGCGCTCGGCCACTCGCTCGCCAACGTGCCCGAGCTGTCCGGCCGGACGCTGATCCTGGTCGACCGCTCCGGCTCGATGTTCGACCGGCCCAGCGCGCAGACCCAGCTCAATCGGGCGGACTCGGCGGCGATCTTCGGCACCGCGTTGAAGGTCCGGGCGGCCGAGGCCGACCTGGTCGAGTTCGGCACCACCAGCCGGGTGATCGAGGTCGGCCGGGGTGAAGCGGTGCTGCGGGTGCTGGATCGTTTCAGCAGCCTCGGCGGCACCAACACCGCCGAGGCCGTCCGCAGCCACTACCGGAGCCACGACCGGGTGGTGATCGTCACCGACGAGCAGACCGGCTTCGGCTACCGGGGCAGCGACCCGCTCTCCGTCATCCCGGCCGGCATCCCGATCTACACCTGGAACCTGGCCGGCTACGAGCACGGCCACGGCCCCAGCGGCGGCGCCAACCGGCACACCTTCGGTGGCCTGAGCGACGCGGCCTTCCGGCTGATCCCGCTACTGGAGGCGGGGACGAACGCCGGGTGGCCCTGGGAGGTGTAGCGGGGGGTGGCGCGTGAGGTCGGGGGGCCGAACGCGTCATGCCACGGCAGGGGCAGCGGCGGCGCGCGGGGTCGGGGGAGCCGGCGCGCCGCGCTGCGGCCGGGTGGGGAGACCGGCCGCGGCTACCCGAGGCGGAGCCACCCGGGGGAGGCTCCGCCGACACCCGAGGTGGGCGGCGACACACCGCCGCCCACCTCGGCGTGCCACGACGCGAACCGACGGTGACCACGCACCCGCGCGGCGGAGCCTTCACGGGCCGACCGGCGCGCCGGGAGGCGGCACCGCCGAGCACTCCACGCACCCTCGACGCCCACCCGCCCCCGTGGCAGCATCGGCGGCAGACGGGGGCCGGGCGGCAGACGAGGAGCGCGACGTGGCGGGCGAGTTCGATGTCGTGGTCGTGGGTGGCGGGATCGTCGGCCTTGCCACGGCCCATGCGCTGACCCGGGCGGAACCCGGCCTGCGCATCGCCGTACTGGAGAAGGAGCCCGGCTTCGCGGCCCACCAGACCGGTCGCAACAGTGGGGTGATCCACAGCGGCGTCTACTACCGCCCCGGTTCGTACAAGGCCCGGTTCGCCGTCGCGGGTGCCGCCGAGCTGGTGGCGTTCTGCCGCGAGCACGGCATCCCGTACGAGGTGACCGGCAAGCTGATCGTGGCCACCGACGCCGCCGAGCTGCCCCGGCTGGCGGCGCTGGCCGAGCGGGGGCGGGCGAACGGCATCCCGGTCACCGAGCTGGACCGGGCCGGGATCGCCCGGTACGAGCCGGAGGTCACCGGGCGGGCCGGGCTGCACGTCGGCACCACCGGCATCTGCGACTTCCCGGCCGTCGCGACGACGTACGCCCGGCTGGCCCGGGAGGCCGGTGCCGAGCTGCGGCCCGGCACCGAGGTGCGGACGGTGGCCAGGCGGAGGGACGGCGTGACGGTCGGCACCGCCGACGGGGAGCTGCGGGCCCGGGTGCTGGTGAACTGCGCCGGGCTGCACAGCGACCGGATCGCCCGGCTGGCCGGGGACGACCCCGGGGTGCGGATCGTTCCGTTCCGCGGCGAGTACTACGAACTGGCCGAGAAACGGCGGGACTTGGTGCGCGGCCTGGTCTACCCGGTGCCCGACCCGGCCTTCCCCTTCCTCGGCGTGCACCTCACCCGGGGCATCCACGGCGACATCCACGTCGGCCCGAACGCGGTGCCCGCGCTGGCCCGCGAGGGCTACGACTGGCGCACCGTGCACCCCCGCGACCTGGTCGACACCCTCGCCTTCCCCGGCACCTGGCGGATCCTGCGACGGCACTGGCGCTACGAGGTCGGCGAGCTGCACCGCTCGCTGTCCAAGCGGGCGTTCACCACCGCCGTCCAGCGCCTGCTGCCCGCCGTGACCGCCGCCGACCTGGTGCCCACCACCGCCGGGGTACGCGCCCAGGCGGTGGCCCGGGACGGCTCCCTGCTGGACGACTTCGCCTTCGCCGGCTTCGACCCCGCGGACCCGCGCTCCCCGCGCCGTACCGTGCACGTGCTGAACGCCCC
The DNA here is from genome assembly GCF_044327205.1 of Kitasatospora sp. NPDC018058. NCBI lineage: Bacteria > Bacillati > Actinomycetota > Actinomycetes > Kitasatosporales > Streptomycetaceae > Kitasatospora > Kitasatospora sp. NPDC018058. Next base: position 103,302 of record NZ_JBIRFA010000028.1, on the reverse strand, counting down.
CTCCCCCGCCGCCACGGCCTCGCTGCCGATCGGCCGCGAGGTGGCCCGCCGGGCGCTGGCCGCGCTGGAGGCGGGCGGCTGAGCGGCGCCGGCGGCGGACGGCTGAGCCGCGCGACCGGGACCGGGATGAGCCGCGTCACACACCCCGACGGCCGCCGCGGGCGGCCCCGTAGACTCGGGGGATTGTGACTGCCACCGCCCCGATCCCCCAGCAATCGCCGTCCGCCCGGATGTCCGCCGCGCCGGCCGCCTATCCCGCGCCGATGTACCCGCACAAGGCCACCGAGGCCCAGCACCGCGAGCGTCGCATCCGCAGCTTCCAGCCGCGCCGGGGCCGGATGACCAACGCCCAGGCGGGCGCCCTGGACCGCAGCTGGGAGACGTACGGCGTCCCGATCGACGGCAGCCCGCTGGACCTGCGGGAGCTGTTCGACGGCCTGCCGGTCACCCTGGAGATCGGCTTCGGCATGGGCGAGACCACCGCCGCGATGGCCGCCGCCGACCCGTCGACGGGCATCCTCGCCGCCGACGTGCACACCCCGGGCCACGGCAACCTGCTCGGCCTGCTGGAGCGCGACGGTTCGCAGAACGTCCGGCTGGCCGCCGGCGACGCCGTCATCCTGCTGCGCGACATGCTGCCGGACGCCTCGCTGGCCGGACTGCGGGTCTACTTCGCCGACCCGTGGCCCAAGCCCAAGCACCACAAGCGCCGGCTGATCCAGCCGTCCTTCCTCGACCTCGTGCTGCCCCGGCTCGCCTCCGGCGCGTTGGTGCACTGCGCGACCGACTGGGAGCCGTACGCGGAGCAGATGCTGGCCGTGCTGTCCGCCTCGCCGGAGCTGGAGAACCTGCACCCCGAGGGTGACGGCACCGGCTGGCTGGAGCCCGCGGACCACCCGGACGGCAGCATCCCCGGCTACGCACCGCGACCGGACTGGCGGCCCGTCACCAAGTTCGAGCGGGCCGGGATCGCCAAGGGCCACGTGGTCCACGACCTGCTGTTCCGCCGCCGCTGAGCCGTCGGCCGCCGTTCGAACAGGCGGCGGCCCGCTGAGCGGACGGTCGTACACCCGACGAACGACTCGTCCCGAGTCCTCCCGACGGGCGGCCGCCGTGGCCTACCCTGTGCCGCATGGGCAGCCCGTCCGGCGGCGGGTTCCGGACGCCCGTCCGTGCCACCGCCGACGAACCGGGGACGGTCCCGCGCCCCGGCGACACCCGGACCATCCCGGGGCCCCGGACGCGCCGGGCCCACCGGTTGCTGCCCCGGCCGGGCGGCACCCTGCCGCCCACCGCTCCCGCGGTGACGGGCGCGCCCGAACCAGCGCCGGGCCGCGGCCGCTCGATGGCGCTCTCCTCGGTCACCGCGACCACCGTCCTGATCCTGATCGGCTGCGGGGCGCTGATCCTGCACCTGGTCCAGCGGCAGACCGGCACGGTCGGGCTGCTGGTCGGTCTGGGCCTGGCGATGGTGCCGCTGCCCTTCGTGCTCGGCGCCCTGGCCTGGCTCAACCTCACCGCCCGGGTGCCGCTGCGGCACACCGTGTTCTGCTTCGGCTGGGGCGCCTGCGCGGCCACCACGGTCGCGATCCTCGCCAACAACTGGACCGCCGACTACCTGACCGCGCACCCGGGCGCGCTCGGTGAGCTGCTCGGCGCCGGGATCGCCGCCCCGCTGATCGAGGAGAGCGCCAAGGCCACCGCCCTGATGGTGCTGCTCCTGCCGCTCGGCCAGCGGCTGCGCTGCCGCGGCCGCCGCACCGGACGCCCCTGCGCGCCGCTGCTGCACCGGTCGCCCACGCCCCGGCGCCCACGCCCGTACCAGCGCCGCCCGGCCGGACCGCACGCCCGGGGCCGGCTGCGGCTGCGACCGTACCTGCGGCCGCTGCCGTACCTGTGCCCCGCGCCGCCCTCCGGCGGCACCCCGCACCGCCGCTCCCGGCCGCGCACCCTGGCCGCCGGGGTGGTGCTCGGCGGGATGACGGCCTGCGGCTTCGCCTTCGTCGAGAACGCCCTCTACCTGGGCCGGGCCTTCACCGCCGACCAGCGGAACCGGCTGGACAGCATCGGCCTGGGCGATCGGCCCAGCCTGCGCGACTTCGACAGCACCGTGCAGACCTTCGTGCTGCGCGCCCTGCTCTCCCCCTTCGCCCACCCGCTGTTCACCGCGCTCACCGGGATCGGCCTGGCCGTCGCCCTCACCACCGGGCGGCGCTGGCTGGCCCGGCTGGCCGCACCGGCCGGGCTGGTGCTGGCGATCGTGCTGCACGGCACCTGGAACGCCGCCGCCGACCTGGGGACGGACGGGTTCCTGGTGGTCTACGGGGCGCTGATGGTGCCCTGCTTCGTGGCGCTGGTCTGCTTCGCGGCCTGGGCGAGGTCCCGGGCGGCCCGGCAGGCCGCCCGGCACGGACAGCGGCCGGCGCGGCGTTCCGTCGGGGCCTCCTGAGAGCCCTGGCGAGGGCGCCCGAAGAACCGATTTCCCATCTCGGCGACTTCCACGTATTGTTGTGTTCACCGACGCGGGGTGGAGCAGCTCGGTAGCTCGCTGGGCTCATAACCCAGAGGTCGCAGGTTCAAATCCTGTCCCCGCTACTCAGTAGCCGAAAGGCCCGGAGGATTCTTCCTCCGGGCCTTTCGCGGTGCTCGGGCACGGGCAGAGCACGTTCCCGCCACGAACCTGTAACGGGGGCGGATTCCAAGATCTGCTGTCCGGGGTCTCCCTCATACTGCTGAGGAAAAATTCATCCAGTTGGGGGCGGCAGGGCCGTGCCCCGGGACAGGAACCACCTCATGCTGTCGAAGCGCCTGGTCAGCACCGCCGCGATCTGCCTTCTCCTCGGAGCGGGCACCGCCGCCTGCGGCGACGACAAGGACAAGAGCGCGGACAAGGCGGCCGCGCCCGCGACCACCGCCGCGGCGGCCGCGACTCCGACCGCTACGCCGACGCCGACCCCCACCGTGGCGAAGCTGGACACCGACAAGCTGACCGCGCAGGAGATCGAGAAGCAGGCCAAGGACGCCCTGGCCAACGCCGCCTCGCTCAAGGTCGCCGGGACGATGTCGACCGAGGACGGCGCGATGACGATCCAGCTCGCGATGGACCGCCAGGGCCAGTGCCAGGGCAAGATGGGCATGCCCGGCATGGGCTCCTACGAGATCATCAGCGACGGCAAGCAGTACTTCATCAAGCCGGACGCGCAGTTCTGGAAGACCTTCGGCGGCCCGAAGGGCGAGGCCGTCGCCGAGCTGTTCAAGGGCCGCTACCTGACCGGCTTCCAGGACGACCCGAAGATGAAGAGCCTGTCCGAGCTCTGCAACCTCTCCGTGGCGAGCAAGGAGATGCTGACCGACGACTCCTCCGGCACCCCCGCCAAGGGCAGCGCCGGGACCATCAACGGCATCAAGACCTTCAGCCTCAAGGAGACCGACGACAAGGGCGAGGAGTCGCTGCTCCACGTCGCCACCGAGGGCAAGTTCTACCCGGTCCGGCTGGAGAAGAAGGGCGGCAAGGACGCCGGCCAGATCGACTTCACCGACTTCGACAAGCCGTTCACCGTCCAGTTGCCCTCGCCGGACAACGTGATCGACTACACCAAGTTCCAGGACAAGCTGAAGAGCGCCTGAGCGGAAGACCGCCCGAGCGACGGACGCCGAATTAATCCGTTGCCCTCCCGACGGTGGCCTGCCTATGGTGGGCCCACACTGAAAGGAGGTGATCCTGAATTGAGTTCCATCAGGATGCGTGAGGTGGCTGCTCGCTAGAGCCGCCCCTGCCTGCGCAGGGTGAGGCCCCTGGCCTCCGGCAGGCGAAATCCACAGCAGTCACCCGGCCCGCAGGCTCACCGGTACATCCCCGGTGCCTCGGCGCCAGGCCAGTGCACGGGCCGGCGTCGAAGGAGCAGCCTGCGGGCCGTCTGCGTTTTCGGGAGCCCTTCCCGTCGTAGCCGCAGCGCCCCCGGGCCGTTCCCGTGGTGGGGCCGCGGCGCTAGAGTCGGCGCGGACTCCGGAGCGGAGCGGCTCGGACACTGGGGGTGGGCGATGGCGAGGGCGCGGCGGGTCGGCACGTCGACGCTGCGGACGGCGCAGTGGGCGGCCGCCGGGGTGCTGGCGGGGACGGGACTGCTCGGGCTGCTGCTGTTCGCGCTCGGCCGGGAGCAGGCCTGGCAGGCGCTCGGCGGCGGGCTGGTGGTGGCCGGGGCCTCGACGGCGCTCGGCGGTGCGCTGGGCTTCCTGTTCGGGGTGCCCCGGGTGAAGGGCGGCTCCGGCGAGCCGCAGGGCTCGTACGTACCGAACACCAATCTGGAGCAGGTCTCGGACTGGCTGACCAAGGTGCTGCTGGGCGTCGGGCTGACCCAGCTCGGCTCGCTCGGCGAGCGGCTGCACCAGGTCGGTACGGCGCTGGCGCCCGCGCTCGGCGGGGCGGACGCGGCGGTGCCGTTCGCGGCCGCGCTGGTGCTCTACTTCCTGGTCCTCGGTTTCCTGGCCGGCTGGCTGGTGACCCGACTCGCCCTGCCGCAGGTGCTGACCGACGCGGACCAGGCGCTGGACCTCTTCCTGGCGGGGCAGGACCGCGACCGGCACGGCGACAAGGTGGGCGCGGACGACCTGCGGGTGCGCGCGATGCAGCACCTCGGGCTGCTCGGCGGCAGCGCGGAGCGGCCCGCCGCACTGGCCGCGCAGCTGCCACCCTCCTCGAACTCCCCCGCCGGGCCGGAGGGCGTGGTCGCCGAGGTGCGCTCCACCGCGAAGCGCTCGGCGCTGACCGCCGACCAGGTGCGGGAGCTGTTCACGGACGGCTCCGAGGGCCGCCGGATCCAGGCGCTCGCGCTGATGCAGGGCGACCCGTCGCTGGCGGACCTGCCGAGCGTGCTGGACGCGATCGAGCACCCGCGCTCGGGCTTCGAGCAGTACCACGCCCTGCTGGCCGCCCGGGGCCTGCTCTCCCGGCTGCCCGGCGCCGAGGCGCAGCGGCTGCGGGACGCGGTGGCGGCGCAGCTGGTGGACCCGCGGGGGATTCCGTACGGGTCGGACCGCAGCTGGCTGGCGGAGAAGATACTGTCCCGGCTGCAGGCGGCGGCCTTCGTCCCGGCGCAGCCGGTGCCGTCGGCCCCGCCGGTGGAGCAGTCGGCTCAGCCCGCTCCGTCGGTACCGTCGGCTCCGTCAGTACCGTCCGCTCCGTCAGTACCGTCCGCTCCGACGACCGGCGACGACTCCTAGACGGTGAAGCGCAGTTCGGGCTGCTCCCAGGGGGTCTTGACCTGCGGCGGGCGGGTGCCGGTGCGTTCGGCGCCCATCTGCAGGTAGAAGCCCTCGGCGGGCGGGTGGGAGACGACCTTGACCGCCTCGATCCCGGCCGCGCGGGCACGGCCCAGCATGTCGGCGATCAACTGCCGCCCGATGCCCAGCCCTTGGGCCTCGTCGGCGACGAACATCAGATCCAGCTCGGCCGGTTCGCGGATCAGCGCGTAGAAGCCCAGCAGCCGGTCGCCGGTGCCCACGGCCATCCGCACCTCGTGGCACTCGACGTAGTCGGGCGCCACGACATAGCCGTCGATCATCGCGAAGTACGCGCCGCGGTAGGCACTGGAAGCCTGGATCAGTGCGGTGAGCCGGTCGGCGTCGGCCGGGCGGGCGGGCCGGATCGTGGTCTCGCTCATGCGGTGAGTATAGGACCACTCATGGACAGTGACCATTACTTACCGGTTCCTCGGCGACGGTGGTCGGCGGCCCGCAGCACCAGGACCCGGCAGAGTTCGGGGTAGGCGAAGAGCAGGTAGCCGCTCAGGGTGAGGCCGAAGGTGTCGTCGGCGAAGGGCAGTCGGGGCAGCGCGGCGGCCACGTACCGTTGCGGGTGGGCGGCCGAATCGGCGGTGAACAGCCGGCGGGCACGGTCCCAGCTGCGCAGGTAGCTCTCGGTCCGGCAACGGCCGAGCGCGGGGTACAGCCGTGGGCGGGCGGCCATCGCGACGGCCATCGAGTCCCGGGCGGCCAGGGCGTGGGCCGCGACCTCGGGCAGCGGAAGGGCGTACGCCGGGTCGGCGGCGATCACCCGGCAGCCCAGCTCGCGCGCTTCGGCGGCCAGGCCCGCCGCACCACCCGGGCAGTCCAGCAGCGGCCCGGGCAGGGCGGCGAGCTGAGCCCGGGTGAGGCCGAAGAGCGCGCAGTACTCGTCCAGCGGACGGGAGGTGACCAGGACGTCGGGGTAGGGCGCGGGGGTGCGTGCGGCGGCCACCCGGCCGTCCGAACACGGGCCGGCCCCGTCCGCATCCGGAGCGCGGGCGGGGCCGGGGCAGTGCCTGGGCGGGGCCTGGACGGCGAGCGGTCTCAGCGGCCGAGCAGGCCCAGGGCGGCGGCCCGGTTGACGTTGGTCACGCCGCGGACCAGCTGCGCGGTGAGGAAGACCAGCAGCAGTCCGACCGCGGAGAACGCGGCGATCTGCCAGATGCCCTCGACGTAGTAGACGTGCCGGACGTGGTCGCTGTCGGTGAAGTCGAACAGCCGGTAGCCGCGCCAGTCGGTGAAGGTCGGGAAGACCCAGTGGTAGAGCGGGTAGAGCGTCATCGTCCAGCCGAGCAGCAGGAACACCAGCGTCATGGAGAAGCTGAACACCGCCCAGGGGAACATCACCAGCTGGTGGAGCACGGCCTTCCAGCCCGCCACGTCCGCCAGCCGCGCGGTGATCGCGCCCCAGTTGCCCGACCGGACCCGGCGCACCGGCGCCGGGCCGGGCACATCCACGCCGAGCAGGCCGCGCACCCGCGCCCGCTCCAGCCGGCCGAAGCCGCGGGCGACGGTGGTCAGACCCGCCAGCACCGGCAGGCCGAGGACCGTGATGAAGGTGCCGAGGCCGAAACAGAACATGGTGATCGCGACGGTGAAGCCGGCGATCGCCACCGGCAGACCGGTGAGCGCGTAGCCGATCTCCCGGTAGTAGTACGCGGAGAACGGCGACCGCCAGAAGGACGGCGGCTGCTCCGTCCGGCGGGCCCGGGCGGGGCGCGGGCCGTCGTCGCCGTAACCGCCCAGAACGTCCCACTCCTGGTCCAACATGCTTCGGCTGCTGCTCATCTCCCGGCCCCCGGCCCCTCTATCTCGCGGTCGTTCGTGCTCGCTGACGTCCTTCAGTCTGGTCGAACCGCAACTCGGGCGGCATCCGGGGGACCGGCGGATCGGGGGTGGGGTTAACCCCCCGCTCCGGTCCGCTTCCGGGGTCAGGACGGCGCCGAAGGACCGGGCCACTCATCGACGAGCAGCGAGTACAGGTACGAGTCCGACCAGACGCCCCCCTTGTACAGGTCGTGCCGCACCCGCCCCTCCAGCTGGAAGCCGAGCTTGGTGAGCACCTTGGCCGAGGCCGGGTTGTCCACGTCGACCCGGGCGGCCAGCCGGTGCAGCCCGAGCGGGCCGAAGGCGAGCTCGCAGAGCAGCCCGGCGATCTCGCCCGCGTAGCCGCGGCCCCACACCTCGCGGCCCAGCACGTAGCCGAGGTAGGCGGAGCGGTACGTGCCGAGGGTGAGGCTGGCGTGGGCGATCGGCACCGCGTCCGCCGGGTCCTCGGCGTCCTCCCGCCGACAGACGGCGAGCCGGTAGGTGTCCCGCTCCTCGGCCATCGCCTCCTCCAGGTAGAGCTCGATCTGGTCGGCGCAGGTCTCGCGGTCCCGCGGTTCGAAGGGCAGGTAGCGGGTCACCTCCGGGTCGCTGAACAGCGCGTACAGCGCGTCCACGTCCTCCGGGGTGTGGTGGTACTCGCGGATGGCGAGCCGGGGGCCGGTGAGTCGTACGGGGACCATGGCTGCCGACCCTACCCGCGCCCGGCGGGCTACCGTTCGGAACATGAACGACGAAGACCTGCGGCTCGCCCCGCGCACCCGGGCCGCCGACCTGCTCGCCTGGGCGGCCGAGCAGGACCGCGCGCCGGTGGCCGAGGCGCCGCTGCGCACGGTGCTGGCGCTGCTGGAACTGGGCGACGGCAGGATGCACGACGGTTGGCCCGAACTGACCTCCGACGCGGTGGAGCACCTGCTGTACGAGCGGCTCCACCTCTACGTCCAACCCACACCGGACGAGGACCCGCTCGCGTACGGCGACGCCGTACGGCTGCTGATCGACCACCAACGGGCGGCGAAGCGGCTCAACGCCAAGCGCCAGGAGCGGCTGCACGCCGAGGCCGAGTGGCAGGGCGAGGTCGCGGCCGGGCTGCTGCGCCGCGCCGACCTGCTCACCTGGCCCCGGCTGTACGCCGTACTGCTGCACGCCCACGGGGTGGACACCGCGGACCAGGCGGCGGTCCGGGACTGGCTGGCCGGCTTCGCCGAACTCGGCGAGGAGGAGCGGCTGGCCGCGTACGAGGCACTGGTGCCGGCCGGCTGGCTGGACGAACCGGACGAGCTGGGCTGGGGGCCGGGCCGGTTGCTGTCGGTCGGCATGGCCACCGACGGCGCGCGGCTGCTGCTGGAGCAGGGTCTGATGCGGCGCAGCTACCGCAACCTGGCCGAGCTGAACGCGCTGGGGCGGCCGATGCCGGACGAACTGGCCGGGGACTTCGGGGAGTTCGAGGCGGCGGCGGCCGAGGTCGCGCTCGACCTGTTCGGCGAGTGGACGGTGCCCGGGCTGGCGCGGCTGCTGGTGGAGGAGTTCCCGGAGCTGGCGCCGGAGCCGGGGCAGGAGGAGATCGACGCGTACCTGGCGCAGGTGCCCGCGGAGTGATGCCGGCGCGGTGAACGCCCGAGGGCCCCGGATGTCCGGGGCCCTCGGGCGTTGCGTCAGGGGTTCTTCTCGGGGGTTCCCGCCAGGGGTTCCCGTCAGGGGTTGAGGCCGCGCTGCTGGAGCCAGGTCTCCGGGTCGACCGGGGCGCCGCCGCCGGGGCGCACCTCCAGGTGCAGGTGCGGACCGGTGACGTTGCCGGTCGCGCCGACCTTGCCGATCTGCTGGCCGGAGCCGACCTGGCCGGCGCCCTTGATGATCGAGGAGAGGTGGCAGTACCAGATCTCGGTGCCGTCGGGCAGGGTCTCGACGATCCGGTAGCCGTACGCGCCGGACCAGCCCGCCGAGGTGATGGTGCCCTGGCCGACCGCGTAGACCGGGGTGCCGGTGTCGGCGGCGAAGTCCAGGCCGGTGTGCAGGTGGGCCCAGTAGCGGGCGCTCTGGCCGTAGTGGGCGGAGAGGTTGTAGTCCTTCACCGGCAGGGTGAGGGCGGCGGCCTTGGCGCGCTCGGCCTCGTCGGCGGCGCGCTTGGCCTCGGCCTCCTTGACGGCGGCCTTCGCCTCGGCCTCCTGCGCGGCCTGCAGGCGGGCGCCCTCCTCGGCGGCGGTGCGCTGGCCGTCGGCCTGCTGCTGGATGCGGGCGGCGAGCGCGAGGCCGGGGTCGGCGGCCAGGGCGACCGGGGTCTCGTCCGGGGCCTCGATGGCGGGCGCGGCGGCCGGGGTCGCGGAGGCGAAGCCGGTGGCGCCCAGGGTGGCGGCGACGGCGGTGACGCCGAGCAGCGGGGAGGCCCCGCGGGTCTGACGCGGCATCCGGTGGCGGTTGGCCTCGGCCTCCGGGGCGAAGGGATCGGCAGAGTCGGTGCCGTCCGGGCCGGGGTGGTCGAGGAGCTGGGTACCGGCTGCAGGGCCGTCCGGGTGTGCCGGGGTGTGCGTCGACGCCACGGAGGCGCGCTCCTTTCCTTCCTTCGCGCCTACCGGGTTAGCTGACGGGTTCGGAGCAGGAAGGTCTCCTACGGCCGGGCCGGAGCCCCGCCGATTCACCCCAAGGAACGTGGTTCCCCGGCTCCCTGACCTGCCCGGAGGCCGGCCGGCGGGATTAGGCGACGGCGCACGGTGCCGTCTGGGTACGGCGTTGACGACCGCGCTGCGTTATCAAACGTTAATCCCAGGCCGCCCCGATTCCAAGCCATCCGCCCGGGACGGCTGAGGGGCAGGTGATCGGACGTCAACGAACCACCCGCCATTCTCCCGGCCCATCTGAGTACTCCTACTCATGTGCAGCCACGGCGCGCGGCCACATCCTGGCGCCATGAGCGCACCGATGCAGACACGCACCACGGCCGCGTACTACATCCAGGCCGTCCTCTCCTTCACCATCTCCGGCTCGGCCCTCGCCGCCGGGATCGCCTACCTGCCCGTCGGCGGGTGGACCCGGGCCTTCCTCGGGATCGGCCTCCTCTACACCGTCACCTCCGCGTTCACGCTGGCCAAGGTGATCCGGGACCGGCAGGAGTCGTCGGACACCGTCGCCCGGGTCGACCAGGCCCGACTGGAGAAGCTGCTCAGCGAACACGATCCGTTCAGGGTCGAGGGGGGCTGAGCCCCCGGGAATCGAGGAGTCGGAAGGGTTGACGGCTAAGGCTATTAGCCATAGCTTTATGGCTATCGGCAGCAGCGACCCCGTGGAGGCCCACCGTGAGCGGCACCATCACCCCGAGCACCCAGCACCTCGACGTCCCCGGCGGCCGGATCGCCTTCGACGACACCCGGCAGGGCGACGGCACCCCCGTCGTCCTGCTCCCCGGAATGCTCGACAGCCGCCGGGCCTACCGGCACCTGCACCCGCTGCTCACCGCGGCCGGGCGCCGGGTCATCACCATGGACGTGCGCGGCTTCGGCGAGTCCTCGATCGCCTGGAACGACTACAGCCCGGCCGCCGTCGCCACCGACGTCCTCGCCCTGCTCGACCACCTCGGCATCGAGCGGGCCGTCCTGGTCGGGCAGTCCTACACCGGCGCGACGGTCGTCAAGCTCGCCGGGGACGCGCCCCAGCGGGTCGCCGGGATCGCGCTGATCGACGCCTTCGTCGAGTACCGGGCCAGCGCCCTGATGCAGGGCGTCGCGTCCGTGATGGGCGGCGCGATGGTCCGCTGGCCCGCCGTCTGGGGCTTCTACCTGCGCAAGATGGCCTTCCCGGGACCCCGCCCCGCCGATCTCGACGACTACGTGGCCGGACTGGTCGCCGACCTGCGCACCCCCGGGCGCAAGACCGCCACCCGCGGACACGTCACCGGGGACTCCGCGCCGATCGGCTGGTGCGCGGCCGTCCGCTGCCCCTCGCTCGTCCTGATGGGCGGCAAGGACCCCGACTTCCCGAACCCGGAGGCCGTCGCCGACCGGCAGGCCGAGGCGCTCGGCACCCGGAAGGTGATGATCGAAGGGTCCGGCCACTACCCGATGGCCGACAACCCGCAGGCCGTCGCGGACGCCCTGCTGCCCTTCCTCGCCGAACTCGCCTGAACCCGCCGCACTCGCATCCGCCCCCGCATCCGCATCCGTACGGAGAACCCCGCCCCATGCCCCGTGTAGGACTGACCCCCGACCAGGTCGTCGACCACGCCCTCGCCCTCATCGACGAGCAGGGCACCGAGGCCCTCACCCTGGCCTCCGTCGCCGCCCGCGCGGGGGTGGCCACCCCCTCCCTGTACAAGCACGTCAGCGGCGGCCTCAGCGAACTGCGCCGGCTGATCGCCGTCCGGGTCACCGAGGAACTGGCCGACCGGCTCGCCGGCGCCGCGGTCGGCCGCAGCGGCGACGACGCCGTCACCGCCGTCCTGCGCGCCTACCAGACCTACGCCACCGAACACCCGCACCGCTACACCGCCCTCCCCCAGGCGCCCCAACCCGACGACGACCTCACCCGCGCGGCCACCCGCCTCGTCGGCGTCATCATCGCCGTCCTCCGCTCCTACGGCCTCGACGGCCCCGAAGCCATCCACGCCGCCCGCACCGTCCGCTCCCTCGCGCACGGCTTCGCCTCGCTCTCCATCACCGGCGCCTTCCAACTCGCCGAAGACCTCACCACCAGCCACGACCGCCTCATCACCACCCTCACCACCGGCCTCCACACCTGGCCGAAGGGGGAGGAGTAGGAAGTCGGGCCCATCGACCTCCTCCGTGGAAGGGTTCTGGATCCACCGCACCGGCAGCCCCACCCGCACGGGAAGTCGGACCGGCCGACTTCCGGCGCCGCCCAGCGGCCGGAGCGGGCACGGCGAGAAATGGACGGGCCGGCATCGCATGCACGAGAAATCGGACCGGCCGCGACCTGAACGTGACCGAGCGGCGGTTCCGGCCAGGCGACGCGGCGCTGCCGCTCCCGCACCGCTCCCCGCCCGTTCCGCAACACCGTGCACACATGTCCCACACAACCCGGAACGCGATTCAGCCATCACCCGTCACATCGACGTGGACCGAAAGACCCTGGACGAACGATCGGAGACCTCGTCGGACTCGCGGGATCGGGGTCGAACGACACAGGGCTGGCAGCGTATTGACTCAATATTGACGAGATCCGGTCACATGGCGAGATCCGTTCACACCTTCGTAGGATCATCACCCTAGAATTCGCCGCGTGACGATGACTCAGTGGTCCGTAACGGCAACCGGCGTACTCGCCGTCCTCGCCCTCGTGGCCGCCGCGCGGTACCGCGCCGTGTCCGTCACCCAGCGCGGCCGGGCCGACCGACTGCAGGACGAACTCACCCGGCTCCAGGACCAGCTGACCGCCGAACTCTCCCGCCGCGGCGCCGACCTGGCCGCCGTCCAGCAGGAGCAGGAGCTCACCGCCTCCACCCAGCGGGCCTTCCTCAGCGTCGCCCGCCGGATCCTCGTCATGGCCCACGACCAGCAGGCCCTGCTCGACGAGATGGAGCGCACCCACGACGACCCGGCGCTACTGGAAGGCCTGCTCAAGGCCGACCACGCCGCCGCCCAACAGGCCCGGCTGGCCCAGACCCTGGCCGTCCTGTGCGGCGCGCGGGCCGGCCGGCACTGGCCGGAGCCGGTCCCCCTGGAGGACGTGGTGCGCGGCGCCCAGTCGCGCATCCTGCCGTTCCAGCGGGTGGCGGTCCGCAGCCGGATCGAGACCGCGGTGGTCGGCGCCGCCGCCGAGGCGCTGATCCACGCCGTCGCCGAACTGCTGGACAACGCCACCCGCTACTCCCCGCCCAGCACCCAGGTGTTCGTCACGCTGATGCCGGTGCACAACGGCGCGGTGATCGAGATCGACGACGGCGGCGTCGGCATGCCCGAACAGGCCGTCGCCAAGGCCGCCGCCGCGCTCTCCGGGGGCAGCACCCTGGAGGTCTCCCGGCTCGGCGAGGTCCCGCAGCTGGGCCTGGCCGCGGTCGGCCGGCTCGCCGAGCAGTACGGCTTCCGGGTCACCCTCAGCTCGGCGCCCTCACCGTACGGCGGCGTGCGCGTCGTCGTCCTGCTGCCGAACGCCCTGCTCACCGAACCGCTGCCGCCCACCGTCCCCGGCCTCGGACCGGACGACCGGGCGTTCAATCCCGACCCCCGGCCGACCTTCCCCACCGGTCACCCGACGACCGGTCACCCGATGGTGGAGACCCCACCCACCGGTCGACCCTCGACCGGCGACACCCCGCCGCCGCTGCCCCGCCGGAGCCACCGGCGCGACCGCGCGAACCGGACCGCCCAACACGCCGCTCCCCCACCGCCCCCCGCCCCGCCGTACCGCTCGGCCCGGGACGCGCAGGCGTTCATGGCGATGTTCCAGGCCGGGACCGCCAGCGGCCGATCGGCCGCCCGGGCCCAGGCCCAGACCCCACCCCGACCCACCGACCTTTCCTCCCCTGCTTCCCCCCGACTTCCCCAGCCCTCCGGAGAGTTCCATGACCACCACCCCTGATCTCGGCTGGCTGCTGGCCGACATCATCGCCGTCCCGCACGTCCAGCACGCCGTCGTCGTCTCCAACGACGGCCTGGAGATCGGCCGCAGCACCGACATCCCCCGCGAGGACGCCGAACGGCTCGCCGCCGCCTGCTCCGGACTGCAGTCGCTGGCCCGCGGCGTCGCGGCGGGCTTCGGCGGACCGGGCAGCGCCACCCGCCAGATCATCATCGAGTACGGCGGCGGCTACCTCTTCATCGTCGCCGCCGGAGCCGGCGCCCACCTGGCCGTGGTGACCGGCGAGGCGGTGGACGCCGGACTGGTCGCGTACCAGATGCAGGTCCTGGTCGAGCGGATCGGAACCCACCTCACCAGCCCGCCGCGGGTCGACCACGCGGCGGGGGGCCACCGGTGAGCGGGCCCGTCCGGCCCTACGTCATCACCGCCGGGCGCAGCCGCCCAACCCGGGCCGACCTGGCCATCGAGAGCCTGGTCAGCGCGTTATCCGAGCCCCCGGAACCGCCCGAGCACGTCCTGCTCAACCGGGAGCACCGGCGCATCCTCGGGCTCTGCCACAGCCTGCTCTCCGTCGCCGAGGTGGCGGCCCACCTGGGGCTGCCGCTCGGCGTCGTCAAGGTGCTGGTCGGCGACCTCTGGGACCTAGGCGCCGTGCAGGTGCTCCCGCCCGTCCCGCAGGCCGAACGCCTGCCCACAACCCTCCTGGAAGAGGTGCTCGTTGGCCTCCGCCAACTCCGCTGACACCCACGTCCCCGAGCCGACGTACCTGCCGTCCTCGGTGCAGGGTGCGGTGAAGATCCTGGTCACCGGCCCGTTCGGGGTCGGCAAGACCACCCTGGTCGGCTCGCTCAGCGAGATCACCCCGCTGCGCACCGAGGAGACCATGACCGCCGCCAGCAGCGGCGTGGACGACCTGACCGGGCGCGGCGGCAAGACCACCACCACGGTCGCGCTGGACTTCGGCCGGATCACGCTCAACTCCCGGCTCGCGCTGTACCTGTTCGGTACGCCCGGGCAGCAGCGGTTCTGGCCGCTCTGGGACGACCTGTCGCGCGGCGCGCTCGGCGCCATCGCGATGGTCGACCTGCGGCGGCCTGACGAGAGCTTCGACGTGCTCGGCCGCCTGGAGGAGCAGCGCATCCCCTTCGCGGTGGCGGTCAACACCTTCCCGGACACCCCGAGTTACCCCGAGGAGGAGCTGCGCTCGGCGCTGGACCTGCTGCCCGAGGTGCCGATCCTGCACTGCGACGCGCGCGACCGGCGGCAGTCGTACGACCTGCTGATCGACTTCGTGGACCACCTGCACCGCAGCTCGCTCCTGGAGCTGCAGCGATGACCGTTCCCGAGCCCCCACAGGCCGCCGGCTGTCCGGTCGCGCACGGCGGGGCCTCCTACGGCGCGGCCCCGTACGGCGGCGGGCTGCCGGTCGGCGTGCCGCTGACCCCGCTGTACGGGCAGGCCGTCGCCGACGACCCGCGCGGCCTGTACGCCCGGCTGCGCGAGCGGTACGGGCCGGTCGCGCCGATCGAGCTGGAGCCCGGCGTGGAGGCCTGGCTCGTCCTCGGCTACGGGGAGCTGCTCGAACTCACCCGCAACGAGGCCCTGTTCTCCAAGGACTCACGGCACTGGCGGGTGCCCGCCGAGGGCCGGCTCGCCCCCGACTCGCGGCTGCAGCCGATGACCGCCTGGCGGCCCACCCTGCTCAACCTGGACGGCGCCGAGCACCAGCGGCTGCGCGCCGCCGTCTCGGACACCCTGGCCCAGATCGACCACCGGCAGCTGCGCGAGACCACCGAGGCCGCCGCCGACGGCCTGATCGACAGCTGGGGCCCGGACGGCACCGCCGACCTGATCGGCCAGTACGCCCGGGCGCTGCCGCTGCTGGTCTCCACCCAGCTGGTCGGCCTGCCCACCGGGGCCGGGCCGCGGATGGTCGAGCTGATCAGCCACTTCGTCGACAGCGGGCCCGAATCGGTGCGCGCCGCCGGGGAGTTCCAGGCGATCCTGACCGACCTGGTGCGCAGCCGCCGCTCCGCGCCCAGTGCCGACCTCACCTCCTGGCTGCTCGCCCATCCGGCCGGACTGACCGACGAGGAGACGGTGCACCACCTGGTGGTGCTGATGGTCGCGGGCAACGAGACCTGCATCAACTGGATCGGCAACACCCTGCGGCTGCTGCTGACCGACCGGCGCTTCCGGGCCACCCTCACCGGCGGACGGCTGACCGTCTCCGACGCACTGGAGGAGGTGCTCTGGCGCGACCCGCCGACGCAGAACTTCCCCGGCCGCTGGGCCACCGGCGACACCGTGCTCGGCGGCCAGTACATCAGCGCCGGCGACATGCTGGTGCTCGGCCTGGCCGCGGCCAACGCCGATCCGGCCGCCCAGGGCGCCGCCTCCGCCGCGCAGGGCTCGCTCGGCGGCAACCGGGCGCACCTCGCCTGGGGCGCGGGCCGGCACGTCTGCCCGGCCCAGCACCCGGCCCGGATCATCGTCGAGACCGCCGTCGAGACCCTGCTGCACCGCCTTCCGGACCTCCAACTCGCCGTCCCGCCGGGCGAGCTGGCCTGGCGGCCGTCCCCGTGGTCGCGGGCGCTGGTCGCCCTGCCGGTGCTGTACAGCGCCTTCACCCCGCCCCGCCCGCCAGCCCCCGAGAGGCCCGCATGGACACCACCGCAGACTCCCCCGGAGCCCGCCCCGAGCCCGTCCGTCCCGAGCCCGTCCGGCTCGACCCCTACGGACGCGACCAGCACGGCGAGAACGCCCGGCTCCGGGCAGCCGGTCCAGCGGTCCTGGTGGAACTCCCTGGTGGGGTGGTGGTCTGGGCGGTAACCCACCACGACACCCTGCAGTCGCTGCTGGCCGATCCGCGGGTCGGCAAGAACGCCGGGCTGTGGACGACCTTCCGGGAGGGGCGGCTGCCGCAGGGGTGGCCGCTGCTCAACTTCGTCACCGTGCCCGGCATGGTCACCGCCGACGGCGAGGACCACCGGCGGCTGCGCGGGTTGGTCAGCCAGGCCTTCACCCCGCGCCGAATAGCCGCGCTGGCGCCCGCGATCGGGGCCCGGGCGGTCGCCCTGCTCGACTCGGTCGCCGAAGTGGCGAAGCTGGAGGGCGAGTTCGACCTGCGCGAGCACTTCGCCTACCCGCTGCCGATGCAGGTGATCGGCGAGCTGCTCGGCCTGGCGGTGGAGCAGCAGGACGAACTGCACGCGCTCTCCGACACCCTGGTCTCCAGCTCGGCCACCCCGGCGGCGGCCGTCGCCGCGCAGCGGGACCTGAACGCGCTGCTGGCCTCGGTGGTGGCGGCCAAGCGGGCCGAGCCCGCCGACGACCTGACCACCGACCTGATCGCCGCCCGGGAGGCCGGGGAGGGGCTCAGCGAGGCCGAACTCGTCGGCACCCTGCTGCTGATGCTGGTCGCCGGGCACGAGACCACGCTCAACCTGATCACCAACGCGGTGCGGGCCCTGCTCGCCCACCCCGACCAGCTGCGGCTGGTCCTGGACGGCGCGCAGCCGTGGTCGGCGGTGGTGGAGGAGACGCTGCGCTACGACTCGCCGGTCGGCCAGTTCCCGCTGCGCTACGCGATCGAGGACATCGAGGTCGGCGACGTGGTGATCCGTCGCGGGGAGGCGCTGCTCGCCTCGTACGCGGCGGCCGGGCGCGACGCCGGGCACTACCCGGACGCCGACCGCTTCGACCTGACCCGGCAGCCGGCCCGGCACCTGTCGCTCGGCCACGGCCCGCACTTCTGCCTGGGCTCGGGGCTGGCCCGGCTGGAGGCGGAGACGGCGCTGCGGCACCTGTTCGGGCGGTTCCCGGACCTGGCCCTGGCGGAGGGCGGACGGCCGGAGCCGATCGGTTCGTTCGTGAGCAACAGCGTGCGGACCCTGCGGGTGACGGTCTGAGGCAGTCCGAGGGGTGACGGTCCGGGCCGGCCGGTTACCTGAAGGCGGCCCGGGTCGTTCGGCAGGGCATGAAGAAACTCGCCACCCTGGCCGCCCTCACCATGGCGGGCCTCGCCCTCGCCGCCCCGGCGGCGTCCGCCACCACCCAGACCGCCAGCTCGCCGGACGCCACCGGCGGCCTCACCGACGGTCTCAACCTCTCCCCCGCCGACCTCGCCCTCCAGACCGCGGGCAAGCTCCCGGTGGTCGGGCACACCGCCGACGAGGTGGAGGCCATCGGCACCAACCAGATGTCCCACCCGGGGCTCAGCGGGCAGATCGGCTGATTCCCGGAACGGCTCACCGGAACGACTCAGGTGACCGGCTGACCGGCCCCCGTCCGGTCAGCCGGTCACCCTGGTGCTCAGCCCGCGGAGAGGGCGTTGAGCTCCTGGTAGGTCAGTCCACCGTCCAGGGAGGTGTACGTGCCGCTCGCGTACACCTCCTCGGCTGCGCGACGGACCGCCGCGTACGCCGCCTTGGCCAGGCCGGGGCCCAGACTGATCCGGGCGACCCCG
Organism: Kitasatospora sp. NPDC018058; assembly: GCF_044327205.1. Lineage (NCBI taxonomy): Bacteria > Bacillati > Actinomycetota > Actinomycetes > Kitasatosporales > Streptomycetaceae > Kitasatospora > Kitasatospora sp. NPDC018058. Next base: position 85,196 of record NZ_JBIRFA010000028.1, on the reverse strand, counting down.
AGCTTCGCCAGCTCGGCGACCGACGGGAACCCGGGGGCGGCCAGCACGTTCAGCGGGGCCGGGACGGCCGCGACCAGCGCGGCGATGACCTCCGGGTCGGCGATGCCGGGCACGAACACGCCGTCCGCGCCCGCCTCGACGTACATCCGCAGCCGGCGGACCGCCTCGTCGAACCGGCCCTCGGGCTCGCCCAGGCCGTGCAGGAAGACGTCGGTACGGCCGTTGACGAAGAGCGGGACGCCGGCCGCGTCGGCGGCCGCCCGGGCGGCGGCGATCCGCTCGGCGGCCTGTTCCGGGGTGTACTCGGCGTCCTCCAGGTTCACCCCCACCGCGCCGGTGGCGAGCAGCGCGGCGATGGTCTCGCCGACCCCGGCCGCGGTGTCCGCGTAGCCGCTCTCCAGGTCCGCGGTGACCGGCAGAGCGACCGAGCGGACCACCTCGGCGGTCCGGGCCAGCACCTGCTCGCGGTCGGCTCCGCCGCCGTCCGGGCTGCCGAGCGACCAGGACACGCTGGCGCTGGCCGTCGCCACCGCCTTCGCCCCCGCCGCGGCCACCAGCCGGGCGCTCGCCGCGTCCCACACATTGGCCAGCACCACCGGCTCGCCCGGGCGGTGCAGTTCCTTGAGCAGCCGGGCCTTCTCCCGCTGGGTGGTCATCTCGGCTCCGCTCACTTCGCTGCCGGGCTCATGCGGGTGGACACGCCGATCCGGTTCCAGGCGTTGATGGTGGCGATCAGCGCGATCAGCTGGGCGAGTTCGGCCTCGTCGAACTGTGCGGCGGCCTCGTCGTACACCGCGTCCGGCACATGGCCCTGGGTCAGCAGGGTGACCGACTCGGTGAGGTCCAGCGCGGCACGCTCACGGGCGGTGAACCAGGGGGTCTCGCGCCAGGCCGGGAGGGAGACCAGCCGGTGGTCCTGCTCGCCGTTCTCGCGGGCGTCGGTGGCGTGCATGTCGATGCAGAAGGCGCAGCCGTTGATCATCGAGGCGTGCACTTTGACCAGCTCGGCGATCACCGGGTCGACGCCCTGTCGCGACGCCCGGTCCACGGCGATCATGGCCTGGTAGTAGGCGGGGGCGAGCCTCGGCATCGCGAGGCGCTGCTGCGGCGCCGGCACCGGGGCCCCGTTCGTCGTCACGGTCTCGTTCGTCGTCGTCATGACCACCAGCGTAGAAGCGCAGTGGCCTGTGGTCCTGGTGCATTCGGCACCCGGTTTCCTGGGCCACTTCCGGCCCGCGAACAGGAGTGCGATGATCGCTGAGGGGGTCCGCCGGATTCCCCCAGGACCTCGAACAGGACTTCCAGGTCGAGAGTAGGGGGAGACGGGACCGTGTGCACGGCGTTCGTCAGCATCGAGCCGGAGGCGGCGGTCCCGGTGCTGCTGCTGTCCGTCCGGGACGAGTACCTCGGACGCGGCTGGCTGCCGCCCGACCACCACTGGCCGGACCGCCCCGGGCTGCTCGGCGGGCTGGACCTCGCGGCCGGCGGCACCTGGCTGGCCGTCGACCCGGCCCGGCGCACCGCCGCCTGCCTGCTCAACGGCTTCGGCCCGCTCGCCCCCGCCGACACCCGGCTCAGCCGCGGCGAACTGCCGCTCATCGCCGTCCGGCAGGGCGGGATCGGGCACCTCGACCTCACCCCGTACGACCCCTTCCACCTCGTCCAGGTCCGCCCGGACGGCGCCCGGGCCACCAGCTGGGGCGGCGGGAGGCTGGAGGAGAGCGAACTGCCCACCGGGCTCAGCGTGGTGCTCAACGACGGGCTGGAGGGGATGGCCGCCAACCGCACCGCCTCGGAACGGATCCGAAGCCTGATGGCCGCGCGCGCCGACCACTTCCGGGCCCGCTTCGCCGCCGCGCCCCGGCCGGAGCCGACCGGCGAGAAGACGGCCGAACAGGCCTGGGGCGACTGGCTGCCGATCATCACCGGCGACGGGCTGGCGCTCGACGAGGACGCCGCGCTGATCCAGCGGCGGGACTTCGGCGACGGGCGGATCTGGGGCTCCTCCTCGATCTCCCTGCTGGCGCTCGGGCGGGAGCGGCTGCGCTACGACTTCGCGACCGCTCCGGTGCCGGCGGACGGGCCGGGGTGGCGGCGGGTCGCGCTCTGAGGCAGGTCGCGCCCTGGAGCGGGTCGCGCTCTGGAGCAAGTCGCGCCCTGGAGCAGGCCGCGCTCTGAACGGACGGTGCGGAAAAGGACTTGAACCTGACGCTGCGGGAGGCGGCATCGTGGGCGTCCGTCGACCCCTCGCCCCGCAGGAGGCCCGCGATGCCCACGATGCCCGCCCCGCCCGCGACGGACCGCCCCCGCCGCCCGTCCGCCCTGCTGCCCGCCGTCCTGGCCGTCGCCCTGCCGCTGGTGGGCACCCCGCTCGCGGTGACCGCCGGAATGCTGCTCGGCGGCGCCGTCCACCGGGCGGTTCCGGCCACCGCCGTCCCGGGCGCCGTGGCCGGGACGCTGGTCCACCTCCTCGGGGTCGGTGTCGCCCAGACGTACGCTCGATGAACTTCCGGCAGCAAGCCTGCCGGGCGTCTACATGCCCGTAGTAGCTTCGCGGGGACCCCCGGAACCGGCCGGCCCGCAGACCCCCCGAGCGAAGGTGCGCGATGTCCACCCTGACCTACCCGGAAGCGATAGGCGTCGGCCTGCTGCAGGGTGTGACGGAACTCTTCCCGGTCTCCAGCCTCGGCCACAGCATCCTGCTCCCGGCCGTGATCGGCGGGAAGATCCAGCAGGACCTCGACATGACCGCCGACGGCTCCTCCTACCTCGCCGCCCTGGTCGCCCTGCACCTGGCCACCGCGCTCGCGCTGGTGGTCTTCTTCTGGCGCGACTGGGTCCGGGTGATCAGCGGCCTGGTCAGCTCCGCCCGGCACCGCCGGGTGCAGACCCGGGACGAGAGGCTCGCCTGGCTGCTCATCATCTCCACCATCCCGGTCGGCGTGGCCGGCCTGGTCCTGGAGAAGGCGCTGCGGCACGCGCTCGGCAAGCCCGTCCCGGCCGCCGTCTTCCTCGCCCTCAACGGCCTCGTACTGCTCGGCGCCGAGCGGCTCAAGCGCGGCGGCAGCGGACGCCGGCGGGCCGGGCACGCCGCCCCGGTCGACGAGCCGGGCCTGGACCCGGCGGTCGCCTCCGACGCGCGGCTGACCAAGCTCAGCTTCGGCCAGGGAGCCTGGATCGGCGCCGCCCAGATCCTCGCGCTCTTCCCCGGCATCAGCCGCTCCGGCGTCACCATGAGCGCCGGCATCCTGCGCGGGCTGCACCACGAGGACGCCGCCCGGTTCTCCTTCCTGCTCGCCACCCCGGTCATCCTGGCCGCCTCGGTGCTGAAGGTGCCCGAGCTGTTCAAGCCGGAGAACTCCGCCGTGCTCGGCCCGGTCGCCGCGGGCAGCGTCGCCGCCTTCGTGGCCGGCTACATCTCGGTGCGCTTCCTCACCAAGTACTTCGAGACCCGCAGCCTGACGCCGTTCGCGGTGTACTGCTTCCTGGCCGGCGTCGGCAGCGCGGTCTACCTGTCCGTCTGATCCGTCCGAGCCGCCCGGCCAGGACCCGCGCGAGTCCGCCCGGCCGGCCGCGACCGGACACCTGCCCACCGGATCGCGTCCGCCGGGCCGTCCGGCGGGGTGCCGGACGGCCCGCGGGAGGGGTGAGCCGGGTCAGGCGGTGAGGCCCAGGGTGGCCAGGCGGGTCGGGTCGGTGAGAATGTCCATGGCGGTGATCCGGCCGTTGTGGATGGTGAAGGACATGACCGACAGCGGGCGGCCCTCGGCGAAGGAGACCACCCCGGGCGAGCCGTTGACCAGCACCAGGCGGCCCTCGGCGGCGAAGCGGGCGAAGGTGACCGCCTGCGAGGCGACGTCGGCGGCGCCCCGGCGCAGCACGCTCGGCACCAGGGTGCCGCCGTCGGAGCGGGCCACCACCTCGGGGTCGAGCAGGGTCAGCAGGGCGTCGAAGTCGCCGCCCCGGGAGGCGGTCAGGAAGGCCTCGACCACCTCGCGCTTGCGGGCGTTGTCGGAGTCGGCGGCCGGGGTGGCGCCCTGCACCCGGCGGCGGGCGCGGCTGGCCAGCTGGCGCGTGGAGGCGGAGGTACGGCCGAGCACCTCGGCGATCGCGTCGAAGGGCACGTCGAACATGTCGTGCAGGACGAAGGCCACCCGCTCCGCCGGGGCGAGCGTCTCCAGGATCACCATCAGGGCGATCCCGACCGAGTCCGCCACCAGGATCTCGTGCACCGGGTCCAGCGCGACCAGCCCGCTGACCACCGGGTCCGGCAGCCGCACCTGCCCCTCCTGCTCGGGCAGCGGGTCCTCCCGGCGGGAAGCGCGGGAGCGCAGCTGGTCCAGGCAGACCCGGCCGACCACGGTGGTCAGCCAGGCCCCCAGGTTGCGCACCTCATCCACGTCACTGCGGCTCAGCTTCAGCCACGCCTCCTGGACGGCGTCCTCGGCCTCGGCGACCGACCCGAGCATCCGGTAGGCCACGGACCGCAGTTGGGGCCGCTCGGCCTCGAAGCGCTCGGCCAGGGAATCGGCCTGGGAAATTTCCTCGCTCACGTGTCACATCCTCGCGTCGGGATCCGTCGGATCAGTGACGGACGCTAACCGAACAAGAGGAGATCGCGGTGACCACCGCTTCCACCAGCACCGACAGCACCACCCGCACCACCACCGCCCGCATGAAGAACCCCGCCATGGTCCTGCCGGACGCGATGAAGGGCATCCAGAACATCTACAAGGCCGTGTACCAGGGCGGTGTCTGCCCCCGGACCCTGGAGCTCGTCCACCTGCGCGCCAGCCAGATCAACGGCTGCAGCGCCTGCGTGTTCGCAGGTGTCCGGGGCGCCAGGAACCACGGCGAGACCGACGAGCGGCTGCACGCCGTCGCCGCCTGGCGCGAGGCGCCGTTCTTCACCGACGAGGAGCGCGCCGCCCTCGAACTCACCGAGGCGGCCACCCGGATCGCCGACCGCACCGGCAAGGCCGTCCCGGACGAGGTCTGGGACGCGGCCGCCGACCACTTCAACGAGGAGCAGCTCTCCGCGATCATCCTGATGATCAGCCTGACCAACTTCTTCAACCGCCTCAACACCACCATCGAGGAGCCGGCCGGCGCCACCTGGAGCTGAGGGCCCGTCGGCGGGCGAGAATGGGGCCGTGAACGGCTCCTGGACCTCCTTCGGCGGCGATCTGCACCTGGACCTCACCGAGCGGCGCGCCGCCGGTACCGGGCTGCGGGCCGCCCTGGAGGACGCCCTGCGGGAGGCCGTCCAGGACGGCCGGCTCGCCCCCGGCACCCGGCTGCCGTCCTCCCGGGCCCTCGGCGAGGACCTCGGCATCGCCCGCAACACCGTCGTCGAGGCGTACGGCCAGCTCGCCGCGGAGGGCTGGCTCAGCTCCCGGCAGGGCTCCGGCACCACCGTCGCCCGGCGGTCCGTGCCCGCGCCGCCCGTCCGGCCGTCCCGGCCGCAGGAGCGGCGGCGGACCGTCCGGCACGACCTGATGTCCGGACGGCCCGACCTGTCGCTCTTCCCCCGCACCGCCTGGCTCGCCGCCGCCCGCCGCGCCCTCGCCACCGCGCCGCACGAGGCACTCGGCTACGGCAGCCCGCTCGGCCGGATCGAACTGCGGGAGGCGCTCACCCACTACCTGGCCCGGGTCCGCGGCGTGCGCACCGACCCGGACCACCTGCTCATCTGCAACGGCGTCCAGCAGGGCCTGGGCCTGCTCTGCACGGCCCTGCGGGAGCGCGGGGCCCGCTCCCTGGCGGTCGAGGCGTACGGGCTGCCGCCGCAGCACGCCGTGGTGCGGGCCGCGGGGCTGACCACCGTCCCGCTGCCGCTGGACTGCGGGGGCGCCCGGGTCGACCGCCTCGACGCCCGCAGCGGCGCCGTGCTGCTCACCCCGGCCCACCAGTTCCCCACCGGCGCACCGCTGTCCGCCGACCGGCGGGCGGCCGCGGTGCGGTGGGCGCGCGAGCAGGACCGGTACGTGGTCGAGGACGACTACGACGGCGAGTTCCGCTACGACCGGCAGCCGCTCGGCGCGATGCAGGCGCTCGACCCGGAGCGGGTGGTGTACGCGGGCACCGCCGCCAAGAGCCTCGCCCCGGGCCTGCGGCTGGCCTGGCTGGCCCTGCCGGACGCGCTGGTCGAACCGGTCGCCCGGCTGAAGGTGCTGGCCGACACCATGTCCCCGGTGCTCGACCAGCTGACCCTGGCCGAACTGATCACCTCCGGGACGTACGACCGGCACGTACGGCGCTGCCGCCTGCACTACCGGCGCCGCCGCGACCGCCTCGTCGCCGCCCTCGCCGAACACGCCCCGCACGTCGAGGTCACCGGCATCGCCGCCGGCCTCCACGCCGTCCTCCAACTCCCGCCCGGTTCCACCCCCGAACCCGAACTCCTGGCCCGCGCCGAAGCCGCCGGCCTCGCCCTCAGCGGCCTCACCTGGCACCGCGCCGCCCCGGCGGACGACGATGCCCCGCCGGCCCTGGTGATCGGCTACGCCACCCCACCGGAACACGCCTTCCCGGCGGCCCTGGACGCGCTCTGCGAGCTGCTGCGCGAGGCGTGAGGGGGCCGCCCGCCGCGCGGGGCCCGGCGTGCTCGGCGAGTTGCCGCACGCCGGACGGTGCGCCCCCGAAGCGGGCGAGCGCCCGCCTCCGACGGGGGCGGGGGCGGGCGCGGTTCGGGGTGGGTCGACTACTTGTTGCGGTTGCCCAGTTCGAACAGGAGCATGATGAAGCCGGCGAAGGCGTGGATGCCGGCGGTGTAGATCACCAGGCGGAGGTAGACCCGCTTGTTGGCCCACTTGCCGGCGTCCATGGTCTTCGGGCCGGCGGGGGTGTCGGCGGCAGCGGCCGGGGTGGCAGTGGTGGTGGGATCGGCCACGGGGATCTCCTCCAGGGGTCTGACGGCAGGTCAGTGGGTCGCGGCGGGGCCGCCGCCGAGGCAGAGTTCGCCGCCGGGACTCTGCAGCAGGGTGTGGACGAAGAGCAGTTCGACGCCGGCCTCGGAGGCGGCGGCGATGCAGTGCGGGGTGAGCGAGTCGAAGTGGGCGGAGTCGCCGACGTCGAGGTGGTGGACGCGGTCGCCGAGGGTGAGGCGCAGCGCGCCGCGCAGGACGTACAGCCACTCCTCGCCCGGGTGCACCCGGACCACCGCGTCCTGGACGCCCGGCGGGACGTGCACCCGCAACGCCTGCATGGCGCGGCCGGGGGCGCCGGCCCGGCGGTAGCCCCAGCCGCCGGCCCGGCCGGGCTCTATGGCGCCGCCGCGGACCACCGGGTCCGGCTCGGCCATGGTCTCGCCGAGGAGGCCGGAGACCGAGGTGCCGTAGGCGCGGGCGAGACCGAGCAGGACGGGCAGGGAGGGCTGGCGGCGGCCGGTCTCCAGCCGGGACAGATAGGCTGGGGAGAGCCCGACCCGTGCCGCGGCGACCTCCAGGGTGAGGCGGCTGCTGAGCCGGTGCTCGCGGAGGCGGGCGGCGAGTCCGGCGACCTCCTGGTCGTCGAGCCGTTCGCCGGCGGCGGGGGTGCCGGTGGGGCTGGTGGTCATGTGACCAGTGGACACCTCACGTGCCGCACGGGCAAGAAATTTGCCTCAGAGGCAAGTCGTCCGGGGAGCGGTCCGGGATCACCCCGGGAACACCCCTTCGACCCGCTCACGGCCGGGGAATGTTGCGCAGATTGCTGCGGGCCAGGTCGACCATCCGGCCGACGCCGCCGGAGAGCACCGTCCGCCCGGCCGCCAGCGCGAAGCCCTTCAGCTGGGCGGCGGTGATGTGCGGCGGGATGGACAGCGCGTTGGGGTCTGTGACCACGTCCACCAGCGCCGGACCGGGCCGTTCCAGCGCCTCCACGAGCACCTCCCGGACCCGCCCCGGCTCGGCGACCCGCTTGGCCGGGACGCCCATGGCCCGCGCGATGCCCGCGTAGTCCACGTCCCCGTTGTCGATCTCGGACTCCGGGTAGCCGGAGACCAGCATCTCCAGCTTGATCATGCCGAGCGCGCCGTTGTTGAACACCACCGTCTTCACCGGCAGCCGGTGCTTGGCCACCGTGAGCAGTTCGCCGAGCAGCATGCCGATCCCGCCGTCGCCCGCCATCGCGATCACCTGCCGCCCGGGGCAGGCGAGTTGGGCGCCGATCGCGTGCGGGAGGGCGTTGGCCATCGAGCCGTGCAGGAAGGAGCCGATCACCCGGCGCCGGCCGTTCGGCTGCAGGTAGCGGGCGGCCCAGACGTTGTTCATGCCGGTGTCCACGGTGAACACCGCGTCCGGGGCGGCCACCTCGTCCAGCACCGAGGCGACGTACTCGGGGTGGATCGGCAGGTGCCTCTCGATGTCCCGGGTGTAGGCGCCGATCACGTCCTCCAGCGCCCGGCAGTGCTTGCGCAGCATGCCGTCCAGGAAGGACCGGTCCTGCCTCACGTCCAGCAGCGGCAGGACGGCCCGCAGGGTGGCCGCGGCGTCCCCGTGCACGGCCAGTTCCAGCGCGGTGCGACGGCCGAGCCGGGTGGCGTCGTGGTCGACCTGGACGGTGTTCGCCTGCGGGAGGAAGGAGTCGTACGGGAAGTCGGTGCCGAGCAGCAGCACCAGGTCGGCGGAGTGCAGCGCCTCGTGGCAGGCGCCGTAGCCGAGCAGGCCGCTCATGCCGACGTCGTACGGGTTGTCGTACTGGATCCACTCCTTGCCGCGCAGTGAGTGCCCGACCGGCGCGTTCAGCGCCTGGGCGGCCTCCATCACCTCGGGGTGCGCCCCGCGCACCCCGGCGCCGCAGAACAGGACGACCCGGCGGGCCGCGTTGAGCAGCCGCGCCAGTTCCTGCACCTGGGACCAGGGCGGCGCGGCGACGGCCTGCTCGGTGAGGAAGTGGCTGGTGCCGGTGGGCCCGGCGGCGGGGAGGGCGGCGACGTCCCCGGGGAAGGCGAGCACCGAGACACCGTGCGAGCCGAGCGCGTGCTGGATCGCGACCCGGAGCAGCCGGGGCAGCTGGGCGGGGGTGGAGAGCATCTCGCACCAGTTGCTGCAGTCGGTGAACACCCGCTCGGGGTGGGTCTCCTGGAAGAAGCCGGTGCCGATCTGCCCGGACGGGATGTGCGAGGCGAGCGCGAGCACCGGCAGACCGCTGCGCTGGGCGTCGTAGAGGCCCTGGATCAGGTGGGTGTTGCCGGGGCCGCAGGAGCCGGCGCAGACCGCGAGGCGGCCGGAGAGCTCGGCCTCGGCGGCGGCCGCGAAGGCACCGGCCTCCTCGTTGCGGACGTGCACCCAGCTGATGCCCTCGGCCCGGCGGATCGCGTCGACGACGGGGTTGAGGCTGTCGCCGACGACGCCGTAGACCCGCTCCACCCCGGCCTGCCGGAGCACCTCCACCATCTGTTCGGCCACGCTCGCCACGGTGTACCCCTTCGCCGGGCGCCGGGAGTGCGGCCGGGCGCCGGTTGCCACAGGACACCAGCACCCTCCGGCGTCCGGGCCCGCTCCGCATCCGGAGCGGGCCCGGACGGGTGAGCTACTCCGCCGCCAGGTGGTCCTGCTGCCCCAGCTTTCCGGAGACCAGGCCCGACTGGGCTTGGCGGCGGGCGGGTTCGCGGCTGGGGGGCTGGGCGCAGCGTTCCTGGGCGGGCGGGGCGGTGGTGGGCAGGGTGACCGGGGAACCGGCCTTGACCTGCACCGTCTCGCCGTCGTGCCGCAGGTGGATCACCTCGCCGCGGCGCAGCGTGTACGTCGTCCCCTCGTGGGTGATCTGCACCCCGAGCAGGTGGCCGCGCACCAGCAGCGAGAAGCTGAGCTTCATCAGCCCGGAGGGCAGCCGGGGCCGGAAGGAGAGCGTCTCGGTGTGGTCGCGCAGGCCGCCGAAGCCGGCCACCAGGGCGACGCAGGCCCCGGCGAGCGAGGCCATGTGGAGGCCGTCGCGGGTGTTGCCGCCGAGGTCGTGCAGGTCCATCAGGGCGGCTTCGGCGGTGTAGTCGTACGCGAGGTCGAGTTGGCCGACCTCGGCGGCGATGACCGCCTGGGTGCAGGCGGAGAGCGAGGAGTCGCGGACGGTCAGCCGCTCGTAGTAGGCGAAGTTGCGGGCCTTCTGCTCGTCGGTGAAGGCGTCGCCGCGGACCTGCATGGCGAGCACCAGGTCGGCCTGCTTGACCACCTGCTTGCGGTACAGGTCGAAGTACGGGTAGTGCAGCAGCAGCGGGTACTTCTCCGGCGGGGTGTCCTCGAAGTCCCAGACCTGGTGGTGGGTGAAGCCGTCGGCCTGCGGGTGGACGCCGAGGTCCGCGTCGTACGGGATGTACATCGCGGCGGCGGCGTCGCGCCAGGCGGCGGTCTCCTCGGTGTCGACGCCGAGCACGGCGGCCTCGCGCGGGTGGCGGACGGCGGCCTCGGCGGCGGCGCGCAGGTTCGTCTGCGCCATCAGGTTGGTGAAGACGTTGTTGTCGGCGACGGCACTGTACTCGTCGGGGCCGGTGACGCCCTCGATCCGGAACTTCCCGGCGGTGTCGTGGTGGCCGAGCGAGCGCCACATCCGGGCGGTCTCCACCAGGAGTTCGAGGCCGTACTCGCGCTCGAACTCCGCGTCCCCGGTGGCCCGGACGTAGCGGGCGACGGCAGCGGCGATGTCGGCGCCGATGTGGAAGGCCGCGGTGCCGGCCGGCCAGTAGCCGGAGCACTCCTCGCCGCGGATCGTCCGCCAGGGGAACACCGCGCCGGCCAGGCCGAGTTGGGTGGCCCGCTCGCGGGCGAGCGGGAGGGTGGTGTGCCGCCAGCGCAGGGCCTGGTTGACGGCGTTGGGCAGGCAGTAGGTGAGCACGGGCAGGACGAAGGTCTCGGTGTCCCAGAAGCTGTGTCCGTCGTAGCCGGGGCCGGTCAACCCCTTGGCCGGGATGGCCCGTTCCTCGCTGCGGGCGCCGGCCTGCAGGACGTGGAAGACGGCGAACCGGACGGCCTGCTGGAGTTCGACGTCGCCCTCGATCTCGACGTCGCTGGTCTCCCAGAACTCCCCGAGGAAGTCGGCCTGTTCGGCGACCAGGCCGTCCCAGCCGGTGTACCGGGCGGCGGTCAGCGCGGCCTCGACCTGGTCCCGGACGGCGGGCAGCGAGCGGGTGCCGGACCAGCCGTAGGACATGAACTTGACCAGCCGCAGCCGCTGTCCGGCCCCGAGCACGGTGGTGACGCTGATCCGGCACTGGTCGGAGGCCGCCTCGGCGACGGTGTCGAGATTCTCCGGGCCCTCGATGACGTGGTCCATCCCGGCCGCGACCCGGATGCCGCTGAAGCGGGTGCGGTGCACCAGGACGGCCTTGGTGCCGCTGGCGAGGTGTGCCTCGGCCTGCAGCGGGGCCTCCAGGACGGCGGCCGCGCGCGGGTCTCCCTCGGGGCCGCCGGGCAGCTGCTCGTTGGCGACCAGCTCGGACTGGAGCACGATCCGCACCGGCCCGTCCACCGCTTCGACGCTGTACTCCACGGCGGCGATGGCGCGCTGGGTGAGCGAGACGAGCCGGGAGGAGCGCACCCGGATGGTCCGCCCGGCCGGGGAGGTCCACTCGGCCTCGCGGTGCAGCATGCCTTCGCGGAAGTCCAACCAGCGTTTGTGGCTGAGGAGTTCGCCGTAGCGCAGGTCGAACGGCTCGTCGTCCACCAACAGCCGGATGATCTTGCCGTTGGTGACGTTGATGACGCTCTGGCTCGACTCGGGGTAGCCGTAGCCGCCCTCGCCGTACGGGAGCGGGCGCAGTTCGAAGACGCCGTTGAGGTAGGTGCCGGGCAGGCCGTGCGGCTCGCCCTCGTCCAGGTTGGCGCGCAGGCCGATGTGGCCGTTGGAGAGCGCGAAGACCGATTCGGCCCGGGCCAGCGCGGCCAGGTCCAGGCCGCGTTCGGTGATCTGCCAGGGGTCGATCGTGAAGTTGTCCGCGGGACTCATGCCTTGTCCCCCAGCAGTTCGGAAAGGTCGTCGACGACCACGGTGGCGCCGTCGCGGCGCAGTTCGGCGGCCTGCCCGGTGCGGTTGACCCCGACCACCGCACCGAAGCCGCCGGCCCGGCCCGAGGCGACCCCGGCGAGCGCGTCCTCGAAGACGACGGCGTGCGCGGGCTCGACGCCGAGCTCGCGGGCGGCGTACAGGTAGGTGTCGGGGGCGGGCTTGCCGGGCAGGCCCTGCTGCTTGGCGACCACGCCGTCCACGATCACGTCGAACAGCTCCAGGATGCCCGCCGAGCGCAGCACGTCCCGGCAGTTGGCGCTGGAGGAGACCACCGCGCTGGGCAGACCGAGCGCGCGCAACCGGTGCACGTAGGCGACCGAGCCGTCGTAGGGCTTGACCCCCTGCTCGCGGATCAGCCGCAGCACGGTGTCGTTCTTGGCCCGGCTGATCCCTTGCACGGTACGGGCGTTCGGCGGGTCGTCCGCCGCGCCCTCGGGCAGGTCGATGCCCCGGCTGTGCAGGAAGGCCCGGGTGCCGTCCAGGCGCGGGCGGCCGTCCACGTAGGTGTCGTAGTCGGTGACGGCGTCGAAGGGGACGAACTGCCCGCCGGTGCGGGCGGCTTCGGCGCGCAGGAAGGCGTCGAAGGTGTCCTTCCAGGCCGCGGCGTGGACCGTGGCGGTCTGGGTGAGCACCCCGTCGAGGTCGAAGAGGAAAGCGCGGATGTCGTCCGGTAGCCCCAGCATGGGTGCAGTCTTACCCGGGAACGCGGGGGAAACCGCCCATTCCCGGCGGCGCGTCGCGGGAAGGGCGGCTTCCGGTTGCCCCGCGGGATCAGGGCGAGTCGGGCATCTGTGCCTCGGGCGCCTGGATCACCGCGAAGACCGCGCCCTGCGGGTCCTGCACCACGGCCATCCGGCCGGACTGCATGTCGAACGGCGGCTGGATCACCGCGCCGCCGGCCTTCACCAGGGCGTCCACCACCGAGTCGGTGTCGTCCACCGAGAAGTAGGTCATCCAGTGCGAGGGCGTGCCCTGCGCCAGGTACCCGGGGGTCTTCTGCATGCCGCCCACCGTGCGGTCGCCGACGTTCAGCGAGAAGTAGCCGTCCATGCCCTGGATGGTGGCCGGGCGCAGCCCGAGCGTCGGCTGGTAGAAGCGGCCGGCCGCGTCGGTGTCGGCGGTGTTGAGCTCGTTCCAGACCAGCGCGCCGGGCTCGTTGACCACGCCCGCGCCGATGAAGTCCATCGCCTGCCAGACGCCGAACACGGCGCCGGTCGGGTCGGCGGCGACCAGCATCCGGCCGATCGTGCCGATGTCCATCGGCTCGTAGAGGATCGTGCCGCCGGCCGCGGCGATGGCCCGGTTGGCCTCGTCGGCGTCGTCCGAGGCGAGGTACGTGGTCCAGGCGACGGGCGGCACCGGCTGCCCCTCGGGCGCGGACTGCGCCATGATCCCGGCGACCGGGCGGCCGTTGAGCGTGCACACGGCGTAGCCGCCGAACTCGGCCGGGCCGATCTCGCCCTGCCAGCCGAACAGGTCGCGGTAGAAGTCGAGCGCGGCTTGCTGGTCGCTCGCCATCAGGTCGACCCAGCACGGGGTGCCGGGCTTGTACGGATCGGTCACTACGGGCATTGCTGGGCCTCCCGGAGGCGGTGGTGGCCGGCTGTGGTCGTCGGGCGGGCGGCGGCCCGGCCCGACCGGTACGGCCGTCCGCGCGGACGGCGGTACGACGGTGCTACACCGCCCACCTTCGGCCCGCCGCCGCGTTCTCGCCACCGGACGGCGCCCTGGCGGGCGACCTGCCGCGGCCCGGTCACCGGGCGCTCACTCGGTGTCGTGCCGCTTGGTGGTGACGAAGTACGGCTGCACCTTGCCGCTCTGCGCGTAGTCCTTGAGCCGGACCAGCAGTTCGGCCCAGGTGCCGGCCACCATCGGGATGCCCTCCTCGCTGCCCGGCTGCCAGCCGCCGTGCCGGAACAGCAGCCGGGTGCGCTCGGGCGCGTCGGGCTGGTCGGCGAGGTCCCAGCTGATCCAGGTGCCGGCCCAGTGCGGCGGGAAGGCCCCGGCGTTGGCCCACACCACGCGGTCCTGGTCGGCCCGCTCGCGGCGCAGCCGGAAGGGCTCGGGGACGCCGGGGAAGTCGAAGAGCAGTACGTCGCCCTCGCGGTCCACGGCGGTGGTCCACCAGCTGGTCAGCCCGTCGTGGGTGTTGAGCGCGGCGAGGACGACGTCCCGGGGTGCGGCGATGTCGAGCTGCATGGCGATCTCGGGCATGGGGTCCGCCTTTCGGTGACCGGAGGGCCCCCTCCAGGGCGTGCGGGCACGCCCTACGGCCACCATGGCACGACCCCCGGGCCCACGCGCCCCGGGGGGCGCCGGCCCGGGGGTCGTCCCCGCGCTGTCCGGTGGTGGCGGTCAGCCGCCGCTGCCGTAGGTGGTGTTCGCGCAGATGTCGTCGTCCGCCGAGCGGGCGTCGTTGGTGACGGTGGTGGGCAGCGGCTGCGGGGCCGTCGGGGTGCCCGGGGCGGCGCTACCCGCGGTGGGCGTGCCGCTCCCCATGCCGTTGGCCGCCGCGAAGTCCTGGCCGACGATGACCGAGATGCCGCGCGCGCTGCTGGGCTCCAGGGTGGCGCCCGGGAACAGCGCGGCGACCTTCTCGGCGTTCGCCTTCTGGCTGGAGCTGTACTCGATGGTGGTGGTCTTCTGCTTGGTGCTCGCCGCCTGGCCGGCCGTGGTGGCGGTGAACTTGGCGGCCTTCAGCTGCTCGGTCGCCTTCCCGGCCAGGCCGTTGGCGGTCGTCCCGTTGTAGACCGCCACCTTGATCGAGGAGTTGGTGGCGTCCCCGGCCGGGGCGGACGGGGTGCTGGGCGCGGCCTGCGACGGGGCGGCGCTCGTGCTGCCGGCGGCGTCCGGCTGCTGGCCGGTGGCGTTCTGGCCGTCGATGGTCTGGTCGGCCTTGAGGGTCTCCCAGAGCTTGTTGGCGTCCGGCTGGACCAGGTCGATGTTGGCGTCCTGGGTCCGGTAGCGCCAGGGCGCGGTGACGAACTTGAGGTCGTGCATGTCGATGTTCTTCAGCGACAGGCCGAAGGAGAGCAGCTTGTCCGCGGAGTCCAGCCCCGGGTCGACGGTCAGCGACTTCGTCGCCGCGTCGGCCAGCGGCAGCAGGTTGGTGGGGCTCAGCCCGTCCTTCTTCATCTTGGTGGCGAGCGAGCTCATGAAGGCCTGCTGGCGCTTCATCCGGCCGATGTCGGAGCCGTCGCCGATGCCGTGCCGCAGGCGCACGTAGTCGAGCGCCTTCTGGCCGTCCACGGTCTGCTTGCCCTGCGGCAGGACGAGTTCGCCCTTCTTGTGCAGGTTGGGGTTGATGTCGCCCTCGTAGATCGGCTTCGGCAGGCAGATGTCCACGCCGTTGACGGCCTTGGTCATCGCGGCGAAGCCGTTGAAGTCGACCACCATGGTGTGGTCGACCCGGATGCCGGTGACCTTCTCCACCGTGTTCTGGGTGCAGGCCGGGTTGCCGTTGTCGCTGCCGCCGACCGAGAAGGCGGCGTTGAACAGGTCGTTGCCGCCCTTGGTCCACTTGCCGTTGGGCAGCTTGCAGGACGGTATCGGGACGATCGTGTTGCGCGGGATCGAGATGCCCACGGCGTGCTTGTGGTCGGCGTAGACGTGCAGCAGGATCGTGGTGTCCGAGCGGGCGCCGCCGTCCTCGCCGCCGCCGAGGTCGGAGTTGTTGCCGCCCCGGCTGTCCGAGCCGATCAGCAGTACGTTGACCGGCTTGTTGCCGTCCGCGTCCGCCTTGGCCTCCGGCGGGCGGTCGGTGGCTATCGCGTCCGCGTCGAAGGACTTGATGTTGGCGTTCAGCTTGAAGTAGATCGCGCCGCCCGCGCCCGCGATCAGCACCAGGACGCCCGCCGCCGACCAGGCGACGATCTTCTTCACGTTCTTCTTGGGCTTGGCGTTCTTGCGAGCCGCCGCCCGGCCGCCGGCCGTGGCGTCCGCGCCGCCGCCCTTGCCCTGCGCGGCGCGGCGGGCCTCCGCCCGACCGCCGCTGCGCGGCCCGGGCACGGAGCCTGTCGCACCTTCCGTCGTGGGCACGTCCTCGCCCCGAGCCGGGCTCTCGCCCCTCCGACCTGACATGCGCGTACCTTTCACCGACGGAAGCGACGCCCCGGACGATCTGGCGCACCGCACACAGAAGAGACGGACGAGGCCCCTCTCAGGTTGCACGTACGAAAGTCAGTGAAGACCGACCATCGTGGCTTCCGATCATATTGAGAGCGAAGGCGATCACCGCCCTCAGGTACACCTACAACCCCGGAAACCACACGGCGACCGCCCGACAGACCACCCGAAAACACCCGATTCGGACGGCGGCGTCCGCGTCACCGAACACCCGCTTGACCACCTTCGGATCTTCGCCGGGGTGACGATGTTCACGGCCCGCGCCGGATCGCCCTTCATGTCGAACCGGTCGAGGGACCAAGTGTTCACCTCGACGTTGCCGCCGGTCGGGGCCGGGCCTGCTGGGCGAAGCCGAGGCTCCACCCGTCGTCGATCACCAGGACCTTCCGCACGACGCCGAACGGTTTCCGCGTCGTCCCGACGGCGCCGGTGATCCCCTGCTGCTTGAGCCCGTGCATCACCGAGGAGATGAAGGCCTGCCGACGGCGGGTGCGGGCGGAGTCGTCCGCACCCCCGTTCCAGGACCCGCCGGACGGGTCCATCGGCGGCCGACGGAACACAGAAACGGCCGACGCCAACGCCTCGGGCCTTCAACCTGCCCTCGACCGTACCGATTTGGGCTCCGATGCGCACCGCCTCAGCCGGCAGAACGAGCCCTACAGCCAGCCGCGGCGCCCGGCCAGCAGGCCGGCCTCGAAGCGGCTGCGGGCGCCGAGGCGGTCCATCAGGTCGGCCATCATGCGGCGGGTGGTGCGCAGGGAGAGGCCGAGGTGCTTGCCGGCCGCCTCGTCGGTGTAGCCCTGGCCGAGGAGGCGGAGCAGTTCCTGCTCCTGGCGGGTGAGGCCCTGCTCGTCGCGCTCGCGCGGGGCACCGAAGGGGGTCGCGTCGGACCAGGTCTGCTCGAACAGCGAGACCAGGGCGGTGAGCACGCCCGGGGAGGAGATCTGGACGGCGCCCTTGAGGGTGTTGGCCGGGTCGATCGGGACCAGCGCCACCCGGCGGTCGATGACCAGCATCCGCAGTGGTAACGCCGGTACCGTGCGCACCTCGCAGCCCAGTCCGGTCAGCCACTCGGCGTGCTGGACGGTGGCGCGGTCCTTGCGGACCGAGTCCAGGTAGACGGTGCGCATGGTCACGCCGCGGGCGAGCAGCGCCTCGTTGTCGCGGCGACTGGCCTGGAGGGAGGCGGCGGACTGGGCACCGCCGGGGCTGAAGGTGAGCAGTTCGTCGCGGACCGCGCCGACCAGCTCCTCCATCCGCGCCTGCACGGTGGCCATGCCGATCAGCCGCTCGAGTCTGGCGTCCTCGTTCGCCGACTCGTCGCGGAACTGGGCGAGCATGGTGGTGATCTCGGCCTGGCGCCGCTCGAACTCCAGCTGGGCGCGCTGCTGGACCGATTCGTAGTACCGCAGCAGGGCCGGCAGTCCGACCCTCGGGTCGACCGGCCGCAGGCCGCCGGGCGGCTCGCCGGGGACGTCCTCGGCGGGACGGAGCAGGCGGAGGTCGGCGAGTTGGTCGAGGGCCGCACGGACCTGCCCCTCGGCCAGGCCGAGCTTGTCGGCCAGGCCCTTGGCATCCAGCTGATGATCGGTCAGCATCAACCGGTAGACCGCCTGCGCGGAGTCGTCGATCCCCCGCATCATCGGCGCAGCACCCCCCGCAGCGTGTCCCGATCACCCGTACCTCCGCCGGACAAGTCCGCGCCCGATCATGCCAGGGCGCAGTGGTCAGGACAACCGCGGTGACGCTCCGTTTCCGAGCTCCGGATCGGCCCGCCGCAAACAGGGTAATGGAAAGGTAATGGCACCAAGGTGCCACAGCGATCTTCCTGCCGCCCCGCACACCTTCCGGTGCCCCTGGGAGTCGTCCAGACTTTCCGTTGTCGGGGAGCCGCGAGCTCCCCCGCCGGGCCCGCCAATGACCATGGACCGTCATCACCGACGATCGACCGGCGAGGTCGTGGAATTGGCCGGCACGCGCTTCCGAAACACATGTCCTGGGGGATGTCATGCTGCTTTCTTCCCGTAAGTCCGCCTGTACCGTCGCCGTCGCGCTGGCCGTCTCCTGCGGCGTCCTGGCGGGTTCCGCGCACGCCTCGACCGGCTCCGCGCCCGCCGCCGGCGCCACCGCCTCGGCTCCCGCCGCGGCGGACCGCGTCGCCGACGACCCCTCCGCCTGGATCCGCGAGTCCCAGCTGCCGATGCTGGCCGATGCGGCCACCCCGTCCGACTGGCGCTGGGGGTAACAGCCGTGCGCGGCAAGGGCACCTGACGCTTACTCAGCATCACCGACCGACGGGCAGCCGGATCGGACGGTGACCGAGGTCCCGGCGGTCACCGTCCGCGCCCGGTCCATGCCCGGCCTACACCCGGTCCGCGCCCGGCCTGCACCCGGCCCCGCCTGGACGGGGCCCTTGCTGGACGCCCCCCGGCTCCGCGCGCCCCACCCGGGCGGTCGCGGCCGGGGCGAACTCCGGACCTCCCTCAGAAATTGAATGTGCAACAAACCTGTCAGGAGTGACAGTGCCGGTTATCGAGCCGATTGTGCTGAACTTCTTCGGCATCGAGATCGCCCTCGTCCAGGCCGACCGCGACGAGATCTCGTTCCAATTCGGGCCGCACCTCACCGGGATTTCCCGGCACCCGGACCAGCTGCGGGTGGAATTCTCCCGCACCCCGGGGAAGGGCGCGCCCGGTGATTTCCTGGTGCGCCGCAGCGACGGCACGCCATTGCTCCGCCGGACCTTTCGGGGCTGGGGAAACCTGCCCCCGGCGGTGCCGCCGTTCGCGGCCCTGCAGGACCGGTTCTGCCTGGCCCAGGCGGTGGTGCTGGCGAAGGGCGGCGCCACCGTCGCACTGATCGGCGGGCCGTACTCGGAGCAGGCCAATGTGGGCGCCGCGCTGGCGCAGCGTTCCTGGGAGTTCGCCTCCGGACGGCTGCTGGTGCTGGACCGCCGCACCGGGCACGCACTGCCGTACCTCGCGCCGCTGGAGGCGCGCGGCCCGACCGCCGCCCGACTGCGCGGCGCCGGGCTGCCGGAGGGGATGTGGCGTACCGTCACCTCGCCGATCGGCGGCGAGGTGCTGCAGGTGCGACCGGAGTGCCTCGGCCCGACGGTGCCGGTGCGCGCCCGGCTGGCCCCGCCGGCGCTGGTCCGGCTGTGCCGCAGCGTCGACGAGGAAGTCAGGCTGAAGCCGGGGGAGTTCACGGCCCAGACCTGGCCGGCCGGGTCCGCCGGGCTGCTCGCCGGGGCACCGACCCACTGCCTGTACCTGCCCGGCGTGAGCGGGGCGGAGGAGGCGGCGGGTCTGATCGATCATGCAATGACCAAGGAGAAGGACGAGTCGTGCCTCGACGTACCCGCTATGCCATCGGCGCACCGTGCTGGGCTGACTGCATCACTCCCGATCTGAGCGGCAGCCGGGAGTTCTACTCGGCGCTGCTGGGCTGGGAGTTCGTCACGGAGTCGCCCGACTACCAGCTGGCGGTGCTGAGCGGGGAGATCATCGGCGGCTTCGGCGCCGCCCCGGCCGGGCTGCCGCCGCAGGCCTCCTGGAACGTCTACCTGGCGACCAAGGACGCGGACCACAGCTGCGCCCAGGTCGGGGAGCTGTGCGGGCGGGTGGTGATGCCGCCGGTGCCCGCCGGGGACAACGGGCGCCTCCTGCTCGCCGTCGACCCCTCGGGGGTCACGGTCGGCTTCTGGGAGGGCAGTCGGGCCGAGGGCGTGGTGCTGGCCGACGAGCCGGGCGCGATCTGCGGCCACGAGCTGCGGGTGCCGGACGCCTCGCGTGCCGAGTCCTTCTACGGCGCGCTGTTCGGCTACCGGCTCGCCCCGGGCGGGGACTTCGAGCTGGACGGGGTCG
The DNA here is from genome assembly GCF_044327205.1 of Kitasatospora sp. NPDC018058. NCBI lineage: Bacteria > Bacillati > Actinomycetota > Actinomycetes > Kitasatosporales > Streptomycetaceae > Kitasatospora > Kitasatospora sp. NPDC018058. Next base: position 65,226 of record NZ_JBIRFA010000028.1, on the reverse strand, counting down.
CCCACGCCCGGGTGGTGGTGAGCGACCAGGGCCGACCGCTGTGGCTGCCGCACTTCGGCGCGGCCGACCCGGTGGACACCGTCCGCCGGGCGGTGGACCTGGGCGCCCGGCTGGTGCGGCCCGGCCGGGAGGAGGCGCCGGTGCTGCGCGACCCGTGGGGCGCCGAGTTCGGCGTCCTGCCCGTACCGGCCTGAGGTCACAAGGCCTTGACGGCGGCGCCGAGTTCGGGCCTCCCCTTGATCGCCAGCTTGCGGTAGATCCGCCCCAGGTGGGTGTCCACCGTGCGCTTGCTCAGGCAGAGCCGCTCGGCGACCTCCAGGTTGCTCAGGCCCTGCAGCACCAGCTCGGTGACCCGACGCTCGCTCGGGGTCAGCCGGACCGGCCCGGCGTCGCGGGTGCCGATGGCCGGGCCGGTGCGCTCCTCGGCCGGGCGCGGCCGGGCGTCGCCGCCGGGCAGCGGGTCGGCCGCGATGGTCCGGGCGGCGGCGTGTTCGCCGAGCGCCTGGTAGGCCTGCGCCGCATGGACGCGCCAGGGCACGCAGGCCGGGTTGGCGACGCCTCGGGCGGCCAGCTGGTGCCCGCACTCCAGGAAGAGCCGCAGCGCCTCCTGGTGGTCGCCGCGGTGCGCGGCGACCAGGCCGCGGGCCTCCAGGACGACCGCGCGCAGCAGCGGGTGGGCCTCGGCGGGCAGGTCGATCGCGGCGAGTCCGACGGCGTCCACCGGCAGGCCCCGGCGCAGCCGGGCCCGTACGACCAGGGCCTTCGCGGCGCCCACGAGCTCCTCGGCCCGGACCTGCCGGGCCAGTTCGGCGGCCTGCTCGGCGTCGGCCAGCGCGGCGTCCAGCCGGCCCTGGCGGTGGGCGATGTCGGAACGGGCCAGCAGGGCGAGGGCGAGTTCGCCGCGATGGTTCCAGCGCTGGGCGGAGCGGACCGCTCGGCCGGCCCAGGCGGCCGCCTCGTCCAGCCGTCCGGTCCAGGCGTAGGCCATCGCGGCGCCGAGCACGTCCGACCCGGCCTCGGCCGGCGAGACCTTACGCACGCAGCGCGCCGCCAGCCGGACCGCCGTACGGGGCAGGCCCCCGGCGGCGGCCAGGGCGGCCAGCGCGCCGAGCATGCCGGGTGCGGCGGGTTCGGCGGCCCGGGCGCGCAGCGCGGCGAGCGCGGGCCGCAGGGCGGTGCGCCGGCCGGTCAGCAGGGTCTGGGCGGCGAGCGGGAGCAGCAGGTCGGCGGGGGGTTCGGGGGTGGCCGCGAGCGCGCCGGCGGCCTCGGCGAAGGGGATGGCGGCGGCGCCGGCCGCGCTGAGCGCGAGCACCGGGCCGGCGAACGGGCGCAGCAGCCGGGCCCGTTCGACCGGGTCGGCGGCGTCGGCGAGGCCGGCGGCGCAGCGGGCGGCGGCGGCCACGTCGCGGTGGAGTTCGACGGTGCCGAGCTGCCCGGTGAGCGAGCGGACCAGCTCGGGGTCGGCGGCGTCGGCGAGGGCGCGCTGCAGGTAGCGGGCGGCGTCGTCCCAGTGGCCGTCGGCGGCGGCCTCCTTGGCGGCGGTGCGCAGCACCGGGACGGCCCAGTCCAGTCCGGTGGTACCGGAGGACATCAGGTGCTCGGCGGTGCGGGCGGCGGGGGCGCCGAGCCGGACCAGCAGGGCGGCGGCCCGCTCGTGCAGGGCGACCAGGACGCGCGGGTCGGTGCGGGCGAGGACGGCGGTGCGGACCAGCTCGTGCCGGAAGGTCTCGGGCGGGCCGGGTTCGATCAGGTCGGTGCGGCGCAGCGCCTCGCGGGCCTCGTCGACGAGCAGTTCGCCCTGGCCGGTGAGCAGGGCGGCGGTGGCGAGGTCGGCGTCGGCGCCCAGCACGGCGAGGCCGGTGAGGAGTTCGGCGGCCCTGGGGTGGCTGCGCCGCAGCCAGCTGAGGGTGGTGTCGGCGAGGGTGGCGGCGCCGATCCGCAGCACGGTGTCGAGGTCGGGCGAGCCGGCCGAGATCCGGGCGGCGACCAGGCGGGCGGTCAGCTCCTCCAGCACCAGCGGGTTGCCGCGGGAGAGGTTGTGGCAGACGGCGGCCAGCTCGGGGTCGACGGGGGCGTCGAACTCCTCGGCGACCCGTTCGGCCACACAGCTGTCGCAGAGCGGGCCGGGGGTGAGGGTGCGGGCGTGGCCGAGCGCGCCGAGTTCGGCGGCCAGCGGGTCGTCGGCCTCGTCGGCGCTGGTAGCGAGCAGCGCGACGGGCAGGCCGTCGAGGCGGCGGGCGAGGTAGGAGAACCACTGCCGGGACTCCTCGTCGGCCAGGTGCAGATCGTCCACGGCCATCACCACCGGGGTCCGGGAGGTGAGTGAACGGGCCGCGTGAAAAAGGTTGTTCAGGACCCGCTCACGGCCGTTTCCGGCGTTTTCGGAACTCTCCGGAAGGGCCTCGGCGAGGAATTCGTCGGGTGATTCCCCGGGGAATTGCGCGACCACCGCCGCACCGCTTGTCATGCGCATGAACGGATCGAAGAGCTGACGCACCACGCCGTACGGAAAGTCCCGTTCGTTGTCGTGACATCGGGCCCGCAGGACCATCGCCCCGCCCGGCATTCGGGCCAGCGCGGCACGCAGCAGCGCACTCTTCCCGATCCCCCGCGGACCCCTGACCAGCACGACCGCCGATCGACCCGCCCCCGCGCCGGACACCGCGCGGGCCAGCTCGGCCAGCTCCGCCTCCCGGTGCAGCAAAACTCCAGTCGGCACCGCAACCCCCCGTCGACACCTTCCCGCGGACACACCACTATCGCCTCCCCGACCCGCCTGTCAACGCTCGGGACGAATACGTACGGCACTACGTACCGGCGGCACAGAATACGTAATTCCGCGCGATGCGTAACTCCACCACCCGGCCGAATATGCAGTATGTACATCCCTTTTGACGCCGTGTTCGAATATCTGCAACGAACTTGTGAACACAGGGGGATGACTTATGGAGCGTCCGCGACTCAAGGCCCATTTCCTCACCGAGACGGTGGACGAAAAGGTCTTCCTGCTCGGAGAGGGTCAGGACTACCTCGTCCCGGGGGCCGCCGCGGTGCGCCTCCTGCCCTACCTGGACGGACGGCGCACCGTCGCCGAGATCCTCCAGGAACTGGGCACCGAGGTCCCGTTCGGCCAGGCGCTGACCGCGCTGCGCCGCTACGAGGCGGCCGGACACCTCGCCGAGGGCCGGCCCGACCTGCCCGACCGCGTACTCGCCTACTGGGACGCCCAGGGCGTCGACCCGGCCGTCGCCCTGGAGGCCGCCCGGGCCACCGAGCTGCTGGTGCTGGCCCTCGGTGCCGCCGAGGCCGCCCCGCTGGTCGAGGCGCTGACCGCCACCGGCCTGCGGGCCCGTGCCGCGACCGAGGACGAGGCGGTCGCCGCCGGCCCGGACACCCTGGTGATCGCGCTGACCGACGACTACCTGGCCACCGCCCTGGAGCGGCTGAACACCGCCCGGCTGGCCGACGGCCGCCCCTGGCTGCTCGCCAAGCCCACCGGCACCGCCCCCTGGCTCGGCCCGCTGCTGCGCCCCGGCGAGACCGGCTGCTGGAGCTGCCTCGCGCAGCGGATCAGCGGCAACCGTCAGGTCGAGCGCTACCTGGCCGGCAAGCGCGGCGAGACCGTGCCGCTGCACCCCACCCGCGCCGCGATCCCGGCCGGCCCGGCGATGGCCGCCCAGCTGCTGGCCACCGAGACCGCCCGCATCCTCGCCGACGCATGCTGCTCCGCGCTGTCCGGCACCATGGTCAGCCTCGACCTCAACACCCTCCAGACCACCGAGCACACCCTGGTCCGCCAGCCCCAGTGCCCGAGCTGCGGCGACCCGGCGCTGCTCACCGAGCGCAGCCCCAAAGTCGTGCTGCAGCCCAGCCCCGCCCGGCACACCACCGACGGCGGCTACCGCGTCCAGGCCCCGCAGTTCACCTACGACCGGCTGAAGCACCACATCAGCCCGCACCTGGGCGCGATCACCCGCCTCGGCGCGCACGAGGACACCGGCAACGGCATCACCTACAGCTTCACCGCCGGCCACAACTTCGCCATGGTCAACGACAACATGGACCTGCTGCGCCGCAACATGCGCGGCCAGAGCGGCGGCAAGGGCCGCTCCGAGATCCAGGCCAAGGTCAGCGCGATCTGCGAGGCGATCGAGCGCTACTCGGCGGTCTGGCGCGGCGAGGAGCCGGTGGTGCGCGCCGCCTACCGCGACCTCGACCCGGCCGTGGCCGTCCACATGGACACCCTGCTGCAGTTCTCCGACGCCCAGTTCGCCGGCCGCGCCGCGTGGAACGCCGACCCCAAGCACCGGCTGCACCTGGTGCCCGACCCGTTCCCGGTCGACGCCGAGCTGGACTGGTCGCGCGCCTGGTCGCTCACCCACGACGCGGAGCGGCTCGTCCCCTCCGGCTACGCCTGGTACGGCCACCCGGACCTCCAGCAGCACTTCTACTGCGTCGGCGACTCCAACGGCTGCGCCAGCGGCAACACCCTGGAGGAGGCGATCCTGCAGGGCTTCTGCGAGGTCGTCGAGCGCGACGCGGTGGCCCTGTGGTGGTACAACCGGCTCGCCCAGCCCGAGTTCGACCTCGACTCGCTGAACGACCCGTACGTGGACACCATGCGCGCCTTCTACGCCTCGATGGACCGCGAGCTGTGGGTCCTGGACCTCACCTCCGACCTCGGCGTGCCGGTGTTCGCCGCCGTCTCGCGGCGCAAGCACGCGGTCGAGGACATCATGGTCGGCTTCGGCGCCCACCCGGACCCGCGGATCGCCGCGATCCGCGCCCTCACCGAGGTCAACCAGTTCCTCCCCTTCGTCGACCGCCGGGACGAGAACGGCGACACCCTCTACCGCACCGACGACCTGGAGACCCTGGAGTGGTGCAAGACGGCGACGATCGCCGACGAGCCCTGGCTGCTGCCCGACCGTGAGCAGGCCGCCAGTACCCTCGCCGACTTCGCCCCGCTCGTCGGTGACGACCTGGCCGGACACGTCCGGGACTGCGTCGAGCGCGCCGCCAAGGCCGGCGTCGAGGTGATCGTGCTCGACCAGAGCCGCCCCGACCTCGACCTCAGCGTGGTCAAGGTGATCGCCCCCGGCATGCGCCACTTCTGGCGCCGCCTCGCCCCCGGCCGGCTCTACGACGTGCCGGTGCGCCAGGGCCGACTGGCCGCTGCGCACACCGAGGAGCAGCTCAACCCGAAGAACGTCTTCTTCTAGGAACGGCCGGGTGCTGACGCGATGACCACCGAACTCGACGAGATCCACCTGCCCGCGGCCGCCCGAACGGTCCGCCGGCTGCGACTGCGCCCGGACGGCGCGCTCGCCCCGCTCGGCCCCCGGGCCGTACGGCTGACCGCGCCCGTCGGCGCGCTGAACCTGCCCGACCTGGCGCCCGGCGCCATGGCGGCGGTGGCCGCGCTGGCCGCCAGGGAGCAGACCGAGGAGGAACTGGCCGCCCTGGTCGCGGCCCGGGACGGCGACGCCGGACTGCTGCGCTGGCAGCTGGCCCGCCGCCGGCTCGGGATGGCCGGGATGCTGGAGCACTCCGTCCACCTGGCGACCTCCACCCCGACCGACGGCGCGGACGAGCCGCTGGCCCGGCTGCGGCCGGTCGGCCGGGGCGCCGCCGAGCCGGGCCCCACCCCGGACCCGACCGGCCTGGTGAAGCTGTCCCGCTTCGCCTCCGCCGCGGTCGAGGACGGCGCCCTGCTGGTACGCGCCCCGGGCAGCCCGCTGGCCGTCCAGCTGACCGCCCGGGCGGCCGGCCTGCTGGCCGCCCTGGCCGGCTGGACCAGCCCCGCCGCACTCGCCCAACTGCCCGGCGGCCTGCCGCTGGACGCCGTCCGGCAGACCCTGCGGCTGTTCGCCGCCGCCGGGCTGCTGGCGTACGGCTCCCCCGGCGCCGAGCCGGAGGCCGAGGAGCAGCGCTTCGCCCAGTGGCAGGCCGCCGACCTCGCCTTCCACTCCCGCACCCGCCGGCCCACCAGCGTCGCCGGGTACGGCGGCACCTACCGGTTCGGCGACCGTTTCGACCCCGAGCCGGCCTCGCCGGCGCCCTTCCCGGGCGAGAAGGTCGCCCTGTCCGTCCCGGACCTGGACGAACTCGCCCGCGCCGACCGGCCGTTCACCGAGGTGCTGGAGCAGCGCCGCTCGGTGCGCGACCACGACGAGCAGGCGCCGATCACGCTGGAGCAGCTCGGCGAGCTGCTCTACCGCAGCGTCCGGCGGCGGCAGACCTTCACCGGCGGCGACGGCCAGGAGCTGGCCGACCGGCCGTACCCGAGCGGCGGCGCGGTGCACGAGCTGGAGGTGTACCCGCTGGTGACCTCCTGCGCGGGCCTGGCGCCCGGCCTGTGGCACTACGCGACCGACCGGCACGAGCTGGAGCTGGTCAGCGAGCCCGACCAGGCGACCGCCCAACTGGTCAAGAACGCCCGCGAGTCGAGCCTGATGCAGGCCGACCCGCAGGTGGTGCTGCTGGTCACCGCGCGCTTCGGCCGGGTGATGTGGAAGTACGAGACGGTCGCCTACCCGCTGATCCTCAAGCACGTCGGCGCGCTCTACCAGACCCTCTACCTGGTCGGCACCGCCATGGACCTCGCGGTCTGCGGCCTCGGCGGCGGCGACGCGGCCGACTTCGCCACGGCCAGCGGCCTCGACTACTTCACCGAGGGCAGCGTCGGCGAACTGGTCATCGGAAGTCGTTCACGGACGCTGCGCCAGGACGTCGGCGTCCCACGGAGAGAAGCCAAAGCATGAAGTTCCGTTTCAAAGCGCTGCAGCGGATGCGCGAGCCGGACGAGCTCGACTCGCCCACCCTGCTCGCCGCACCGCGGGGCTGGATCGCCCTGTTCGTCGTCATGATCACCATGGCGGCGGCGCTGCTGTGGACCTTCGCCGGGAACATCCCGATCACCGTGGACGCCCCCGGCCTGCTGAGCCGCCCGCACGGCACCGCGATGATCCAGAGCCCGTTCGGCGGGATGGTCCGCACCGTCCTGGCCAAGCCCTCCGACCAGGTCAAGCAGGGCCAGTCGGTGGCCCGGGTCGAGGACGCCGAGGGCCACAGCCGGGAGATCACCAGCCCGTTCGGCGGGCGGGTGGTCGGCCTGTCGGTCACCGACGGCCAGGTGGTCGCCCCCGGCTCCCCGGTGGTCTCGGTCGAACGGATCGACGACCCCCAGGAGGGCATGGTCGCGATGGTCTTCGTGCCCGCGACCCACACCGTCGGGCTGGCGCCCGGCGACCAGGTCGACCTCAACGTGTCCACCAGCCCGGCCGGCGCCTTCGGCCTGCTGCGCGGCACGGTCAGCTCGGTCAGCCCGTACGCGCTCACCAAGGAGGCGGTCTCCGGACTGGTCGGCGGCGACCTCGCCGCCCAGCGCTACCTGGGCAAGGACGCGCCCCGCCTGGTCGTGGTCGAGCTGACGCCCGACCCGAGCACCCCGACCGGCTACTCCTGGACCTCGCAGAGCGGCCCGCCCAACCCGCTGGGCACCCAGGTCGCGGTCACCGCCACGATCAACGTGGGCCAGCAGACGCCGTTCAACCTGATCCTCGGCCGCTGAGGGGGCTCCGATGACAGCCACGATCCCGGAGACCACCCCGGCGACCACACCGGAACCCGAGCCGAGCGGGAAGCGCCGCCGCAGCCGCCCCACCCGGGCGGCCGCGCCGCGGCGCTGGCGGCACGTCGTCCCCACCGTCCTGCAGATGGAGTCGGTCGAGTGCGGCGCGGCCAGCCTCGCCATGATCCTCGCCTACCACGGCCGTTGGGTCCCGCTGGAGGACCTGCGCGGCGTCTGCGGCGTCTCCCGCGACGGCGCCCGCGCCTCCACCCTGCTGAACGCCGCCCGGACGTACGGGCTGAAGGCCCGCGGCTACCAGACCGAGGCCGAGAAGCTCCGCGACCTCGACGGCCCGGTGATCATCTTCTGGGCCTTCCAGCACTTCATGGTCGTCGAGGGCATCCGCACCCGCTACGGCCGCACCGTCGTCGCGGTCAACGACCCGGCCAGCGGCCCGCGCCTGATGGAGTGGGACGAGTTCGACTCCGGCTTCACCGGGATCGTGCTCTCCTTCGAGAAGGGCCCCGACTTCGAGCCCGGCGGCGACAAGGGCGGCATCGGCCGCGCCCTGCTGGAACGCCGGCTGCCCACCGGACGCGCGATGCCGCTGGTGCTGCTCGCCAGCCTGCTGCTGGTGCTGCCGGGCATCGCGATCCCCGCGTACACCCGGGTGTTCATCGACCGGGTCCTGGCCGGCAGCGGGAGCGGCTACCTCCTCCCGCTGCTGGCCGCCATGACCGCCACCGCCGTCGTCGTGTTCGTGCTGACATCCGTCCAACGGCACTACCTGCTGCGGATCGAGATCCGGATGGGGCTGGTCAGCTCCGCCCGGTTCTTCCGGCACCTGCTGCGACTGCCCGTCGACTTCTTCCTGCAGCGCCGCCCGGCCGAGGTGGCCAAGCGGGTGTCCGGCAACGACGTGGTCGCCGAGATCCTCTCCCGCGACCTCGCGCTCACCGTGATCAACCTCGGCCTGGTGCTGTTCTACGCGGCCGTACTGATCCGCTACGACATCCTGCTCGGCGTGGTCGGCGTCGGCATGGCGCTGCTCAACGTCGTCGTGCTGCAGGCCGTCGCCCGGGCCCGTACCGACGCGGTCGCCGCACTGCGCACCGACCGCGGCAACCTCACCGCGACCACCTTCACCACCCTCGCGCTGATCGAGACCGTCAAGGCCACCGGCGCCGAGCAGGACGCGTTCAGCCGCTGGGCCGGCTTCCTGGCCAAGGTGGTCACCGCCAAGCAGAAGCTGGGCATCCCCAGCGCCGTGCTCACCGTGGTGCCGCCGATGCTGGCCGCGCTCAACAGCGGGCTGATCCTGCTGGTCGGCGGCCAGCGGGTGGTGGACGGCGCGATGAGCGTCGGCATCCTGGTCTCCTTCCAGACCCTGCTGGCCGCACTCAGCCGCCCGGTCACCCAGCTCACCAACCTGGGCGGCCGGCTGCAGGACGTCACCGCCGACATCAAGCGGCTGTACGACGTCGAGCGCTACCCGGTCGCCGCCGCCTTCGCCAAGCCCGAGCCGCCGGCCGGGCCCAAGCTGGACGGCAACCTGGAGTTCGAGAACGTCCGCTTCGGCTACAGCCCGCTCTCCGACCCGATCATCAAGGACCTCAGCCTGACCGTGGTCCCCGGCCGCCGGATCGCCGCGGTCGGCGGCTCCGGCAGCGGCAAGTCCACCCTGGGCCGGCTGCTCACCGGCCTCTACACCCCGTGGTCGGGCCGGATCCTGTTGGACGGGCGGCCGCGCGAGGAGATCTCCCGGGCCGTCCTGGCCTCCTCACTGGCCTACGTGGACCAGGACATCTCGCTGTTCGAGGGCACCGTCCGGGACAATCTGACGCTCTGGAACGACGACGTCCCCGACGAGGCGGTCACCGCCGCGCTGCGCGACGCCGCCGTCTTCGACACCGTGATGACCCGCCCCGGCGGCATCCACAGCCCGGTCCTGGAGGGCGGCCGCAACTTCAGCGGCGGCCAGCGCCAACGACTGGAACTGGCCCGGGCGTTGGCCACCGAGCCGACCCTGCTGGTGCTGGACGAGGCGACCAGCGCGCTCGACCCGGAGACCGAACGCGTGATCATGGACAACCTGCGCCGCCGCGGCTGCGCCTGCCTGATCATCGCCCACCGGCTCTCCACCGTCCGCGACGCCGACGAGATCATCGTGCTGCACGAGGGATCCATCGTCGAACGCGGCACCCACGACGAGCTGTTGGCGCTCGGCGGGCACTACACCGCGCTCATCGAGTCCGCGCGCCGCGAGGAGGAGGACGAACTGTGACGCTTGCTGTGGAGGTGTCCTCGCCGTTCTTCACCGAGGCGGCCGAGCCGGTCGAGCCGCTGGCCGACCGCTACCTCGTGCTGGACGACCCCGGGCGGATGCTGCTGGTCCGCTCCGGCGCCGTCGACCTGTTCGCCGTCCAGCTCGCCTCCGGCGCCCCGCAGGGCCGTTGGCACTTCCTCTGCCGGATCGAGGCCGGCACCCTGGTGCCCGGTGCGGCCGCCGGTCCGCGCGGCATCGTCGCCCGGCCGGTGCTCGGCGCCGAACTGTCCTTCCTCGCCACCTCCTGGGTCGAGGGCCTGTCCGCCCGCGGCCGGGAGTGCGGCACCACGGCCGGCGCCGCCGTCCGGGCCCTGCCGGAAGGCGAACAGCAGCTCGCCGCCGACCAGTTCCTGGCCGGACTGGGCCGCGGCCTCACCGCGCTGGCCGGCGCGATGCGCGACACCCTGCCGCCGCGCGAGTTCACCCCGCTCGACCCGACGGAGCCGACCGTCCTCAAGAGGGGCCAGGCGCTGCGCTCGGTGGACGGCCTGCAGTGGGTGCGGGTCGAGGAGGGCGCCGTCGAGGCCCCCGAGGGGGCGGAGGGCGAACTCGCCGAGGGCGCCGAGCTCTGCCTCACCGAACGGGACTGGCTGGTCGCGGCCGGCCCGGCCACCGTCCGGGCCCGCTCCCCGCGCGCACTGCTCGACGAGGGCGGCCTCTGGGAGCGCCTGGCCGCCCACTGCGGGCGGCTGCTGGACGCCGTCGACCGCCGGATCGAGGCCCGCCGGGGCACCGAGACCGAGCTGATCGCCGCCCGCCAGGACCGCGACGCCGGAACGCTCGCCGACTCCGCCCGCGGCTTCGAGACCATCCTGCGCGACACCTCCTCCCGACTGCGGATCGGCGACGCCACCGGCGACGAACCGACCCTGGCCGCCGCCCGACTGGTCGCCGCGCACGAGGGCTTCACCGTCACCGCCCCGGTGGCCGGCAACGGCCACGACCGCCGACTGGACCGGCTGCAGGCGATCGCCCTGGCCTCCAACGTCCGCACCCGGTCCGTACGGCTGGACGGCAACTGGTGGCGCAACGACCTCGGCGCGATGGTCGGCTACCGCAAGGCCGGCGCCCCGGTCGCCCTGCTCCCCCTCGGCGACGGCTACGTCCTGGCCGAGGGCGGCAAGGCCACCCCGCTGACCCCGAAGCTGGCCGCCGAACTGCAGAACAAGGCCACCGTGCTGTACCGGCCGCTGCCGCTGACCGTACGGTCCGTCGCCGGGCTGCTCCGCTTCGGCCTGCGCAACAACCGGCAGGACCTGTGGATGTTCACCGGCATGGCCACCCTGGTCGCGCTGATCGGCCTGCTCGTCCCGGTGATGACCGGCGAGGTGCTCGGCACCTTCGTCGCCCACGCCCAGCGCAACCTGATCACCGAGGGCGCGCTGGTGGTGATCGGCTCCGCGATGGCGGTGGCCGCGCTGTCCATCGTGCAGAACATCGCGGTGCTGCGGATCGAGAGCCGCTCCACCGCCGCGATGCAGGTCGGCGTCTGGACCAGACTGCTGTCGCTGCCCGCGCCGTTCTTCGCCGGCTACTCCACCGGCGAGCTGGGCACCACGGTGCTCGGCGTCAGCGCCGCCCAGGAAACCCTCTCCGGGATGATGACCACGGCGACCCTCGGGCTGCTGACCGGTCTGGCCAACCTGGTGCTGGTCTTCTTCTACGACCTGCGGCTCGCCGGACTGGCCACCCTGCTGGTGCTGGTCGGTGTCGGCGTCGGCCTGGCCGCCGGACGGCTGGAGGTCCGCTGGCAGCGCAAGCTGTACGCGCACGAGCAGACCATGTCCGCCCGGGTCTTCCAACTGCTCACCGCCGTCCCCAAGTTGCGGGTCACCGCGGCCGAGGACCGGGTGTTCGGGGTGTGGGCCGCCGAACTCGGCAAGGGCCGCGGCCTGGCCGCCTCCTCGCGCCGGGTGCAGAACGCCGTCACCACCTTCAACGCGGGCTTCCCACTGGTCTGTTCGGTGGTCATCTTCGGCATCATCGCCGGCCCGCTGGACGGCGCGGTGCCGATCCCCGTCTTCCTCTCCTTCTTCACCGCCTTCAACCTGCTGATCGCCTCCAGCCTGCAGTTCACCTCGGCGGCGGTCACCGCGATGGGCGTGGTGCCGATGCTGGAGCGGCTGCGACCAATACTCGAGGAGAAGCCCGAGGTCGACGACAGCAAGGCCGACCCGGGCGACCTCTCCGGCCGGCTCGGCCTGAGCCACGTCACCTTCCGCTACGGCGAGGACGGCCCGGCGGCCCTCCAGGACGTCACGCTGAGCATCGAGCCCGGCGAGTTCGTGGCGGTCGTCGGCCCGTCCGGCAGCGGCAAGTCCACCGTGCTGCGGCTGCTGCTCGGCTTCGAGCGGCCGGAGAGCGGCACCGTGCTGTACGACGGCCAGGACCTCGGGGAGCTGGAGGTCTCCGCGGTGCGCCGCCAGTGCGGGGTGGTGCTCCAGAACGGCGCGCTGCTGGCCGGCGACATCAAGGCCAACATCGTCGGCTCGACCAACCACACCCTGGACGACGCCTGGGCGGCCGCCGAGATGGCCGGCATCGACAAGGACATCGCGGCCATGCCGATGGGCATGAACACCGTGCTCTCGGAGGGCACCAGCACCCTCAGCGGCGGCCAGCGGCAGCGCCTGATGATCGCCCGCGCACTGGTCTCCCGGCCCCGCATCGTCTTCTTCGACGAGGCGACGAGTGCGCTGGACAACCCGACCCAGCGGCTGGTCACCGAGTCCACCCGACGGCTCAACGCGACCCGGGTGGTGATCGCCCACCGGCTGTCGACGGTCGCCGAGGCTGACCGGATCATCGTGATGGACCAGGGCCGGGTGGTGCAGCAGGGCCGGTACGAGGAGCTGTTGGCGGACCGGGACGGGCTGTTCGCCCGCCTGGCACACCGGCAGATGTAGCTGGCGCTTCGCTTCGGGAGGGGACATGGACTACGCACTGCTGGTCTTCGGCCAGGAGACGGACTGGGACCGGATGACGCCCGAGGAGCGCGAGCAGCGCTTCACCGCCAACCGGGCCTTCGGGCGCGAGCTGGCCGAGGCCGGCGTGCGGATCGTCTACGGCGCGCGGCTGGCCAGACCGGCCGCCGCCGAGGGCGAGGCCCGGGCCGCGGCGGGCGTGCTGGAGGTCGGCGGCCTGTGGGTGATCGACGTGCCCTCCGAGGAGGAGGCGCTGAGCTGGGCGGCGAAACTGCCGGTCAGCGAATCGGGCCGGGTGGAGGTCCGTCGCTGCGACGGGCCTCCGCGCACCAACCGGCCGGTGGGAACGGAGAACTGAGGATCATGGAATACACCCTGCTCATTCACGGCGACGAGCGGGTCTGGGACGCGCTGAGCGAGGCCGAGGAAGCCGAACTCGACGCCGCGCACGCCCGGTTCGGCCGCGAGATGTACGAGGCCGGGGTCGCTGTGCGGTACGGCGGCGGGCTGCGGCGCGCGTGCAGTGCGCGCCTGGTGGTGCCGGGCGGCCCGTCGGAGACGCCGGTCTCCGACGGGCCGTACCGGGAGGGGCACGAGCACATCGGGGGGATCTGGGTCATCGACGTGGCCGACGAGGCAGAGGCGGTCGCCTGGGCCCGCCGGATGCCTGCGGCCCCGGGCGACCTCGTCGAGGTCCGGCCGGTGCGGGTGACCTGAGCCAGCCAACGGCGGCCTCTCGCGGGGAGCGAGAGGCCGCCGGAACGATTCGCTCAGGCGTCGGCGATCAAGTGGTCGAACTCGCCGGCCTTGGCGCCCTGGAGAAACGCTGCGAACTTGGGGGAGGTCATGCGGACGATGACGTCGCCCTCGTCAGACTCGCGGAACTCGATCAACCCATCGATGGCGCGTACCTCAACACAGTTGTCGCTTGAGGCCGAGTAGCTGGACTTCTGCCACGCTGAGCTAGACATGCTGGCCTGCCATTTCTTCCTTGATCGACTGCATGAGGTCACGTGACTTCTCCTCGGAGAGTGCCGTGGAGTCCATCATGGCAAGGAGGGCACGGAACCTTGCGAGATGGGCCGGGCTGTCGAACAGCTGCCCGCCATGCCCTGTGTCCATCTGCGCGGCGTCCAGCTCGGTGATCGGGCCTTCGGCATAGGTGAAGTTCTCGCACGGGCTGGGCACCGCACCGGCAGCGAACGGCACAACTCGCACTGAGATGCTGGGCTGCTCCGAGTCGGCGATGAGAGCGTCGATCTGCTCGATGTTGACCTTCGGATCAATGAACTGCATGCGCAGGGCTGCCTCGTGGATGAAGGCAGAGTATGGCGTCACTCCAGATCGGATGATGCGCTGTCGCTGCATTCGGAAGGCCGTCTTGAGATCGACCTCGTGACGCAGCGGCGGTGGGTAGGCCTGAGCGAACAACGCAGCCGTGTAGGACCCAGTCTGGATCAGGCCGGGGACGAAGGTGGTCCCGTAGACCGAGAGCCGACGGGCGTGACCCTCCAGTTCGGCGATGTCGAGGAAGTCTGTTGCCAGGGTTTCTCGGTACTCCTCCCACCACCCGGGCTTGCCTCGCTCGGTGATGATGTCGGCGAGCGCGTCGATCAGAGGCTGGTTCGAGCACATGCACGTCGTGGCGATCGTGTGCAACCGATCCACGCTGATCCCGATCTTCCCCGACTCCATCTGCGTCACCTGGGCCGGGTTCATGCCGACCGCCCGACCGAGCTGGCTACCGCCGAGGCCGACCTGCTCTCGCATCCTCCGCAGTTCTGTTCCCAGCCTGCGCTGACGAAGTGTGGGGTTCGTACGAGCCATGGTTCCTTCCGAGGCGAGGGTGGTCCCAGTCTGCCGCGCTGGCCTGACATGGGTCCATCTGAGGCCAGCCAGCCACGATCGAGGGAATATCAGGGTTCCATGGAAATTTTGTCATGGATCTGAGTTATCGTCGCTCTCAGATCGATCCGACGGATCGTCAGTAATGCCTGCATTCCGGGCAGTAGGCGCCTGCCGCCCCGGCACCGAAGAGCAACCAGCCCCACCTTGGCCTGGCTCACGGCGACGCCCGTCATCGCCTCTCCCACACCACCGCCTCACGGAGGTTCCCGTGTGCACCCGTAACACCCCCTCGCTCACCCTCTCGAAGCAGGCCCTGCGGGACGCCCTGACCCGCAACGGCTGGGACTCCGAGACCATCTTCAACGCCGAACTCGCCCTCGCCGAGCTCATCGTCAACGCCTGGCGCCACGGCGACACCACCGCCCCCGTCGTCTGGTTCTCGCTCCTCCACCACACCCTCCGCGTCACCGTCTCCGACGAGTCCGACGCCCTCCCCCACCAGCGCACCCCCGCCGACTTCGCCGAGACCGGCCGGGGTCTCCAGCTCGTGGAGGGCCTCACCCACCGCTGGGGCGTCGACCCCCAGAAGCACGGCAAAACCGTCTGGTACGAGCTGGACTTCGCCTCGTGACCCGCGAACCCGTCCCGCCGGACGACCCCCGGATGCGGGACTACACCGAGCCCCACATCACCGCCCTCCTCGGCGAACTGCACAGGCGCGGACTCCCGTACGGGCTTCTCTGGGGCTCCGCCGCGCCCGGCGAGACCACCCTCGACGGCCGCATCCTCGTCGACTTCGGCAACTCCCCCGTGAGCACCTTGCTCAACCTCCTCCACCTCCTCCGCGACCTCGACCGGAACGAGGCCTGGACCCCGTGAAGTTCTTCGTCGGCGCCGTCCTCGTCGCCCTCCTCGCGCTCGCGCTCGCCACCGTCGCCCTCGGCATCATCGCGACCCTCAAGATGCCCCACCCCGAGGAGCAGAACGAGCAGCACTGACACACACGAAGGCCCTCGCCCACCCAGGACGAGGGCCTCTTCGGGGCGTCATCACGCCTTCCACCTGGTACGGCGATTCACCCAACACCCAATCCTGCCAAGGCTCTTGCTCGGCTCATGACAGTCCGCCATCCTGTACTGCCACCCCTCACAGCCACCCCACGGCTGGGGCCGGCGTGTGAACCTCCTGCTCGTCCCCCACGAAGGAGCCAGCATGCGCAGATTCCTGATACGCGTCGCCACCCTCGCGGCAGCGGCCACCACCCTCGCCGTCCCCGCCGCGCCGACCACTGCGGTGGCCGCGCAGGGACTGTCGTTCCGCCCCCTGCAGTACAACACCAACGGCTACAACTGGGGCGGCTACGCCGCCACGGGCAGCGGCTTCACCTCGGTCTCGGCGTCCTGGACCGAGCCGAACGCGACCTGCAACTCCACCAACGACCTCTACGCCCCCTGGGTCGGCATCGACGGGTACGGCTCCTCCACCGTTGAGCAGACCGGGGTGGCGACCGACTGCTCCAGCGGCAGCCCGGTCCACCAGGCCTGGTACGAGATGTACCCGGCCAACCCGGTCTACCTGAGCCTCAGTTCGTACCCGGTGTCGGCCGGCGACCACATCACCGCCTCGGTGACCTACGCCGGGAGCAGCAGGTACACCCTGAAGCTGACCGACTCCACGCGAGGCTGGACCTACAGCACCACCAAGTCCCTCTCCGCGAAGCGGGCCAGCGCCGAGGTCATCATCGAGTCGCCGACCGGGTCCTATCCCAACTTCGGCACCCTGAGCTTCACCTCGGCCACCGTCAACGGCAAGTCCCTCGGCTCCTCCGGCCCGGTCGCCCTCGACCCCAGCGCCAACGGCACCTACGAGGCCCGCACCAGCGCACTCGGCTCCAGCGGCACCAGCTTCACCGAAACGTTCCTGCACCAGTAACCGCCCCGCATGGCGCGAGGAGCGGGAAGTCGGCGAGGCCGACTTCCCGCTCCTCGGCGCTTCATGGGGTGGCGACACTCGGACTTGAAGTGGGGTTCCGAGTCGGGCGGTTGTGGTGGTCGCCCCAGGCGAGCAGCGCGAGGAGGAGCGCGAAGGGCAGGAGGGTGCAGAGGATCGCCCTGCCCGGGCTATGGCGGGGTTCAGGAGGCATCGGTGAGGTCGAGTTCGGCCCAGACGGTCTTCGAGTTGGGGTGACGGGGGATGGTGCCCCATCGGTCGCAGAGCGCGTCGATGAGGGTGAGGCCCCGGCCGGACTGGGCGTTTGGCGCGTGGACGGTGGGGAGGGCGGGAAGCTTGTCGCCCCTGGGGTCGCTGATCTCGATGCGAAGGGTGGTGCCCCGGTGCGCGGTGGTGGTGATCGTGAGATGCAGCTCGAAGCCGCGCCCCGGAACGCGTCCGTGCGTGATCGCGTTCGCGGCGAGCTCCGCGACGATGAGGAGGGCGGAGTAGAACGACTCGGTGTGCGTGGAGTGCAGCCCCCAGACGGCGAGTTGGCGTCTGGCGATGCGCCGGCAGATCGCCGCACCCTTGGGAGTACCCGCGAGAGTGGTGGTGTGACTGCGGGGGCTGTCGAGAGGAATCTCGGTCGTCATGGGCAAAAGCGTGACGATGCGGACGTACGCTGACCATGCGTTCGGCGCGCACTCTGTGTGCATGTGCGAGTGCGGACAGCTTGCACCTCCTGGCGCGCCATTCGCGCCGCGACCCGCCGACTCCCCACGCGGAGTACCAGCCCGCCTGATTCAGCACCGCACTATGGCCGTCTCGCCGTCATCAAATGTCCGACGCGCCCATCAAAACTTCGCCGACGGCCCCCTACGAGACGCCTGTACGCGCGGCGAGCTCCCGCACGCCGGCCACCGTAACCGGCGCGTACAGCAGGTCCGCTGTGAGCGCCCGCAAGGCCGGGCGGCGCACTTCCTCCGGGGCGACCTGCTCGGTGAACCGCAGCGACGCGAACGTCTTGCGATGGTCGCCGAGGTGGTGCCACATGCGCGCACAGTCCGTGCCGTACCGGGCCTGGCGCTCGGCGGTCGGCAGCTGTCCCGGCGCGATCCGCGCCGCGTACGGCACGCCCTCGTCGGGGGTGCCCAGCGCCGTGTGAACGCCGATCCAGTACAGGTCCGCCTGCGCGCTGGTGGCGTCGACCGTGAACAGCGGGGTGCTCGGGCAAAGTTCGGCGCTGCTCAGGCGGTCGACCACTTCCGCCGCGCCCGCCATGAGATCGAGGGCGTCCCCTCGGCGCTGCCCGCACGCAGCCGTGTAGGCGCCCGTCATCAGCAGGGTCGCTGCCACGGCCCTGGACACGTCGTTTCGGTCCTGCGAGAGCGAGTCGGCGGTGCGCCGCAGGAGATCGACAGCGGCGGCCGGGCGTCCGGAACGCCGCATCGTGATCGCCAGAACCCGAGCCGCTTCCCCGTGCACCACCGGGTCGCCGCTGGCCTGGGCCGCGGCCAAAGCCCGGTCTGCGGCCGGCCACGCGACATCGCAGTGGGCCTTCAACGCAAGCTCCGTCGCCAGTACCCAGGCGCGGGCCACACACGCATGGGCCTCCTCGCGGGATCGACCGGATAGAGCCTCGCGGGTCGCCTGCGCCGAGCCCAGCAGGCCCGGCAGAGAGTCGCCGAGGTCCCGGTAGCGGGCCGCCGTGAACTGCGCGCGTGCCGAGGCCAGCGACGCCTTGAGCTGCTGCAACGATGTGGGCGCAGCCAGTTCGGGCTCGTACAGGGCTCCGACGATCCGGGCCGACGCGTCCGGGCGCGCGGCAGCCGCCGAGGCGGATGGAAGCACTGACACTCCGGCCGCCGCCATGCCGGCCACGAGCAGCTGCCTGCGGAGCATGACGTCCTCCTGATCCGGGGTCATATCTTGCGCCAGCGTAGCCGGTCGACCCAGCCCGACGGCGTCAAGCGGCAGGTCCAACGCCTGGGCGATCAGCAGAAGCGCCTGCCCGGTCGGGCGGAGCGCGCCCGCCTCAATCCGACTGATCGCAGACGCCGAGTAGCCACATGCCCGGCCCAGCTGGGTCTGAGTCATCCGCTGTGCACACCGAGCAGCCCTGAGGACCGTCCCAAGCCGATGTTGACGTGACACTGAGCAACCCTTCGAGCGCGCAGAGTGGCCAACATATCGACAAGACGGCACTCCCAGGGAGGGCGTGCACGAGGTGTGCGGGGCACGCACACGGCGTGCGGGAGCCCCCCGACGGCATCCACATCTGGGCCACAGCCGGGTTCTCTGAGTGATGCCCGGCCGGCGTACCTCTGCCACTCCATCCCGAGGGGAGACGCCATGAGCACCAGCCTGCTCGACAAGCCCGTCACCGAGACTGAGCCCACCACCACCCCGACGCCCAGTACCCTGCTGGAGCGGGCCGACGAGCCGAGCGCCCGCGCCTGCCCGGTCTGCGGATCGGGTGCGACCTACCAGACCATGGACGGCCGATGGGGCTGCACCGCGTGCGGCTCCACCTGGGCCTGACGCCGGGGAGGACCCGATGGCGGACTGCACGCAGTGTTCTGCTCCTGCAGTGATCGAGGATCTCGACGTGCAGCCGCCGCAGCCCTGGTGCCTCGGATGTGCGACCACCCTCGTGCGAGCCGGCGATCCGGTGATCAACTACCGCTCACTCGACGGCGAGCGCGAGTACCAGCGTGTCTTGGCCGGCGGCAGCACCCAGGTCCTGCCCTTCGGCTGACAGGCGCACCGAAGCGGCCCGCTCCCTGCGCGCAGGGAGCGGGCCGCTCTCGTACGGCTTTCCTACCGGTCCCGCGAGGCGGAAACGTGCGCCACCGCCGCGGCGACGAGCGCGATGCATCCCCCGACCACCATCACCACCGACGTCGACGAGGCGTCGACGACCACCCCGCCGGCCAGGGCGCCGATCGAGATGGTGGCCTGGAACGAGGCTGTGAAAACCGCGGTGGCCGCCTCCGGAGCGTGCGGTGCCGCGCGGACGAACCAGGTCTGGGCGCAGACCGGGACTGCCCCGTATGCGAGGCCCCACACCACGAGCAGCAGCGCCGCTCCCGGCCGCGTGGTCCCGAGGACGGGGAGCAGCAGCACGGACGCCGCGAGCAGCCCGATGGCGGTGGTGAACGTGGAACGCCACCGCCCGGCCCAGGCCCCGCCCGCGAAGTTGCCCACGACGCCCGCGATCCCGTACACGAGCAGGAAGACGGTGACGGCGTCCGGTCCGGCGTGCGTGACGTCCTCCAGGAACGGCGTGACGTAGGTGTACGTGCCGAAGTGGGCGGTCACGAGGAGGAGCGTGACCGCGAGGCCGGCACGGACCGCCCGCGTACGGAGCAGCCCGCGCAGGACGGCGAGGTGGGCGGGGGCCTGCGGCGGCAGCGGGGGCAGGGTCGCGGCGAGTGCGGCGAACACGGCGAGGCTCAGCACCGCCATGGCCGCGAAGGCCGCCCGCCACCCGGCCAGGTGGCCGAGGAGGACCCCGGTGGGCACGCCGAGGACCGACCCCAACGGAACCGCCGAGAAGATGACCGTGTTGGCCCGCCCCTGCCGCTCCGCGGCCACCAGGCGCGGGGCGAGCCCGGCCCCGATCGACCAGAACGCGCCGATGACGACCCCGAGCACGACCCGCGCCGCGAGCACCGCCCAGTAACCGGGGGCGAGCGCGTTGACGAGGTCGGCGAGCGCGAGGGCGAGCATGAGGCCGCAGAGCACGCCGCGCCGGTCGGCCCGCCGGACGGCGACCGTGACGACCGGGGCAGCGACGGCGGCGACGATGCCCGGCAGGGTCATCATCAGCCCGGCGGTGCCGTCCGGGATCCGGAAGGTGGCGCCGATCGGGGTGAGCAGGCCGATCGGCAGGAGCTCGGTGGTGACGATGGAGAAGATCCCCGTCATCACGGAGACGACGGCGAGCCAGCCGCGAACCGGGCCCCGGGCGGGCATACGGACGGCAGCGGACGACGTGGGGACAGAGGTGGTGGGCACGCGGCCAGTCCATCAGCGGCCCTGTCCCGGGGGCTGGCGCGATTGCGACCTCAACGTCCGGGCCGTTCTCGGCAGTGGGCGAGGGATCGCACATCGCCGGCTGACCCCGGCGAGAAGCATGCCGGGCGAGCTCGCTCAATACGTGGGCGGCTTCGATTGTGGTCGGCTGTTCGGTGGTCGACTCCGCTCCTCGTGCCGGGAGTTGGCCCTTCGGTCGGCCAGGCAAGGGGGGAGCGTGCTCTGCGAGGATGGCCGCATGCCTCGGTTCACCTCGTATGACGGAACGACGTTGTCCTATTCGGTTGCCGGAAGGGGACCCGCGCTGGTCTGTCTGGCCGGCGGGCCCGGGGCGGACGTGCGCGACCTCGGTCGTCTCGGTGGGCTGGACGGCTTCCGCACTCTGGTCATGCTGGATGCCCGTGCCGCAGGGCGGTCGGAGGTGCCGTCGGACCGTGCCAGTTGTGCTTTCACCGAGCAGGCCCGCGACCTGGAGGAGCTGCGGCGGCGGCTGGAGATCGAACGCCTGGATGTGGTCGCCCACTCGGCAGGCACTCTGACCGCCCAGGCGTTCGCGGCCGACCACCCGGAGAAGTTGGGCAAGCTCGTCCTGATCACTCCTGCCGGCCTGGTCTCCCGGGAGGTGGACGAAGTGGAGGTGGCGGCGATCCGGGCGCGACGTGCCGATGAGCCGGGCAGTGCCGAAGCGTTGGCGGCCGGGGCACAGCCTTGGAGCTACGGCGCGTGGTCGGACACGACGCGCAGGCACCACGAGGCCGAGGCCACCTATCCGCAGCCGCCGTCGTGGCTGCGTGACGCCTTCTACGTGCGCCCGGCCTCCGAGGCGGCCGCTGCGACCGAGGTCGCCCGTCGTGCTGCCGTACTCAGCCCGGTGCTGGTGGTCGCCGGTTCGGAGGACGGGGTGGCGGGCGTCAGGGCGGCTCGGCGCGTCGCGTCCTGCTACCCGGTCGGCCGCTTGGAGGTGCTCGCCGGCTGCGGGCACTGGCCCTGGATCGACGAACCGACGGCGTTCCGCGAGCTGGTCAGCGGCTTTCTGGACGGCTGAGGCTCCGGTCGGTCTCCGTCGACTCCCGCCCTCCTCGCTGGCCAGGAGGCTTTCAGGCCAGGTGGGCGGCGATCAGCGGGGCGCACGCGTCCGGGCGCTCCAGCAGCGGGAGGTGGCCGGTTTCAGGGAGGGTCTCCAGGTGGCAGTCGGGGACGGTGTCGCGCAGCAGTTCGGCGTTGCGGACGAAGGCGGGCATGTCCTCGTCGCCGAGGACGACCAGGGTGCGGGCGGCGATGCGGCGCAGGTCGTCCTCCGTGTGCTGGTGGGCGGTGAGGGCGTCCATGGCCCGGTTGCCCAGCTCGGCCCAACTGTGGCGGACGACCACCGCCCTGAGTGCGGCGCGGAGTTCGGGGTGGCGCTCGGTGCCGGTGAAGATGTCGGGCGGGGACTGCATCCACAGGTCGGCGAGCTGCTCGCCGGGGCCGGCGAAGCGGTAGAGCATCGACAGCTGCTTGTAGCGGACCCGGGCGGAGTCCTCGTTGGGGGTGCCGGCCAGGGTGGGGGCGGCGAGCACCAGGCGGTCGAGCGAACCGGGCTCTTGGATGGCGAGTTGCAGGGCGGACATCGAGCCGAAGGAGAGCGCGACCACCCTGCGG
Source organism: Kitasatospora sp. NPDC018058 (assembly GCF_044327205.1). Taxonomy (NCBI): domain Bacteria; kingdom Bacillati; phylum Actinomycetota; class Actinomycetes; order Kitasatosporales; family Streptomycetaceae; genus Kitasatospora; species Kitasatospora sp. NPDC018058. Next base: position 42,944 of record NZ_JBIRFA010000028.1, on the reverse strand, counting down.
GCACCGTTCTCCTTCGCCACCTCAGCCAACTGCCCGGCCAACGCCGTGAGCGTCAGCCCCGGCCGGAACGGCGCGGAGCCACCGTGGCCGGGCAGGTCGACGCCGATGTGGGTCCAGCCGGGCAGGCGGTCCCACAGCGGCTGCCAGGTGGTGGAGTCCATCGTGTAGCCGTGGATCCACAGCACGGCCGGACCACTGCCCCGGCGGTGCAGGTGCAGGCCCTCAGGCACCGTTGCCTCCGTAGAAGTCCTCGCAGAAGGCCCGGAAGGCGAGCACCGGCTCGTCCCGGGCGTCGTAGCGCGGAGTCATGTCGTGGTCCAGGTGCTCCCAGACCACCTTGTCCTCGGCGAGCGCCTTCTCGCTGCCGCCCAGCAACACCGGCAGGGCGGCCCGCTGGTTCTCGCGCACGCCGATGGCGACCCGGGCGACGCAGCCGCCGTCGGCGGTCGGCACCGAGCCGGTGACGATCACCTGCCGCTCCGCCTCCGGGCCGAACTCGGTGACCACCACGTTGGGGCTGAACGCCTGGGCGTGGAAGCGCGGCTTGAAGTCCCACCGAACCCGTCCGGTCCGGACCGCCTCCCAGCGGATCTCCTCCAGCTTGCGGGCTTCCTGCCAGGGCGAGGTCTGCATCAGGAACTCGCCCTCGATGACCAGCTCGCCGTGCTCGCCGGTCCGCGTGGCCATCCCCCGGGTGCCGGGCACCCCGTGTACGGCCTTGAAGTGGTCCGGGTCGAAGGCGTTCTCCACCACGTACTCGCCCGCCACCGCGACCGGCAGGCTGACGGCCGCGACCAGCGGGTAGTCGTCCCGCCAGCCCTTGAACGCCTGCTCGAAGCCGCGGTCGCCGGCCGGGTCGTCCGACAGGCGGACGAACAGCGCGTCACCCCACTCCAGCACCCGGTGCTCGGCGACCGACCAGTGCTTGGACGGATCCCCCAGGGCGATCCGCTTGCCGTGGAAGGGGCAGACCACGCAGTCGCCCTCGCGCCGCCCGCCGTAGCCCAGGTGAGCACCGCGGTGCGGGCAGGAGGCGTCCAGGACGCGGATCCGCTCCCCCTCGCGGACGGCGATCAGGCGGCGCGGGCCGATCGCCAACGGGGTGATCCCGTCGCTCAGTTCGGATCGGAAGGCCAGCAGGTACCAGCCGTCGTGCACAGTCATCGGACTCACGTTCATCGGTTCGCCAACGCTTTGAGCAGGTCTTCGGCGGCCCGCTCCCCGCTCTCCAGGGCGCCCTGCACCCAGGGCAGCCGTTCACCCGCCACGGTCGCCTCGCCGGCGAAGAAGAGCGTGCCGTCCACCGGTTCCGCCCACTGCCGGGCGGCCTCCTCCAGCCCGGCCCGGGGCGCGGTGAACGCCCCGCCGGCGTACGGGTCCCGCCCCCAGTCGGCGAAGGCGAGGTCCAGCACGGCGGCGCCGGAAGTCCAGGGCAGCACGGTGGCCAGCAGCCCGGCCAGCGCCGTACGGTCGGCGGCGGCCGCGCGCAGTTCGGCGGCGGCCCCTGCCTTGGCGACCACCAGCACCTCGGGACGGCCGGCGGCGCAGCGGGTGAAGCCGGTGCGGCCGTCCACGTCGAAGACGATCACGGTGTCGGGCGCGGGCCGGTCCAGGGTGACCACCGCGCAGTAGCCGTCCCCGGCAGGCAGTCGGGCGGCCGCGGCGAGCTTGTTCTCGGGCAGCCCGGCGATCGCTCCGCCCGCGAGGACGGCCGGCGGGACGGTGAGCACGGCCGCGCGGGCGACGGCCGCCCCGGTGCCGGTCCGTACGGTGACCCGCCCGGGCTCGTACGCCAGCTCCCGGACGGGTTCTCCGAGCCGGACCTCCAAGCCCCCGGCCAGCCGCTCGGGCAGCCGGGCGAAGCCGCCCTCGACAGCGAACTCGCCCTCGCCGACGGTGTCCTGTCGGTGCGCCTCGGCGACGGCGGCGGCGCTCAGCTGCTCCGGCTCGGCGGCCCAGTTCTGCCGGAACCACTCGATGACGGCCGCGGCCTCGGGGCCGGTGCTGCCGTGGGCGCGCAGCCAGGTACCGACCGACAGGCCGGTGACGCCGGGGGCACGGTGCAGCATGGCCTCCAGCTGCCAGGGTGCGCGACGGCCTATACTCAGCGTGCCCATCGGCCGGTCGGCGCCGTCCTCGACGATCCGGGCGGTGACCCGGCGCGGTACGGCGGCGGTGCGGCCGGGGCCGAGCAGCTCGTGCACCGGGTTGTGCTCCCCGTGCACGACCTGGGCGCCGAGCTCCAGCGGCGGGCCGCCGTCGGCGGGCTGGAAGGTGTGGATCCGGCCGCCGAGCCGCTCCCGGGCCTCGTACACCACGACGTCCAGGCCCTGCCGACGCAGCAGTCGGGCGCAGTTCAGGCCGGACGCGCCGGCGCCCACCACGATCACGTCGTGCGTCGTCACCGTGTTCACAGCTCACCCCCGAGCTCGATCGGAAGCGCCCGCAGCCGGCGCGGGACGAGGCACTGGTCCCAGTTCGGGGCTCCGGCCGGGCCGCGCAGCGCCGGGAAGCGGCTCACCAGGCGCGGTAGCAGCAGTGCGGCGGTCTGGCGGACCAGCGGGGCGGCCAGGCAGAAGTGCGGGCCGCCGCCGAAGCCGAGGTGCGGGTTGGGGCTGCGGTCCAGGCGCAGCGCGTCCGGGTCGGCGAAGACCTCCGGGTCGCGGTTGGCGGCGGTGAGCACCGCGAGCACCCTGGCGCCGGGCGGCAGCACGCCGCCGCTGAGCTCGACCCGGTCGGTGGTGACCCGGGCGGTGAAGGGGATCGGCGCCTCCAGCCGCAGCAGTTCGTCCACCGCGAGGCGAGCGAGATCCTCGTCGGCCTCGGCAAGCCGGGCGACCGCGGCACGGTCGGGCAGCAGCAGGTGCAGCGCGTTGCCGATGAACTCGGCGAGCGGCTGCCAGCCGCCGATCACGGCCAGGTTGAGGATGCCGAGCGTCTCGGCGCGGCTGAGCCGGTCGTCGGCGGCCAGGGCGGTCAGCGGTACCCGGGCGCCCTCGGCCACCAGGCGGGCGGTGTGGCCGTCCAGGTAGTGGGTGAGCGCGGTCGCGGCGCTGCGGCCGAGGGCGGCGCGGGCTGGCGGCACCATCGGGTCGAGGTTGACGGACGCGGCCCGGGCGAGCGCCTCGAAGCGCTTCGACTCCCCTGCGGGCAGACCGAAGAGGCGGGCGTACACGGCCGTGGCGAGCGGCCGTCCGAGGTCCGCGACGGCGTCCATCCTCCCGCCCACGGGCAGCCGGTCGAGCAGCGCGTCCACGTCGGCGGCCAGCCCCTCGAAGAGGGAACGGACGGCCGCCGGCCCCAGGAGCAGCGCCCCCGGGGCCCGGAGCCGGTGGTGGTCCGGCGGGTCGGTGGTGAGCATGGACGGCGGCAGCGCGTCGTCCCGGGCCCGCTCCCGCTGGCCCTGTGCGGCGGAGAAGCGCGGGTCGCGCAGCACCGTCGCGCAGTCGGCGTGCGCGGTGACGAGCCAGAGCCGGGACGCGGCGTCGTGGTGGACCGGGTCGTTGGCCCGGAGCCACCGGTACGCCGGGTGCGGGTTCGCCCGCCCGGCCGGGGCGAACGGGTGGATCAGGTGCTCTGGCAGGCGCACCGACGCCGTCGTCATGGTCCAGCTCCGTTCATCGGATCACACGGTCAGCGGACCCTGGGTCCGCGCCAGCGGAAGGAGAAGGCGGTCAGCACCAGGCCGGCCAGCGACCAGGCCACCAGGACCATCGCGATGTGCCCCAGTTCCCAGTTCCCGGCCGGTTCCACGGCGGTGAAGGAGTCCGGCAGGAAGACCGAGCGGAAGCCCTGGGCCATCCACTTGACCGGGAAGAACGCGGCCACCGTCTGCATCCAGGCGGGCAGTTGGCCGAACGGGAAGAACACGCCGGAGATGAACTGCAGCACCATGAAGACCGGGGTGACGATCGCCGCCGCCGACCGGCTGTTGGGGATCAGCGCCGAGTACGCGGCGCCGGCCATCGCGCAGGCGACGGTGCCGAGCGCGAGGTCCCAGCCGAGGGTGAACCAGCGCTCCGGGGTGCTGGGCAGCGGCAGTCCGAACAGTGCCAGCGCGATGCCGATCAGCAGCACCGCCTCCAGCACGGTGGTGACGATGACCCGCACCAGCTTGCCGATGAAGTACGCCGACTTGGGCATCGGGGTCATCGCGAGCCGACGGACGGTACCGGTGTCGCGCTCGATCGCGATGTTGATCGCCAGGCCGGAGAAGGCGGTGCTCATCACGCCGGCCGCGATGATGCCGGCCATGAAGACCTGCTTGAGGTCGGTGTCGGTGCCGGCCACCTTGCCCGAGAAGATCGAGCCGAAGACGACCAGCAGGATCACCGGGAACATCAGGGTGAAGACCAGCGACTGCTTGTTCCGGAAGAACGCCCGCAGCTCCACCTTGGAGCGGGCCGCGCCGGCCCGCCAGATGCCGGGCATCCGGGCGGCGCGCCGGGGCGCCTCGGCGGTCCCGCCGACGGGGGCGGTCGCGGTGGGTTGGGTGAGGGTCATCGCTTGCCCGCCTCGTGGGTGATGCTCCGGCTGGTGTCGGCGCCGCGGTCGGTGCCACGGTCGGTGCCGCGGTCGGTGCCGCGGTCGGTGCCGCGGTCGGTGCCGTCGGCGTGCTCCCGGATCAGGTCCAGATAGATGTCCTCCAGGGTGGGCCGGTGCACCCGCAGTTCGGGCAGTTCGCCGACCCCCAGCTGGTGCGCCCACGGGACCAGCGCCGCGAGCAGCGCGGTCGGGGCGTGCGTGGCGATCCCGAGCAGACCGTCCGCGCCCACCGGGGCCGGCTCGGCCCCGCGTGGCAACGACGGCAGTGTGCGGCCGGCCAGCTCCGGCGGAATCCGGAAGGAGACCGTGGTCGGAGTCTGCGAACGGCCGCCGAACTCGGCCAGCGGCCCGTACTGGACCACTCGGCCGGCGACGATCACCGCGGCGCGCTGGGCCAGCGCCTCGGCCTCGTCGAGGTAGTGCGTGGTGAGCACGGTGGTGCGACCGCGCTCGGAGAAGTAGCGGACCAGGTCCCAGGCCTCCCGGCGAGCCACCGGGTCCAACCCGGTGGTGGGTTCGTCCAGGAAGATCAGGTCCGGGTCGCCGACGATGCCCACCGCGACGTCGAGGCGGCGGGCCTGGCCCCCGGAGAGGTCCGTGCTCTGCTTCTTCTCGTGCTTGCCCAGCCCGACCATGTCGATGGCCTGGCCGACGGGCAGCGGGTTCGGGTAGAACGCCGCGAAGTGCTCGACCACCTCACGGACGGTCAGGTCCGAGTAGGCGCCGGTGGTCTGCGGGACCACCCCGATCCTGGCGCGCCACTCGCGCCGGTCCTCGGCCGGGTCACAGCCGAGGACCCGCACGTCACCGCCGGTTCGCTGGCGGACACCCTCCAGGATTTCGACGGTCGTCGTCTTGCCCGCGCCGTTCGGCCCGAGCAGGGCGAAGACCTCACCCCGGTAGATGTCCAGATCCAGACCCTGGACCGCGTGCCAGTCGCCGTAGCTCTTGCGCAGGCCGCGGACTGAGACGGGGTGCTCCCCGACGGCAGTCGCCACTGTGGATCGCTCCTTGGTGGGGTATTCAGGTCGACCTGACACTCAGGTCGACCGGCCGGGCGCCTTGCCCGGCAGCGGGTTTCCCGGCTGGATCAGGTGCAGCAGCAGCAGGGGCAGCAGCAGGAGTTGCCACCGGCCGCGATGTCCGACAGGTCGCCCTCGCTCAGCTCGGCGGTGTCGATCTGCGGGGTCTCCGGGATGTGGAACTCGTAACGGCCGGTCGCCAGACCGATCTCGAACAGCTCGACCTGCACCTCGAGGTTGCCCTCCTGCTCGCCCTCGGCGGCAGTCTGGACGATGACGATCTCGGCGTCGGCCGGGAGCTCCAGGCCGGCCTCGGCGAGGGCGGCGCGGGCGTCGGTACGCAGGCGGGCCGCGTACTCCTCGCTCGACCAGGCGCTGATCAGGGCGCGGGTGTAGCCGTTGACGAACTCGGCCCGCTTCCTCTGGTCCAAAGCCATGTGACTTTTCCTTTTCTCTGGTTTCCGGTTTGCCGGCGGTGCTTCGCTTTGCTTCCCGGCGCCGCCGACAAATGAAGAATGACACGGCCGCAATTGGCCGCCAAGACCTCACTTCCGGTGCCCGGACTAAGTATTGAGCACGTGCGGCAGGTGCGGTAGATTTCAGCCGTCACGCGCCCATGAATACGCATCAGAATACGTATCGGAATACGCATCCGAATACGTACCGGGAAATGCGTACGTACGCATTCGGCGGGCGCGTACGTATTCCGGAAGTCCCGGGGAGCTACCGAGAGGAATCACGGGGGTGGTCCGCACCGTGCCTACGCACACCGTCCCGCCAGGCCCTGCCGACGACGTCGACATGGCGCTGATGAGGGAGTCGCCGCTCGACTTCATCACCGGCCTGGCCCGCACCTACGGAGACGTCACCCGTCACCGGGCCGACGGCGACACCGTCTACCTGCTCAACCGCCCCGAGTACGCCAGGCACGTACTGAAGGACAACGGCGCCAACTACACCAAGGAGGGCACCCCGGACGACGCCATGCTGCGCCCGCTCCTCGGCAACGGGCTGCTGACCAGCAACGGCGCCGACTGGGCCCGCCAACGGCACCTCACCGCGCCCGCGTTCCGCCCCAGCGCGGTGCGCACCTTCGACCGGATCGTCACCGACGCCACCGCCGGGATGCTGGAGCGCTGGCGCCCGTCCGTCGAGTCCGGCGCCCCACTGGAGGTGGACCAGCACCTCACCGCACTGACCCTGGGCATCCTCACCCACGCCATCCTCGGCGCCGACATCGACGGCATCGGCGAGGGCTTCGGCCGCGCGGTGGACGCCGTCAACCGCTGCATCGGCCACTACGTACCGAACCCGGACCCCGACCCGGCCGACACCGCCCGCCGGTACGCCGGCTTCGGCCGCGCCCGGGTCTTCCTCGACACCGTCACCCGCACCCTGATCGCCTCCCGGCGCGCGGGCGGCAGCGGCGGGGCCGGCGGCAACCTGCTGGACACCATGATGTCCGGCGACCACCTGGTCTCCGACGAGGATCTGCGCGACCAGGTGCTGACCATCGTGATGGCCGGCCACGAGACCACCGCCAAGTCCCTGACCTGGACGCTCTACCTGCTCGACCGCCACCCCGAGGAACTGGCCAAGGTCCGCGAGGAGGTCGACCGCGTGCTCGACGGCCGCCCGCCGACCGCCGCCGACCTCCAGGACCTCCCGGCCTGCCGGCGGGCGATCCAGGAGGCGATGCGGCTCTACCCGCCGGTCTGGCTGATCTCCCGCCGGGCCGCCGGCCCCGACGTCATCGGCGGGTACGAGGTCGAGCCCGGCACCCTGGTCTGCGTCAGCCAGTGGGTGCTGCACCGCCACCCCGACTACTGGGACCGGCCGGACGCGTACCGCCCGGACCGCTTCGACGGCGCCGACCTCCCCAGCCACCTCTACCTGCCGTTCGGCGGCGGCGACCGGATCTGCGTCGGGCAGCACTTCGCGATGCTGGAGGCGGTCCTGGTGCTCGCCTCCCTGCTCCAGTCGGTCCGGCTGGAACTGGTCGAAGGCTTCGCGGTCGAACCCGAGGCCCTGGTCACCCTCCGCCCCAAGCACGGCATGACGATGATCGCGAGGCCTCGATGAGCACAGTCGTACGTCCTGTCGGCGGGTCCTACGACCCCGCCCGCACCACCGGCGGCGGCCTGACCGCCGAGCTCGACCGGCTGGAGGCGCAGGCCGCGCTCTCCTTCCCCGAGGAGCTGCGCCTCCTGCGCGAGCTGGGCATGGGCGGCGGCACCGTGCTCGAGCTCGGCGCCGGGCCGGGCGCGGTGACCCGACGGCTGCGCGCCGCGCTGCCCGCCGACACCACCCTGATCGCCGCCGACATCGACGGCGAACTGCTCGCCCACGCGGCCGGCCCCGACGTGACCCTGCTGGTCGCCGACGGCGCCGACCTGCCGCTGCCGGACGCCTGCGTGGACTTCGTCCTGCTCCGCTACGTCCTCCAGCACGTCGCCGACCCGGTCGCGGTGCTCGCCGAGGTCCGCCGGGTACTGCGCCCCGGGGGCCGGGTCGCCTGCACCGAGGTCGACTCCGCGCTGTGGGGCGCCGCCGAGCCCTCGTACCCCGAACTCGCGGGCGTGCACGCCAAGATGGCCGCCGCCCAGCGCGCCGACGGCGGTGACCGCTCGATCGGGCGCCGACTCCCCCGGCTGCTGCGCGCGGCCGGCTTCGAGGAGGTCGCGCTGCGCCCGTTCGCCACCACCAACGACGACCACCCCACCGACGCCTTCGCCCCGCAGTTGGGCCCGCAGCGGCTGGAGCCGCTGGTGGCCCGGGGCCTCCTCTCCCTGGCCGAGCTCGCCCTCGCCGCGGACCGCTGGAACCGCTTCCGGTCGGACCCCGACGCCTGGGTGATGCTGCTCGGCCTCACCGCCGCCGCGACCGCACCCGCGGGCCGCGGACCGCAGGAAGCCGCAACCGCGACCGCGACTGCGGCCGACCCCGCAACCGCCTGACGCCAGCACCCCTCCCGGAAAGGAACACCTTCATGCACCCCAAGGTGAAGATCTTCATCACCATCTTCTGCTACATCAGCGCCGTCGCCGGCCTGGTCACCGCCGTGATGGACGCCAGCCAGAAGCCCGCCGACACCACCTCCGCGGTGGTCGCCGGCGTGCTGGGCGTGGCCTTCCTGCTGGGCGGCCTGGCGCTGACCCGGAAGCCGCGCTACTGACGGTGGTGTCGACGCCCGGCGACTTAGCAGCGACGACGGGTCGGGGGGTAAGGCTTCACAAGCCTTACCCCCCGACCCGTTTCGTCTCGGATCCCGCTGATCCGGTCCCGCCTACCGGCTCTTGCGCAGCGGGTTGATCACCCCGAACGCCCCGGTCAGCGTGGACGGGTCGACGAAGGAGCCACCCGGCCCGTGGGTCCGGCGGAAGTTGTCGACCAGCCCGGCGAACGACGGGTCCACCGTCACCCGGTACGCGGCCAGCATGTTGACCCGCTCCGGCGTGGAGAGCTCCTGCTCGGCACGCATCTGGTGGCTGCGCGACAGGTGGTACATGCCCTCGACGGTGTAGCCGGCGTCCAGCCAGCCCTGCCACAGCGCGTCGCGGTCCGCCTCCTGCCCGGCGAAGTACTCCAGGGCGCGCGGCCGCGGCTCGGTCGGGGCCGCGACGGCCGGCACCGGCTCGGACCGCAGCTCGACCCGGCGCCCGCACAGGTAGAGCACCGAAACACCCTTGCGGACACAGAAGTTGAGCGCCTGCGCGGCCTGGTCGACGACCGCCTCGGCCTTGTCGTTGAGCGAGGTGTTGCACAGGATCGGCACCCCGGTCGCGACCCGGAAGGCGTTCAGCGCCCGGTGCAGCGGCGGGTTGGACCGGGCGGTGACGGTCTGGTGCCGGGCCGAACCGTCCAGGTGGACGATCGCGGGCACCAACTCCCGTACCTCCGGCCGGACCTGGACCGCCTCCAGCATGTACGGCGACTCACGGTCGGAGGCGAACCACTCGCCCGCGTGCTCGGCCATCACCATCGGCGCGACCGGCCGCCACCACTGGCGCCGCTTGTACTCGTTCAGCAGGTCCTTGACCTTCTGCGAGCGCGGGTCGCCGAGCAGACTGCGGTGGCCCAGCGCGCGCGGCCCGAGCTCGGCCCGGCCGTCCACCCAGGCGATCACGCCGTCCGAGACGTCGGCGACGAAGCGCTCGTCCTCGAAGTCCGCCACCGAGACGATCCACGGCGCGAACTCGGCCAGCGCCTCCTCGACGTCCAGGACGTCCCGGCCGTAGTACGGCGAGACGATCCGCAGTTCGGCCTCCTCCAGCGCGCCGGCCCCGTACAGGCCGAGCAGGCCGAGGCCGATGCCCTGGCCGGAGTCGTTGGCACACGGCGGGGTGGCCAGGCCCTTGAAGCCGAAGCGGTCCATCAGCAGGGTGTTGGTCGGGCAGTTGAGCGCGTAGCCGCCGGTGGTGGCGAGGTGGGTGTCCTCGGCGCGGATGCCGCCGACCTCCAGCAGCCGCTCCACGTTGCGGATCGCGACGCCCTCGCAGCAGCGCTGGACGACCTTCATCACCGCGCTGCGCAGGTGGTCCTCGTGGCTGAGGGTGCCGTCCAGCTCCACGTCCGCGAGCTGCTGCTCGGCGGCGTCCACCACCGAGCGCACCAGGTCGTGCGCGGCCTTCCAGGGCTGGGTCGCGGAGCCGCCGAAGAAGGTGACGTCGGCGATCGCGGCCTCGGCGTCGAACTCGATCGCGGCGGTCGAGGCCGAGGCGAGCGCCATCAGCGAGCCGGGCTCCAGCCCGAACACGGTCTCGGCCGCGGTGTACAGCGGGCCGGGCGACTCCACCGGCTCGAAGGTGATCCGGCCCTGCTTCACCACGCAGCCGGCGTACCAGTAGGTGTTGGGGCGGCTCTCCTGGGCATAGTCGGGCAGCGCGTCGATCCCCAGGCCGATGATCTGCCCGGTGCGGAACAGCGGAACGTCCCGCAGCACCCCGCTGAACAGGTGCGCCAGGCTGTGCAGCGGGAACTCCTCCGCGCCGGCCGGCTTCGGCACCGGCTGCGCCTTCGGCAGGCCCGGCGTGCCCCAGGCGGCGGTGACATCGTCGAGGGTCAGCCCCTCCTCGGCCAGCAGCGCCGACAGGAAGGCCTCGGCCCGGCCCTCGGTGTAGAGCGGCCAGAAATGGTGCTTCTGCCCGCTGACCCGCTCCAGTTCCCAGACCCGGACCAGTTCGACGTCGGCCCCTTCACGGCGCCACAGCGCGACATTCTGGTCGTGCCGGACCGAGAAGACCGCACCCGGCCCCGGCGGCGTGAGATAGGCGGAAAGGAAATGCTCGGCCACGGTTACCTCTTTTTCCTCGGTCTGCCAGGTTCTGTCAGGACGAGGTATTTCCGGCCCGTGCGCGGGGGGGATCTCCCGCACCCCGCCAGGGCCGGCCGCCTGCCCCCGGCGCCAGCGACTACCCGGTCATTCGACCACGCGTGCGGACGCCCGGTACATACTGAAATCCCCGTTTACGCACGTCCCGGCCGCCCGCATACGCATGCGCAGCGGGGCCGGGAGCGGGGGCGGGCCACGGGTTCCGACGGTGTTTTTGACAAGACCGACAACAACTGTCACGATCCTCACCATGGCACGCCCGAGGAAGTTCGACACCGAGGCCGCGATCGACGCGGCCATGAACACCTTCTGGACCAAGGGGTACACCGCGACCTCGACCGACGACCTGGCCGAGAGCACCGGCATGCTGCGCGGCAGCCTCTACAACGCCTTCGGCGGCAAACGGCAGCTGTTCGAGCTGGCGCTGCGCCGTTACCGGGAGGGCGGCGCGGCCGGCGACCGCTCCATGCCGGACGACCGGCCGCCACTGGAACGCATCCGACAGCTGCTGCGCACCGGGGTGGACCAGGCCGCGACCGACCACCGCGGCTGCCTCGCGGTCAACACCGTCACCGAACTCGCCCTCCGTGAGCCCGAGTTGGCCGACCTGGCCCGTCAGGCCTTCGCCCCCCTGGAGGCCCGGCTGACCGAGGCGATCGAGGCCGGCCGACTCCGCGGCGAGATCCGTCAGGACCGCGCCCCGAGCCTGCTCGCCCGCCAGGTGATGGCCGCCTTCCACGGCCTGCTGCTGCAGGCCAAGGCCGGCTTCGAGCCCGAGTCGCTGCACGCGACCATCGACGCCGTCGTCGACGACCTGCGCCCCTGAACCCGCGCCCCTGAACCCGCGCCGCCCCTGAACTTCCCGCCCGGCAGCACCCTCGGCGCTTTTTCGTGCCCAAGTTTTTGGCACTTTTACCAATAACTGTCCTCACCGGAGGCCGCACCCGATGTCCGTCCCGCCCCGTCCGTCCCGCCCGCTCCGCCTACCCCTCCTGCCCGTCGTCCTGGCGGCCTTCTTCATGTACGGCTTCGACGGCAACGTCGTGAACGTCGCCCTGCCAGCCATCCGCACCGACCTCGGCGCCGGCCAGGCCGCGCTGGAACTGGTCGTCGCCGGCTACGTGTTCAGCTACGCCACCGGGCTCGTCCTCGGCGGGCGGCTCGGCGACATCCTCGGCCACCGGCGGATGTTCCTGTCCGGGATGGCCGCCTTCACCCTGGCCTCCGTGCTCTGCGGGCTGGCCCAGTCCCCCGCCCAGCTGGTGCTCGCCCGGATGTTCCAGGGCCTCACCGCCGCCGCCATGGTGCCCCAGGTGCTCGCCCTGATCACCACCGTCGTCCCCGCCGAGGGCCGACCGCGCGCCCTGGCCTGGTTCGGCGTCACCGGCGGACTCAGCGGCGTCTGCGGCCAGTTGCTGGGCGGGGTCCTGCTCGACGGCGACCTCTTCGGCCTCGGCTGGCGCGCCGTCTTCCTGGTCAACCTGCCTGTCGGCCTGATCGTCCTCGCCGTCGCCGCCGCCGTCCTGCCGCGCACCACCACCGGGCGCCGCCCCGCCCTGGACGGCATCGGCGTGCTCGCCGTCTCCGGCTCGCTGGCCCTGGCGCTCGTCCCGCTCGTCCTCGGCCGGGAGGCCGGCTGGCCGCTCTGGGCCTGGGCGATGCTCGCCGCCGCCGTCCCCGCCTTCCTGGCCGCCCTGCGCTGGGAGAGCCGCCTCGCCGCCCGCGGCGGGCAGCCGCTGCTCGACCCGGAGCTGTTCCGCGGCCGGGTCTTCCGGACCGGACTGGCCGTCAACGCCGCCTTCATGGCCTTCTTCGCCGGCTTCGTCTTCGTCATCAGCCTCACCGTGCAGACCGGCTTCGGCTACAGCCCGCTGCGCTCCGGCCTGGTCTTCACCCCCATGGCCGTCCTGGCCATGGCCTCCTCGCTGACCGGCAAGCGCCTGCTCCCCCGGTACGGGCTGCGCGTCCCGGTCGCCGGCGGGGTGATCACCGCCCTGAGCCTCCTGCTGACCGCACTCGCCCTGGAGACCGGCGGCGAACGGCACGCCCTCCCCGTCCTGCTGGCCACCATGGGCCTGATGGGCATCGGCAACGGCCTCGTGCTGCCCTCCCTGATCGGCGCCCCGATGGCCGGCATCACGCCCGAGCGCGCCGGCACCGCCTCCGGCACCCTCTCCACCACCCAGCAGTTCGCCGCCGTCACCGGCGTCGCCACCATCGGCGGCACCTACTTCGCCGTCCTCGACCACCACACCCACGCCACCGCCGCGGCCGCCGCCACCTGGCTCGCCCTCGCCGCCGTCCTCGCCATGATCGCCCTCACCGTCCGCCTCTCCCGCGCCACCAAGGCGCCGGTCCCCACCCCGGCCCCGGCCGCGGCCCAGCGCACCCCCACCCTCGCCGCCGAGAGCTGACCGCGAACGGATCGGGCCCTGGTCGGCGGCTGTGCCACCGACCAGGGCCCGATCCGTTGACGGGGACGCACGACAGGTGCGGGACCTCAGGCCCGCGCGCCCGCCTTCGCGTCGTGCTCGGCGAAGAACTCGTCGGCGATCGCCCGCGTGCGCGGCAGCCCGGCGACCGGCTCGCCGACGACCCGGCCCGCGAGCTCGCCGGCCAGCCGGGCCACGTCCTCCCGCAGCTCGGCCTCGGCCAGCACCCGGTCGGCCTCCAGCTGGACCTTGGCCTCCGCCAGCATCCGGTCCCGCAGCTCCTGCCCCTCGACCCGCAGCTGCGCGATCAGCGCCGCCCCCTCCTCGGTGGCGGTCTGCCGGATCAGCGCCGCCTCGTGCCGGGCCGCGGTGAGTTCCGCCTGGAACTCCTCGTACACGCGCTGGGCCTCCGCCCGCGCCTCCTCAGCCCGCTCGACACCACCCTCGGTGGCATCCCGGCGCTCGGCCAGGGTCTTCTCGATGCGCGGGAGCAGCAGCGCCCCGAGAACCCCGAATATCAGAAAGAAACAGACGAGTCCGACGACAAGCTGAGGCATATCAGGCTTCAAAGGTCCCATGTGCTCAAGATAGTTGAGTCACCGTCGCCCAACTCTGCCGGGTGCCCCGCTGCCCCGGACACGACGAAGGGGCGCCCTCCCCGAAGGGAGAACACCCAGGTCGGACACGGGCCCATCGTGTGGGCCACCAGGGACTCGAACCCTGAACCTACGGATTGAAAGATCCACTGCTGCGGCTGAGTGACAAGGGGGCGGCTCCCCGAGGATGTTCACGATGTGATGAGTCGACTCCTCTTAACTTCTTCTGACACTCGACTGTGTCGCCCAGCAGGCGGTTGCCTGCGTCCGCCGCCGATGGAGGTCATTGGATGAATCTTCGGCCCTGGGTCGCAGCGTCGCTGGCGGGTGCGGCTGTCGCCCTTGCCTCTCCGTCTGCGGGCGTCGCTGCGCAGACATCCACATGGCACGCATCCGGCGCCCCGTGGCCCCGGGAAGAGGACGGGCACGGGGACGGACACCGGGGCGGGGGCGGGTACCGGGACGGGTACGGGGGCGGGGAGGGGGAGGGGGAGGGGGAGGGGGAGGGGGGCTACCTTCGCCACAATCCCTGGCGCCACTGCTTCAGTCCCCGCCGTGTCGTGCTCATCGACCGAAACTTCAGGGCGATTCTGACCAACAGCCGGCGCGGGCCGGAGGCTCTCGTCCTCCAGGGGTCCCCGTCATCCTCGTCCGCGCCACCGGAAGCACCATGGGACAACTTCACTGTTTCGACGTATCTGAACGTGAACTATCCCACCCAGACCAGCAACCAGTACGAGTTCAAGATTCATGGATTCTTCAGGGAGCACCCGGTCTTCGAAGTGAAGGCCTTCGACCGCCACGAGCGGGTCTTCCCCTTCCCGGCCGCCCACTGCATCGACGGCTGGGACGACGACCACCACGACGGCGACCGCGGTGACCATGCTCGTCCGCACGATGGTGAAGCTGCCGACGGGGGCGGCCCGTCCGGCGCCCCGTCGCCCCAGGAGTCCGGCGCCCCGTCGCCCCCGGAAGGGGACCAGCATCAGAACGGCCATCCTGCGCCGGAGGCTCTCACCCCCGGAAGTACCGACCTCCCTCTTCCGCCTGATGGGGAGGCTGTCGGCAGGAGCGCTGGTCGTCTGAGCGCGAAGCGCATCGGAATCGCGGCCGGCAGCTCGCTGATGCTTCTCGGCGTGCTGGCTACGGCCTGGCTCCACCGACGTCGTCGGCAGCGTGCCACTCAGCCGGAACAGGAACCGGCAGTACCTTCGACCCCTGACGTCACACCGCATCAGGAGCCTGATGCGCCGCCTGCCCCGCCGTACCAATAGCGAACGGCCGGCCTCCCGGGGAGGCCGGCCAGACGAGAACGTAGTCCTCCCGGCGGAACCGGTCAGGAGGAACTACTGCTTTCGGTAGGGTCCGGCGTGGCCGAGGAACTACTGCTCTCGGTGGGCTCCGGCGTGGCCGAGGAGCTCGGGCGGGGGTCGTGGGGGCAGATCCAGGCAGGGTTCTTGACCCCGTAGCTCAGGCCCCACTCCCTGTCGCAGCCGCCCCAGTACGCTCCCACCCAGCCGCAGTAGGGGCCGCCGTAGCTGTGACAGCGGCGCAGGGAATCCTGCGGGCCCGGATTCGTGGAGAGTGGCCAGGACGATTCGGCCTTGCTCCACGAGGTGCCGGAGACGCTGACCATGCGGACCCGCGCGGCATCGGAACCGTGGGACATCCGGTCCATGAAGAAGAGGGGCAGGCCGAAGGCTGAGACGGAAGCCGCCACCGTTGCGGCAACGAGAGCGCAGCGGGTCAGGCGCATGACTGTTCCTCCTGGCTTTGTGGTCTGTGGCGGGTGCGGACGAACTCTGTGCACGAGCGCCGCCGCTGTGAGCGCCGGAGTTGAACGTATGGTCTGGAAAACTCGCCGGCAGCCAGCGAACCGCCAATCAGGCGGCCTTGCTCCGGTTCTTCACTCGAAGGGTCTCGTCCCTTGGGACGCCGCGGTAGTCGGCGGAACCGTCGGGCTCACGTCGGGCTCACCCGCACCCGGGAAAGCGAAAACGCCCCGACCGGCAAAACCGAGTCAGGGCGCTACGTCGCACCCATGAGGGTCGGGCCTGTCAATGGGCAGGTGGGTATGTCCCGGGGTGTGGTGGTCCGGGTGTTTCTCGAGGGGGTTCCCGGTAGCTGCTCGGGGTGACCGTCGTGCGGGAGGGGTCCAGTTGGAGCGCCCGCAGGCCGCGAGGAATCGAGCGGGCGAGGACGAACGAGCTGGACGCCGACGAGCGGCGGTCGACACTGGCGGGCGGGAATCCGCGAACACGTATGTGGGGACGGGACAATGGGTTGGCGTCCCCCGGGGATCGGTCGTCGTGTGGTGTCACACGCACCGCCGACAGTTCCATCTCCTGTCGCATCATGTTGTTGAGGACCAGACGGCGTCCCTCAACAAACAAACGAGCGACTAGCGATGACGCTACGTCGCTTACGTCGCTGAAGCAGCTTGGATGCCCGTTGATGACTCCGGCGCCCGCCCCCGCCGGCCTCGAAAACGGCTGCGGCCCCGTCTCTCGGTGCTTCGAGAAACGGGCCACGCCACATAGAGCCCGGAGGTGTGACTCTGGATCAGGGGGCGAGCAGGTTGCGGACCGCGTCGCTGACCTCGGGCAGCTCGGTCGGCAGGGCCCACTGGTGGGCGTCGTGTTCGGTGAGGACGAGCGGTTCGGTCTTCTCCACGGTGACGGCGAAGTTGAACTGGCGGGTCGTCCCGCCGCGGCTGTTCTGGTAGTCGAAGTGTCCGACGTAGGCCGTGACCTGGTCGATGGTCAGGCCGGTCTCCTCGGCGGTCTCCCGGTACAGGGCCTCCAGGATCGTCTCCCCGGGCTCGACCGTTCCGGAGGGGATCTCCCACATCCCGCCCATGTAGTCGTCGGGGTTTCGTCGCGCGAGCAGGACCCGGCCGCCGTGGTTGATCACGGCGGCAGCGACGAAGCCGGTGATGCCGGCGGCTTCGGCGCCGGCCGCCAGGCCGGCCACGAACTCGGGGGAGGTGACGGTCACTGCAGCTCCTTGTGGTGGTCGCTGATCTTGATGGCCGCGCGGACGTACTGCTCGGCCAGTTCGAGATCCTGCTCACGATGCCAGACCGGGAGCTTGATCGTGTGCGCGTGGGCGTGCTCGGCGACGGGGAAGTCCCCGGGCCGGTACCGGCGGTGGGAGTGTGGGTGGCCAGAGAAGAGCGAGGCGGGGTGCTGGTACAGCGGGAGCTGATTCATGGGGCAGGTGGAGCCGGGCCGGTCGAACTCGGTGGCGCCCTCGGCGGTCAGCGCCTTGTGGAACCTCTCGATCGGCAGGCCGCCGAGCTCGTCGGGCCGGTAGGTGAGCGTCACCCCGTACCAGGACGGGATCACCCCGTCGGGCATCTCGGTGACCTCCAGACCGGGGATCCGGGCGAGCTGGTCGGTGAGGTAGCGGGCGATCTCGGCGCGTCCGGCGAGGTAGCTGTCGAGGCGGGCGAGCTGGTCGTGGGCGTTGGCGACGGCGACGATCTCGGTCATGTCGGCGGGCTTGCCCCACAGGTGGGTGACCATGATCGCGCGGGTGCGGGGGGTGATCAGCTCCTCGATCCGGCTGGGGTCGATGTTGCCGTCCGGTCCGGTCTCGCACAGCACGGGCACCGCCCGGAGGTGGAACAGCGGGGAGGCGGTGGCGTGGAAGGTCCAGGCCGGGACAATGACCTCGTCGCCGGGCTTGATCCTCGCGGCCCAGTAGGTGGCGTGCAGGGCGGCGGTGCCGGAGCTGGTGGTGACCGCGTGCCGGACGCCGAAGTAGTTCTGCAGGCCGTCCTCCAACTCGGCGACGATGCCGGACCGGCCGGGGATGGAGATCGACTCCTCCAGCTGGGCGGCGACCTTGCCGCGGGTGGTGTCGTCGATCGGCGGCCAGCTGAAGTGGGGGCCGCTGGCGGTGACGGCGGGCTCGCCGCCGAGGAGGGCGAGGGGGCTGGTCACAGCATCTCCTTCGGGTCGATGTAGCGCCCCGCTGCCTTGGACTCGTAGCAGGAGGCGATGAATGCGGCGTGCGCGAGGTGCTGGTCGGGGCCGGAGGTGTTAGGGCGTTCGCCGTCCAGGACCCGGCAGAAGTGGTCGATCTGGGCGGTCGCCGCCGAGGCTGGGGCATGAGGGCGGGTCAGCTCCTCCACGACCGTGCCGTGCAGGTCGAGCCGTTGCAGGTGGCCCTTGGTCAGTAGGACCGAGCCGCGGGTGCCAACGACGTGCAGCTTCTCGGTCTTCGGGGCCATCCAGCGCGACAGCAGCACCGAGCCGTACAGGTCGGTGTCGTAGCCGAGTTGGATGACTGCGGTGTCCTCGGCGTCGTAGCCGCCGCCGGGCACGGCGGTGGCGGAGAAGTCGGCCATGACCCGGTTGGGGAGGCCGAAGTACCACAGCAGCAGGTCGACGAGGTGGTAGCCCATGTCGATGATGCAGCCGCCCCCGGCCTGCCGGACGTCCCCGCGCCAGCCGGCGCCGGGGTCGTCGGTGTGGAAGGTGTACTGGGCGTCCAGCAGGAACGGGGTGCCGATCTGGTCGAGGAACGGCACGACCGAGGTGCAGATCGGGTTGAACCTGCGCTGGAGGGTGACCATCAGCTCCACCTGCCCGGCCTGGCAGACCTGGGCGAGCTCGCGGGCCTCGGTCAGCGTGGTGGCGAACGGCTTCTCCTTCATCACGTGCACGCCCCGCAAGGCGCATTCCTCGACCACGGCCCGGCCGGCGTGGTGCGGGACCGCGACGATGACGAAGTCCGGGGTCACCGCGTCCAGCAGGTCGCAGGTCCGGGTGAAGGCGGGCACCTTCAGCGATTCCTGCCGTTCGCGCAGGATGTTGGGATTGCTGTCGCAGATGGCGACGAGCTCGGCCCGGTGGGAGCCGAGCAGGCCGGGCAGGTGGTCTTCGGTCGCCTGGTGCCCGAGGCCGATGACTGCAGCGCGACGCTTCATGGGCAGACTCCTTCCGCTTCGTGAAGGAACTTGGTGGGTGTGCATCGAGTACAGCCCAACTCACCGTCACCGAACAGGTATTGTCTGTAGTCCCGGGGTTGTCCTGCCCTCGCCGGCAGTAGGCTCACCGTCACTGTCGATGATGGGATTGACCCTGTGGACGACCTGATCCGGCATCCGCTCGTCTTCGCCCGCGAACTGCGCGGCTGGTCCCAGGGTGACCTCGCCTCTGTCCTGGACCGGGTGGCCCGCCGCCACGGCCTGCGCTCCGGTGCCGACAAGACGGCCGTGAGCCGGTGGGAGCACTGGCGCAAGACGCCGAACGCGGAATCCCAGCTCATGATCGCCGAAGCGTTCGGCGTCCCGGCCTCGGACATGGAGGCGTACGGCTGGCCCTACTGGCTGCCCGGACGCGACGAGCCGCTGCCGCTGGGTTCCTCCTACACCGTTCAAGCACTCCACGACGCACAGAGAGCCTCCATGGACCGCCGCAGCTTCATGACCTTCAGCGCGATCTCGCTGGCCGGCCTCGCCGCCCAGTGGGCCCGGGTCGAGCCCGAACGTGTCACCTCCGCCCTGGATGGAAAGCAGGTGGACGCCGAGCTCGTGGACTGGCTGGAGGACACCAACAGGGGGCTGGCGGCCCTGCCCGCCCAACAGCGCCAGCACACGATCCGCCTGATGGACACCCACCTCGCCACCGTCACCGACCTGATCAAGGCCGGTCGCTACAGCGAGGCCAACGGACGCCGCCTGCACCTGCTGGCCGCATCGCTCGCCACTGCCTGCGGCTGGCACCGGTTCGATCTGGGCCAGCACTGGGCCGCGGGCAAGCTCTGGGAAGCCGCCCTGCAGTCCGCGCACGCTGCCGGTGACCGCGACCACGGCGCCGGCGTGCTGTCCGACTTCGCCTACCAGGCCAACTGGCTCGGCGAGCCGAACGTCTCCGTCGACCAGCTCGGATACGCCCTCTCCGGCACCTGGCACCCCACCGCCCGGTCCCTGCTGTTCCTCCGCCGGGCCAGGGCCCATGCCGCCCTCGGCGACCGCACCGCCTGCTACCGCGACCTGTCCGAGGCCGAATCCGCCCTGGCCGCCGACCCGGCCGACCCGGCCCCCACCTGGTGCGCGTGGATGAGCCCCGCCGACCTCGCGGTCGACTCCGGCCAGTGCCTGCTGGACCTCGGCCGCACCAGCGAGGCCCACGCCCGGATCACCGAGGGCTTGTCCCTGCTGCCCTGCACCAGGGACAAGACGCGCGGGATCTTCCTGACCTACCAGGCCCAGGGCTACCTGAAGTCCAACGACGTCGAACAGGCCCTCGCCGCCACCAGCGAGTCCCTGGACCTGGCTACCCGCTTCGCGGCCCCCCGCTGCATCAGCCTCGTCCGCGAGCTCGCACCGGCCTTCAGGCCCTACCGCCAGGTCGACGGTGTCCCGGAGTTCCTGGAACGGTTGAAGGCCGGCTGAGGCCCGGGGGCCGAGACGGGTCGATCGCCCGGCCGGGCGTCACGCGGTTGGGCAGACGTCCACCCACGCGAGTGCATTCCTCCGACTCCCTCGCCCTCACAGCCCACCTGGCCTATCCACTCGCCGGGACCAGCAACGTCGCCTACCTCCCCTTCGAGAGCGCATCCCGCGCCGAGGCATTCGCCTGGTTCACCGGCGACGAATCGATCGCCCTCCACGAAGACCTTCAGCTCCTCCGGCATCACTCCTCCCGGGAGAGAAGGATTCTCGCAATGCACCGCGACGCCTGGAAGCTCCAATTCCTGCCCGGCCGGGAAGCTTGGCCGCCCGGATCCGACGAGAAGTTCGCGCAACTGGTTGACGCCGTCCGGTCTGATCTCCTTCCGCTCCGCGCCGAAATGCGCGAGTGGGAGGTCGCTCTACCCCCACTACCGAAACACCTCGCGTTCCTCGATGAGGAACTCGGTTCCATCAGCAACACCCAGGAAGGACCGCTTTGAAGGGCTCCACGTACCACCGCTGCGCTGAGCTGCTGGAGAAGGTCGCCGACGACAAGTCAGCCCTGCCCGATATCGAGGAGACCCCTCAGTGCCCACCGCGTCCGCCAGCAGGCGGAGCGCGAGAAGTGGGGACCGGCCTGGCATGACACCGGCCGGGTATTCACCGACGAGGACGGCGGCTGGCTGCACCCGGGCAAGGTCACCGACATGTTCGAGCGGCTTGTGGCCCTCTCCCGCCTTCCGCCGATCCGCCTGCACGACCTCCGCCACGTCGCGGCGACACTTCTCCTCACGGCCGGCGCGGATCTCAAGGTGGTCCAGGAACTGCTCGGCCACTCCTCCATCACCATCACGGCGGACATCTACGCCAGCGTCCTGCCTGAGCTGGCCTTCGCCCAGGCCGAGGCCGCCGCCGCGCTCGTCCCCCGGGCGAGGTCACCGAAGGACGCCCAGTCCGCCACCTGACGAGGCACTGATTCGCCGTCCGCTCACGCATCGCTCACGCAGACGGCCTGAGAACGCAGCAGCACCCCGGCTACTCGAATTAGCCGGGGTGCTGCGCTGCAGGTCAGAGGGGGTGCAGCTCCCTCATCACACGTGGGCCACCAGGGGCTCGAACCCTGAACCTACGGATTAAAAGTCCGCAGCTCTGCCAATTGAGCTAGTGGCCCGCGGCCCTTGGTCCCGGCTGGACCCCGGGGTGATCCCGGGTGGGGAGGGCCACGGCGATCCTACCCGGTGGGGCCCGGGGCTCCGCCAGTGGATCGGGTGGACGCGCCGGGTTCGTGGGACGGGGCTTGAGGCGGGGTGTAGTGGGCGGCGCGGACCCGGCGCAGCC
The DNA here is from genome assembly GCF_044327205.1 of Kitasatospora sp. NPDC018058. Taxonomy (NCBI): domain Bacteria; kingdom Bacillati; phylum Actinomycetota; class Actinomycetes; order Kitasatosporales; family Streptomycetaceae; genus Kitasatospora; species Kitasatospora sp. NPDC018058. The sequence continues at coordinate 21,273 of NZ_JBIRFA010000028.1, read as the reverse complement.
ACGCTTCGGCGGGGCGCCGGTCGGGGGCGTCCGGCAGGACGCCCGGGCGGTCGAGGCGTTCGGCGGCGTCGGCGAGCAGGGCTTCGGCGGTCTCGGGGCGGTCGGCGATGCGTTCGCCGAGGTCACGGACGCGCTCGGGGTCGGGCAGCCGGACCAGGTGGTGGCCGGTCTCGTGCAGCCGGACGGCCTGTTCGACCAGCCGGACCAGATGCCGGGCGTGCTTGGCGGCCCGGCGGCGGGCGACCGGGTCGCTGGTGTCGCGGGTCAGCAGCTTGCGGAACTGCTGGTCGGCGTACCCGAGATAGGCCTTGCGGACGGCCGGCCCGCTGAGGAAGGTCGAGCGGATCCCGACCAGTTCGCGACCGAGCGGGGTGGTGGTCTCGTACAGGTCCTCCGGCAGCCAGACGAGTTCGGAGGCGGTCGGGTTGCAGGACAGCGCCAGCCGGCACCACTTGGCGGCCTCGTGCAGGGTGACGTCCGGCGCGGTGGTGACGTGCGACTCGGCCGGGCGGTTCAGGCCGTGCAACTCCTCGGTGGGGGTGGCGAACAGGCCCAGCCGGTCGAGGTCGGAGCCGGCGTGAGCGAGGCCGTACGCGGTGGAGCCGACGATGCCGGACAGCAGGACGGCGCCGGGGGCGGAGAGCATGCGAAGGCTCCTCTCGAACGGACGGGCGGTACCGCCCGGGGTGTGCGAGCGGGTACCGCATCCTCTCCGGAGCGGGCCGCGCCGGGCGAGCGAATTCCGGTCCGGGGTCCGCCCGGCCGCCGATACTGGCCCCATGGAGCACGATCCGGAGCGCGGACCCCGCGCGGAGAACCAGCCGGTGGGCCTCGGGAAGTTGCGGGCCTGGTGGTCGCACCGGCAGTGGCTGGACCGCCCGCGCACCGGAGCGTCCGCCGCCGAGGTGCTGGCCGCCACCGGCTGGGCCCGCTCGGTGGGCGGCGCGGCCCCGTACCTGGGCCTGTTCGCCCGGGCCGGGCTCGGGCGGGCGGCGGTGGACGCGGCGGTGGCCGCCCTGGAGGTGCACGAGCTGCCGTCCGCGCGCGGCTGTACGTATGTGCTGCCGGCCGCCGACTTCGCGCTCGGCCTGGCGGTCGGCGCGGCCGCCCCGGCGGGTGAACTGGCCGCCGCGGAGAAGCACCTGGGGGTCGGCCGGGATGAGGTCGAGCAGCTCTGCCTGGCCGTCGAGCGGGTGCTGACCGAGGACGTGCCGCTGGACCCGACCACGATCCGGGAGGCGGTCGGCGACGCCGTCCGGCCGCTCGGCGAGGCGGGCCGCAAGCGCGGTGTGGCGACCACCCTGCCGCTCGCCCTCGGGCTGATGCAGTCGCGCGGCCGGATCCGCCGGGTGCCGGTCAACGGCCGCCTGGACCAGCAGCGTTACGGCTATGTCGGCTGGGACCAACCGGTCCGCGGGGACGCCGTCGACCTCGCCCACCGCTACTTCTCCTGGGCCGGCCCGGCCACCCTCAAGCACTTCCGCTGGTTCTCCGGCTTCTCCGCCGCCACCGCCAGACGGGCCGTCGCCGAGGCCGGGCTGGTCCCGCTCGCGCCCGGCTCGGAACTCCTGCTGCCGCCCGAACTCGCCGAGGAGTTCGCCGGGTTCGAGGTGCCGACCGAACCGCACTACACCCTGCTGGCCGGCATCGACGGCATCCATCTGCTGCACCGCGACCTGCCCCGGCTGCTCGACCCGACCGACGCCGCCCGCCGGCTGCCGGCCGGCAAGGCCGGACGCACCTTCGGCGGTGAGGCCGACCCGCAGACCCACCTGGTGCTCGACCGCGGCCGGATCGTCGGCCTGTGGGAGTACGACACCGAGCGCGCCGAGATCGTCCATCAGCTGTTCGTCCCGCCCGACGAGGCGCTGCGCGGGGCGCTGGCCCGGACCGAGGCCTTCGTCCGGGACGAACTCGGCGACGCCCGCGGCTTCAGCCTGGACTCGCCGAGGAGCCGCGCGCCGAAGATCGCGGCGCTGCGGGCGACGTCGCCGGGTGTCCGCGGCTGACTCTCCAGGTAGCGTACGGACCATGTCGACCACCAGCACCGACGAAGTCCTGATCGTCACCGGCGCCGGCCGCGGCATCGGCGCCGCCACCGCCCTGCTGGCCGCCCGCCGCGGCTACCGGGTCTGCGTCAACTACCGTGCGGACGAGGCCTCGGCCACCGCCGTGGTGGACGCGATCCGGGCCGAGGGCGGCACCGCTCTCGCCGTCCGGGCCGACGTCAGCCGCACCGCCGAGGTGGAGCGGCTGTTCGCCACCGTGGACACCGAACTCGGCGAGCTCACCGGGCTGGTGAACAACGCGGGCACGCTGGAGAAGCAGTGCCGGCTGGAGGAGATCGACGAGGACCGGCTGAACCGGATCTGGGCCGCCAACATCACCGGCCCGTTCCTGTGCGCCGCCCAGGCCGTCCGCCGGATGTCCACCCGGTACGGCGGGCGCGGCGGCGCGATCGTCAACGTCGGCTCGGCCGCCTCCCGGATCGGCTCGCCGAACGAGTACGTCGACTACGCGGCCGCCAAGGGCGCGGTGGACTCGATGACCCGCGGACTCGCGCTGGAGGTCGCGGCCGAGGGCATCCGGGTCAACACCGTCCGCCCGGGCCTGATCCACACCGACATCCACGCACTCGGCGGCGAGCCGGGCCGGGTCGACCGGGTCGCGCCCGGCCTGCCGATGCAGCGCGGCGGACGACCGGAGGAGGTCGCCGAGGCGATCCTCTTCCTGCTCTCCCCGGCCGCCTCGTACACTACGGGCGCGTTCCTGGAGGTCTCCGGCGGGCGCTGAGGTCCCCGCCGGAGGCGCTGCGGTCCCCGGCGGCCGCCTCCGGCGCTGCGGTCCCCGGGGCGGGGCTTCAGCGGACCGCCCCCTCCGGTTTCCTTCCGCCGATCCGTCCGCGCCCGTACGGTGGAGGCCATGACCGACGCCTTCATCGACATCGCCGGTGTGCGCAACTTCCGTGACGCGGGCGGGATCGGCGCCCTCCGCCGGGGTGTGCTGTACCGCTCCGGGTCCTTCCACACGCTCACCGAGGAGGGCGCCCGGCAGCTCAAGGACCTCGGCCTGCGGACGGTGATCGACCTGCGCAGCCCGTTCGAGCTGGAGGTCTGGCCGGACCAGCGGCACGGCCTCGACCACGAGTCCCTCAACCTGCCGACCCTGCCCGCCAACCGCGAGGACGTCGACCGGCCCTGGCCCGAGGACCAGGCCACCCTCTACACCTTCATGCCGGAGACCGCCGGGCCCTCGCTCACCGCGGTCATCCGCCGCCTGGCCGCCCCGGAGGCGCTGCCGGTGGTCGTGCACTGCGCGGTCGGCAAGGACCGCACCGGCCTCACCGTCGCCGTCCTGCAGTCCCTGCTGGGCGCCTCCGACGCCGACATCACCGCCGACTTCCTGCGCTCCAACGCCGGCCTCGGCCTGGACAAGGGCCCCGTCCCGTACATCGACGAGACCGGCACCGAGCGGGTCTCCCGCCCGATCAGCGCCGAACTCATCACCTCCTCCCTCGGCTGGATCCGCACCCACCACGGCACCGTCCCGGCCTACCTCCGCGCCCACGGCGTCACCGAGGCCGAACTGGACGCCCTGCACGCCAACCTCTCGGCCTGACCGCGGCGAGGACTCCGCTACTGGCGCTCGAAGCGCCACCACTGGGTCGGCGCGTCGACGTCCTCCCACTGCTGGACGCCCGCGTCCGGCTCCGCCGAGACGGTCAGCGGCTTGCCGCTGATGAAGCTGGTGACGGTGTACGTCCCCGGCGCGTCGACGTGGGCCTCCAGCAGCCACTCCTGGGCGCCGAAGGCGTTGGCGGACCACTGCTGGATCGGGACGCCGTCGTCCGGGGAGGCGCCGGTGACGTCCAGGCGCTTGCCGCTGGCGGCGTTCTCGATGTGGAACAGCGCGCCGCCCGGGTGGACGGCGGTGAGCTGCCAGAGCTGGGCGTCGGAGCCGTCGTCCGCGCCCACCCGGATGCGGGCGCCGCTGCGTCGGGAGGCCCCGGCGACCTCCAGCAGCAGGCCGCCGCCGACGCTGCGGATCCGGTAGCGGCCGTCGGTGATCGCGGGGTCGGCGGCGCTGTCAGTCGCGCGGCCGGTCGCTCGGTCAGTCGCTCGGTCAGTCATGTCCGAAGTCTCCCATCGGGCGCCGACAGGCGGCCTCGTGTCCGAATACAGCCGCCAGCACCGCCACCACGGCGCCCACCTGGGCCGGCGCCGAGACCTCGGTGCCCAGCGGGACGGTCGCCGCGACCGCGGCCGCGCCGAGCAGCCGGGGCAGGTTGGGGCCAAGGTCGAAGAAGCGGCGCACGGCCGTGTTCACCACCAGGTACAGCGCGATGCCCCCGGCCAGCGCGCAGGCCTGCGGGCCGGTCATCGCGGCGCCGGGGTGGGCGGCCGCCGATTTCACCCCGGCGGCGAACAGCAGCACGCCGAGCAGCAGCCCGAAGTGGCCGAGGTAGTAGACGGTGACGGCGGCCCGGTTGCGGTCGGCGGAGGGCAGCGCGGCCATGTGGTGCTCGGCGCGCGCATCGTCGTCGTGCCCGAAGTACGCCCACCAGAGCCCGACGCAGGCGGCCAGGCTGAGCAGCGCGACCGCGATCAGCTCGGGCCCGAGCCCGGTCGTCCCGGTGCCGGCCCCGATGGCGATCACCGACTCGCCGAAGGCGATGATCACGATCAGCCCGTGGCGCTCCACGAAATGGTCCGCGCGCAGCCGGAACTCGGGCAGCCGGTCCACCTTCGGGGTGACGAACTGCATCGCGAAGGCCGCTACCCAGAGGACGAGTTGGACCGTCCCGGCGAGGTAGCCGCCGACCACCACCAGCGCGGTGACGACCAGGTTGGACGCGCCCATCCGCAGCACCGCGACGGGCGTCACCCCGGCGGCGATGAACATCCCGGTGTGCAGGGCGACCACCAGCAGGTACGCCCAGCCGAAGGCGGCACCGCCGCCCTCGAAGGCGTGCGGCACGGACAGCGCGATCACCAGGAAGGCGCCCATCGCGAGCATCAGCAGCCCGCGCCGCCCGTGGGTGTGCGGCGGCATCGCGTTGGTCAGCCAGATGAAGGCGTCGTACATCCACCAGATCACCCCGAGCATCACCAGCACCTGGGCGAAGCCGTCGGGGGTGAGGTGGTGGACCAGGCGGCCGGTGAGCTGGGTGATGGTGAAGACGAAGACGAGGTCCAGGAAGAGTTCCAGCGGCGCCACCTTCAGGGCCGGCTCGGCGGCTTCATGGGGTTCACGGGCCTCGGGTGCCCCATGGACACCGTGAGCATCAGGGGAAACGGGGGACACGGTCACCGCGCGAGTATCCGTCACCGGGGCTGAGCGCCGGGGCGTTTCCGGTGGACGGGCTCCGCCGCCTATGCTGCGGCGAATGTCCACCGAGCAGAGCCCAGAGCCGAACCCCGCGCAGAACCCAGAGCAGACCGGCGGTCAGATTCCGTCGCAGCGTCAGCAACCCACCCTCCTCTCCGCGGTGGCCGAGCTGGAGGCGGTGGTCGAGGCCGGGGACGACGAGAACTTCGGCCCGGCCCTGGGCCTGGTCGGCGGGCTGTTCGGCCCGGCCGAGCCGGCCGAGCGGCAGGCCGCCGGACCCCGACTGGCCGCGCTGCTGCCGGACGCCCCGCCGTTCCCCCGGGCGCACCTGGCGATGGTGGTGGGCGCCTGCGTGGAGTACGGCGCCGACCCGGTGGCCTGCGCCGGCCCGGTGCTGGCCGGCCTGCGCGGGGCGCTGACCGGCGCACAGCGGCTGGTCGAGCGCTGGGCGCAGACCGGCGGCGGCCCGCTGCCGGACTGGGAGGAGGACGATCCGGCGCAGGCGCACGCCCGGATCGAGGACCCGGCGCACCTCGACGAGTGGCACGCGCACCTGGCCGTGGTCGCCTGGTGGACGCTGCACCTGTGGCAGCGGGCCGCCTGGGCGGTCTACTCCCACGCTCCGGTCCGGGCCGAGGCCCGTGCCTCCGGCGTCACCGAGGTGCTGCTGGAGCTGGCCGGCCGGTACGAGGGCGAGCAGCACGACCTCAAGGGCCTCACCTACCTGGCGCAGATGCTCGACGACGAGCCGCTGCTGGTGCTCGACCGCACCACCGGCACCGGCTACCTGCTGCGGATGAGCGGCCTGAGCGACACCTTCCAGCTGCACACCCTGCTCGCCGACGTGCTGATCGGCGGCGGCCACCTGCCCGGCGCCCCGCAGGACCCGGAGGTGGTGGCGCTGGCCCGGAGCGAGTTCCTGGACGGCCGCCGGCTGATCGCGACCGGTGCCTTCAACCTGATCGCGCCGAACGGCTCCTGGCTCTGGAACGAGGGGACACCCGCCGACATCCCGGTGCTGGACGGCGTGCGCACCCTGGCGCTGGAGCCGCTGCCGTACGAGCGCAGCTGGTCGGCGGGGCGGTTCATCCAGGAGGTCCCGGGCGACCTGCGGCTGGAGCGGGTGCTCGACCCGGCGGAGGCGGCGCGACTGCTGGCCCGGATGGTGCCGGGGATGTCCGTGGTGGGGGCGTTCGGGTAGGACGCCTCGGACGGCCGCGCCGTTCGCCGGGTTATGGTCGGAATCCGATGCACGCCCCAAGGAGTGGAGTCGACGATGGCGAAGGTCCCGAACGCGCTCACGGCCGCCGCGCCCGCCGCGCTGACCGCGGCGAGCGGTCTGGTCGGCGGTTACGGCGTCGCCCGCTGGAGCGGTCGGCGTGAGCTGGGCGGCGCGGTGCTGGCGGTGGCCGGTGCCGGCGCGGCCGCGCAGTGGCGCCGGAGCGCGGGCACGGCCACCGCGGCGGCGCTGACCGGCCTGTACGTGGCGGCCTTCGGCGGCTCGCACCCGCTGGCGAAGCGGATCGGCGCCTGGCCGTCCGTCTTCGCCGTCACCGGTGTGGTCGCGGCCGCCTCCACGGCCGCGACGGTGCTGGCCGCCCGCAAGCGGTAGCTCAGGAGGGCACGGAGGGCACCACCGCCGTGCCGAACCGGGCCTCGAAGGCGGCCCGGTTCACCGAGACCGGTGAGCGGTCCCAGACCGCGAACACCACCTGGTCGAAGGCGGCCCCGTACCGCTTCAGCGCGCCCTCGAAGGCCTCGGCGACCTCCGCCGGGTCGTTGCGGAACACCCCGCAGCCCCAGGCGCCGAGCACCAGGGCGCGGACCTCGTGCCGGGCCGCCGCCGCGAGCACCCGGACGGCCCGCTCGGCGAGCACGCCGCGGACGTCCGTCCCGGGCGAACGCCGTTCCAGCTGACCGGCGTTGGGCGCGGGCGAGGTCAGGAAGGTGACCGGGTACGGCCGGGCCAGCAGGGCGCCGCGGCCGTCCCGGATCACCGGGACCCCCGGCGAGACGATCACCCGGTGGCTGTACCGCAGGTCGGTCGAGGCCCGGTGCGCCTCGTAGTAGTCGGGCGCCTCCAGCAGGCAGGAGTACAGCAGCGCGCTGCGGCACAGGTCCTCCTCCTGGGCGCGGGCGCCGCGCAGGTAGCCGCCGCCGGGATTGCGCGCGGAGGCGAAGTTCAGCACCCCGACCGGCCCGGCCCCCGCCGCGACCAGCCGCCCAGCGGCCTGGACGCTCCCCTCGGCCGTCACCTCGATCCGCCCGGCCGCCGGCCCCGGCCCCGGGTCGGCGGAGACGAGCAGCCTGTCCAGCGCCTGCGGCGCGTACGACACCGTGCCGGCCTTCGCCGCCGTCAACTGCTCCCCCACCTGCACGAGTTCGCCCCCGGTCGTCCGGAAGCTCCCCCGCTCGGCGATCTCCTCGTTCACCCGCGCCACGTCATGCAGTCTGCTGCTCATGGTCGTGACGCTACGGGACTACCGCCGTGCCGCGCCACAGGTTATTCTCACTCCCAGAACAACACCTCGGGGGGCGCACACGCAGAGGTGTTGGGGGGGTATCGGGGGAACGCGAAGGGCCCGCTCCGGGGGACGGAGCGGGCCCTTCGTTCGTTCAGGTCAGTCAGCCCGACCGGCGGTCAACCACCGGCCGTACGACGTCAGTTCTTCCAGCGCGGCTTGCGGTCGTCGCGGTTGAAGCCGCCACGGTCACGGTCGCCGAAGCCACCGCGGTCACGGTTGAAGCCACCGCGGTCGGCCTGCGGACGGCCGCCGGAGCGGTGGTCGTCGCGGCGCGAGAACGGACGGCTGCTGCCGCCGCGCTCGTCGCGGTCCCGGCCGAAGGACGGGCGGTCACCGAAGGAGCGGGCCGGACGGTCGCCGAAGGAGCGGCCGCCGCGGTCGTCACGGTCCCGGTTGAAGCCACCGGAACGACGGTCGTCGCGGTCGAAACCGCCCGAGCGACGGTCGTCACGGTCGCGGCCGGCGAAGCCGCCCGAACGACGGTCGTCACGGTCCCGGTTGAAACCGCCCGAGCGACGGTCGTCGCGGTCGAAGCCACCGGAGCGACGGTCGTCACGGTCGCGGCCGGCGAAGCCGCCCGAACGACGGTCGTCACGGTCCCGGTTGAAACCGCCCGAGCGACGCTCGTCGCGGTCGAAACCGCCCGAGCGACGGTCGTCACGGTCGCGGCCGGCGAAGCCGCCCGAACGACGGTCGTCACGGTCCCGGTTGAAGCCGCCCGAGCGACGGTCGTCCCGGTCCCGGTCGCGGTCCCGGTCACGCGCGAAGGCCGGACGCTCGGTGCGCGCCTCGCGGTACGACGGGGCGCGCTCCTCCGTCTGCGGCGCGGCCGCGGCGGGGGCGGCCTCAGCGGCGGCCGGGGTCTCGGCGGCGGCCTGCTCGCCCGCCACGTCGGCGGCCGGGGCCTCGTCCTCGATGCCCAGCTCGGCCCGCTCGCGCGCCGCACGGGCGGCCAGGCGGTCGGCCTCCTCACGCAGCTCGGTGGCGCGGCGCTGCGCGCGCTCCAGCTGTCGGGTCATGTCGGCGAGCTCGCGCTCGGCGGCACCCGCGATGTTGGCGGCGCTCTCGGCCTGCACCTCGGTGAGCGAGCGGGCGCCGGTGATCTTGGCGACCTCGGCGTCGAAGGCGTGGTCGAGGATGTGACGCGAGGCGTCGACGCCCGCGTCCTCCATCAGGCGGAAGACGCCACGGCGCTGGTGCGGCAGCACCAGGGTGACGACGGCGCCGGAGCGCCCGGCGCGCGCGGTGCGACCGGAGCGGTGCAGGTAGTCCTTGTGGTCGCCGGCCGGGTCCACGTTGAGGACCAGGTCGATGCCGTCGACGTGGATGCCGCGGGCGGCGACGTCGGTGGCGACGACGACGTTGACGTAGCCGTCCTTGAAGTCGCCGAGGACGCGGGTGCGGGCGCCCTGGGTCATGCCGCCGTGCAGCGCGTCGGCCTTCACGCCGGCCTCGATGAGCTGCTCGGCGACGCGGTCGGCGCCCATCTGGGTGCGGACGAAGATGATCGTGCGGCCCTTGCGGGCGGCGATCGCGTTGGTGATCGGCGCCTTGTCCTTGGGCTTCACCACGAGGATGTGGTGGGTCATGGTGGTGACCGCGCCGGCCGACGGGTCGACCTCGTGGGTGACCGGGCTCTTCAGGTAGCGCTTGACCAGGGTGTCGATCTCGTTCTCCAGGGTGGCGGAGAACAGCAGGCGCTGGCCACCGGCCGGCACCTGGTCGAGGATCTCGGTGACCTCGGGCAGGAAGCCCATGTCGGCCATCTGGTCGGCCTCGTCGAGCACGACGGTCCGGACGTCGGCCAGCTTGGCCGAGCCGCGGTTGATCAGGTCACGCAGGCGGCCCGGGGTGGCGACCAGGATGTCGACGCCGCGCTCCAGCGCGTAGATCTGGTTCGACATCGAGGTGCCGCCGCAGACGACCTTGAGCTTGAGCCCGAGCACCGAGCCGAACGGCTCCAGGGCGTCGGCCACCTGCATGGCCAGCTCACGGGTCGGAACGAGGATCAGGCCGCGCGGGTGCTTGGGCTTGGTGCGCTCGCCGTCGGCGAGGCGGGTCAGCAGCGGCAGGCCGAAGCTGAGGGTCTTGCCGGAGCCGGTACGGCCGCGGCCCAGCACGTCCTTGCCGGCCAGGGCGTCCGGGATGGTCGCGGCCTGGATCGGGAACGGGGTGGTGACGCCGCGCTTGGCGAGGGCGCGCACGACGTCGTCGTGCAGGCCCAGGTCGCCGAAGGTCACGGTGGGCTCGGCGGGCTCGACGATCTCCTCGGCCTCGACGGCGTCGGTGTTCAGCTCGACGTCGGCGGCGTCGGTGGTGGGAGCGGTGGTGTCGGTGACATCGGCGGCGGACTCGCTCGCGGGCATGGCGAAGCGGGCGTCGTCAACGAGAGACATGCAAAACCTTCCGGAAGTGGCACGCGCCAAAGTCCGGGGTTCTGTTTCACAACCGCCTCTATGCGGTCAGCCACGGATCGCCGGAACGCGCCAAGGGCGCCGATGGGAATGGGGCGCCAGTCAAATGAATCAAACGAACGATCTACCACCATAGAGGACCCCCGGGATCGGAGGCAAATGCCCTGGCCAGCCACCTACTGTCCACCCGCACGAGAGCTCGGGGCCGAGGAACCGGAGCTTCCCGAGCCGGAGCTTCCCGAGGAGGGCTGCGGGGCCGGCGGGACAGTCGCGGCGGGCGTGGTGCGCTCCGGCTCTGGGGAGCCGGACGGGCGGCTGCTCGGGGTGGCCGACGGGGTCCCGGCCGGGCCGCCGGAGCGGCCCTCGGCGGTGCCACCCGTACCGCCGGGGCCCGCGGTGCCGCCGGTACCGGTCGAGGTGCCGCCGCTCGGGTGCGGCGCGGGGCTCTGATTCCCGCCCCCCGTGGAGCTGTTGGCGCCCGGCGCGCTCTCGGGAGCGCCCGCCCCCGGCACCGGGACCACGCCGGCGACCGCGCCGTTCGCACCGGGCGCGACCTCGCCCGCCACGGCGGCCGTGGCCCCCACGGGCGCGTTCTCCGCCTGCAGGCCCCCCTGGCGTTCCGGGCGCCCCGAGACACCCCCGGGGTGACCGGCGGTCGGCAAGACCGAGGACCCGCCCGTCACGCCCGGCTTGCCCACCGGACCGGCCTGCCCGACCGGCGCCACCCCGCCGTGCTTCTCCTCCGCCGCCGGACCGACCGCCATGCAGCCGGTCAGCCCCAGCCCGGCCACCGTCAGCACCGCCGCCGCCCGCACCGCGCGCGACCGCCGGACCGCCGGCTCCCGCGTCTCCCGCACCGGCGCGGCCACCCGCACCCCGACCGCACGCACCGCCCGCACCGAAGCCACCGAGCTCCCTCTCTGCCACCCCACCCGGGCCGCCCACTGGCGCGCGGCCGCTTTCGGTGCCCAACGCGCGCCGGGTGCGGCGGGACACGGGCTGTGGGGCAGTTCCCGGCACCTCCCGATCACCCCCGGGCCGGGGGCCGGGCCGGACCCGCTCAGCCCCAGAGCGCCGAGGCCAGCTCCGCGCCCGCGTACACCGCGGTCAGACCGGCCGCCAGGCTGCCGACCACGTTCGCCACCGCGTACCGCACGGCGCCGGACTCGGCCAGCCGCAGGGTCTCGTACGAGAAGGTCGAGTAGGTGGTCAGCGCCCCGCAGAAGCCCGTCCCGACCAGCAGCTGGACATGCGAGGAGGCCGCCCCGGCCGCCACCGCGCCGGTCAGCGTGCCGAGTACCAGGCAGCCGAACACGTTCACCGTGAAGGTGCCCCACGGGAACACCGAGTCGTGCCGGGACTGCACCGCCCGGTCGGTCAGGTACCGCAGCGGCGCGCCGACCGCCGCACCCGCCACCACCAGCAGCCAGTTCACCCCGCTCCCCCGCCCCGGTCGGCCCTACGGCCCGTGTACCGGACGACCTCGCAGTGGTCCAGCACCACCAGCCCCTCGGCCACCAGCTCCTCCAGCTGCGGCAGGAACGCCCGCACCCGCTCCTCCTCGTCCACGATCACCACCGCCACCGGCAGGTCCTCACTCAGCGACAGCAGCCGCGCCGTGTGCACCAGCGACGAGGCGCCGAACCCCTCGATCCCCCGGAACACGCTCGCCCCGGCCAGCCCGGCCGCCCGCGCCCGGTGCACGACCTCGCTGTACAGCGGGCGGTGGTGCCACATGTCGCTCTCGCCCACCAGCACGGTCAGCCGCAGCGCCGGCCCGCTCAGCCGGCTCACCGGGCACCCCCGGCACGGACCGGACGGCGGATCAGACGCCGGGTCAGCACCGCCGCCGCCCACACCGCGCCGAGCGCGAGCAGCAGGGTCAGCCCCAGGTACGCCAGCCCGGGCCCGAGCCGCCCCGCCTCCAACAGCCGGCGGATGTCCACCGAGTAGGTCGAGAAGGTGGTGAACCCGCCCAGCACCCCGGTGCCGAAGAACGGCCGCAGCAGCGGGTGCGCAGGCCGCCCCTCGGTGATCACCACCAGGAACACCCCGATCACCGCGCAGCCGACCACGTTGATCAGCAGCGTCGTCCACGGGAACGCCGTCGGCCCGGTCACCCAGCCGAGCCCGGCCGCGTACCGGGCCAGCGCCCCGATCGCGCCGCCCACCGCGACCACCGCCACCGCCGGCCCCTGCCCGCGCAGCACCGGCGGACGACGGCGCACCGCCGCCGCGGCCGGCGGACCGGTCCGCGCCGGCCCCTCCGCGGTGTCGTCCAACGCATCCTCCGAGGTCGCCATAGCCCCATCAAACACCGGTGTCCGCTGCCTGGCACACCGTCACCCCAGACCCGACAATGATCCGGTGGAGATGACCCGGGAAGAGTTCGAGACGCTGGTCAGCGACGCCCTGGACCAGATTCCCCCGCAGCTCGCCGCCATGATGGACAACGTCGCGGTCTTCGTCGAGGACGAACCCGACCCCGGCGACCCCGAGCTCCTCGGCCTCTACGAGGGCACCCCGCTCACCGAGCGCGGCGAGTGGTACGCCGGCGTGCTGCCCGACCGCATCCTGATCTACCGCGGGCCCACCCTGCGCCACTGCGAGACCCGCGAGCAGGTGGTCGAGGAGGTCCGCACCACCGTCATCCACGAGGTCGCCCACCACTTCGGCTTCGACGACCACGAGCTCGGCGAACTCGGCTGGTCCTGACCCCCGCCGGGGCCCCGCCCCCCACCCGGCCCAAACCCGTTTTGGCGATCCGCCCGGCATCCCATATGCTTCTCGACGTCCCCGAACGCTGGAAACAGCGGGACAGGCCGCAAGCCCTCATCGTCTAGTGGCCCAGGACGCCGCCCTTTCAAGGCGGTAGCACGGGTTCGAATCCCGTTGGGGGCACGCAGTACCGTAGTAAAGTGCAGTGCCGCAAGACCTTAGTGGTTCGCCACTACAAGGTCCCGTGGAGCAGTTGGTTAGCTCGCCACCCTGTCAAGGTGGAGGTCGCGGGTTCAAGTCCCGTCGGGATCGCTCGTCTCGCAAGAGACGGTGCAGTACGGCCAGGTAGCTCAGTTGGTACGAGCGTCCGCCTGAAAAGCGGAAGGTCGCCGGTTCGACCCCGGCCCTGGCCACATCGTCTGACCAGGCACGATGCCCTCGAAGCAGCTCGCTTCGAGGGCATTTTCGTGTCGTTTGACGCCAACGGGACGGCGGACGGTCAGGACCTCCGCGTCTTTGCCGCAACTCCACCGCCCCCACCGTCACGCCGCGTCGGCGTGACGGTGGGGCACGAAGCGCATCGTCGTCCTTCCGTCCAGGGGGGCCAGCCGGATGTCGAGGTCCGCCTCCAACGCCTCGGCGAGCCGCGCCAGCAGGGGAAGGGTCGGGGTCGTGTCCCCCAGTTCCACGCGGGAGATGCCAGGCTGCGTCATGCCGGCCCGCCGGGCGAGTTCGGTCTGGGAGATCCCCAGTTGCCTTCGCCTGTCCCGCAGAGCGGCCGACAGCTGCTGCCCGTAGTCCACGGCTTCCTCCCGACTATGCGGCGCGAGCGGCGAAGCTGACTGCCGTGCCCGAGGTCGCCAGATGGACGTCCACGGACACCTCCAGAGCCGCGGCAATCCGGAGAAGCAGGTCGGACGTGACCGGGAGGACTCCACCAACCTCGATGTGTTCCACCTCATCAGCGGTGCTACCGAGGCGAACCGCCAGCTCGTCCTCGCTCAGACCCAGCTGGATACGCCGGTCGTAGACCAGCTGACCGAGCGCCATTGCCAGACGAATCTGCTCTCGCTCGGCGATGATCGAGGGGGGCTCGAACTCCCCGTGGATCGCGCGCTTGTCCCGAGCCAGCTGCCAGCGTGCGTGGTTCACCGTTCCTCCTCCGCCGTGTTGCGACTGTAGAGCTCATGAGCTTCCGGATGCCCCGTCTCGCACACCAGCTTGGCAGCCTTGGCTCGCTTGACCTCCGCTTCCTCACGCATTCGGGACTTGCGAAAGACAGTGAGCAGAACGATGCGGCGTCCAGGCGCCAGCCAGTAGCTGATCCGCACCGCGTTCCCGCTCAGACCGAGGCGCAGTTCCCGCACCCCATCACCCAGGTTCCGCGAGTGCGGCTCGTCGAGCGTGGTTGGGTACTCGGCAAGGAGATCAGCCTTCTCCTCGACTTGCCGATAGTGCTGCGGGGTGAGACTGGCAAGCCAGAGACGCACCTCCGGTTCCAGCTCAATGGAGTAGCGCTCACCCATACCAGCCACTGTATATCACGCAGATGGTATGAGCCGTCGGTTCGTTTCGAGCGCCCCGAGCATGCAGGTGGCGTCAGCCTCGCAGGGCCCGGTCGTCGAGCCGGCGCAGCAGGCCGGGCAGGTGCCGGTGCTGGTCGCGGAGCGCGGCCAGCCGCTGCCGGAACTCAAGGCCGCGTCCGACGTGGTCACAGGCGTCTCGGAGCTCGACCAGGAGGGCCACGGCGACGTCGTAGCGGGCCGTCTGCTTACGCGCGACATGGTTCTCGACCTCGCGCCAGATCGCTTCCTCGTTGGTAGCCAGGGCGGTCAGCTTCTTGGCCCGTGCCTCGAATCGAACCCGCTCGGCACCCTGCTGGCGCTCGGTAGCCAGCGTGTGCGCAGCGTCCAGCAACTCGGCGGCGGAGCGCTGCCCCGGCACGGTCGCGACGGGCGGCTCGCCGCGCAGGCGGCGCAAGAGTTCGGCTCCCAGCTGAGGCTCACCCCCCAGCGCGAGACGCAGCAGGAGGCCGTCCTTCTCCTTCTCGGGAAGCGCGGCGATCAGCGGTGCCAGCTCCTTCTTTCCGGGCCTCCTCCGAGGCTCTGGAGCGGGCGGGCTGGCTTGGGCGGCGACCGCGAGCAGGTCAGCGTCGACACGCAGGAAGTCCGCGAGCGCTCGCTGCGGTGCGGTGAGCCGGTCGAGCCCAGCCGGGACCGGGGGCTCGACTACTTCCTGGTAAGCCTCCTCGTCGTCGTCCTGCAGCGCCCAGGCGCCGATGGCGGACAGCCACGCGAGGTACAGGGCGCGGTGATCCCCGGAGACCAGCTCGGCCCGTACCCCGGCGATGGCACCGAGCGAGTCCTCGGCGCCCTCCTCCCAGTCCCCACCCTCGTCCTCGCTGCGTAGGTCCAGGACGAGGTGGGTCTTGGTCGTCCATGCCTCGACGCAATCGTCGAAGCAGTACGGCTCCAGCGCCCGCAGCGTGAGCTGCCCCTTGGGCACGCGCAGGATCACCTGGTGGGTGCCCCAGTTGGTCAGGTAGAGGTGAGCGTCGTAGTACTGCTCCACCATCCGCCTCGGAGCACCGCGGAAGTTGCCCCACTGATATTCGTTGGTGAAGCTGGTCGCGGTGATCCGGGCTCGGGTGGACAGCGCCCGCAGTTGCTCCTGCTCGTCGCTGGTCAGCGGCCGGTCGATCGCCAGGAACTCGTAGTACTGGTACTCACTCATCGCTGCGACCATAGCGGGACCCCCGACCCCTGATGATGAAATCCGCCAAGCCCGAGGCAGACAGGAAGCGCTGATGGAACCCGAGCAGCCGCGCACCGTCGAGCAGATCCGAGGTCTCGTCAGCTGGATCGGCCCGGGACGCAAGCTCACCCAGACGGGCAAGGTCACCCTCGCGGATGCGCGGGCCCTGGTCACTCTCCTGGAGACCGGCGACACCATCGACCCGGCCATCGGCGACAGGACCTTCAGGACCAAGTCCAGCCAGGAGCTGTATCACTTGAACCTGCTGGTGGAATGGGCCAAGGCGGCCCGGCTGCTGCGGGTCGCGAGCGGCCGTCTGGTGCCCGTCAAGAAGAACGCGCGCCTACTGGAGGACCCCGAGCGCGTCCTCGACGCGCTGTTCGAGGCCCTGCCACGCATCGGCGAGGCGGTGCTGCCTTCCGGGTGGCTCGGCTCGATGTTCGCGGAAGAGTACCCGGCCGGGCTGCGCGCGGTACTGACGAGCCTCTACGCCGCCGACCTCCCGGTGCCGGAGCAGAAGCTGCGGACTGCGGTGTGGGAGACACTGTCCGGGTTTTTCGTCCTCGACGACCTTCCCGAGGACCGTCTTCGCCTCCTGCGTCAGAGCAACGACCGCGACGTGGACCGCCTCCTCGCTGCGCTCAGGGGCCTCGGGGCCGCCCAGCAGACCGGCAAGTCCGTCACTCTCACCTCGGCCGGCCATCAAGCCATGGCCCGGCTCCGCGGGGAGCTACGCGCTGGTGACCCGGTCTACGAACTCCGCGTCCAGCTCTCCGACGTGGATCGGCCTTCGGTCTGGCGTCTCGTCCAGGTACCGGCAGGCATCCGCCTCGACAGGCTGCACCAGGTCATCCAGGCCGCCATGGGCTGGCAGAACTGTCACCTGCACGCGTTCAGCGCGAACGGCGTCCAGTACGGACGCCGCTCCGGTGAACTGGACTTCGCGGACGAGACCACCGCTGTCCTGGACATCCTGGTCAAGGAAGGTGGACACCTCGATTACGACTACGACTTCGGCGACTCGTGGGAGCACCGCATCACCGTCGAACGCCGGATGACAGCCGAGGCCGACCACCACTATCCCGCCTGCGTGGACGGCGCCGGAGCCTGCCCACCTGAGGACTGCGGAGGCCCGGGCGGGTACGAGGACCTCAAGCGAACCCTCCTGGACTCCACCGACCCGGAGCACGAGGACCTGCTTCGCTGGCTCGGTCTCAAGACAGCAGCCGACTTCGACCCGGCCCACTTCGACCTGCACGAGATCAACCAGCAACTGCGCACCCTCGACTGACGAGCACGGTCTGATCCCGAGACTCCGGGTGACGCCAACGCTGACGCCAACCGCCGTACACGACGACGTCCGAAGCCGCACTTCTACGGACGGCGGAAGCGCTCAGATCAGGACACTCCAACGCCCCGGCTTGGCCTGAAAAGCGGAAGGTCGCCGGTTCGACCCCGGCCCTGGCCACATAGCCTGACCAGGCACGATGCCCTCGAAGCAGTTCGCTTCGGGGGCATCTTCGTGCCGTTTGACGCCAACGGAACGGCGGACGGTCACCATCCTTCCGCCCGACAGCGAGTACCAACAGCTCTGGACCGAGGGCCACTGACACGCTGCCCTCGCTACCGATTCAACGCGCCCAGCGTGCTGAGCTCCTACCCCGAGTCAGGGAGCTCCGAGGTGACTTCACCTCCACGGCGCGGCGCACATCGCCCTGTCCGAGCGCTTGGGGCGATCCCCCTCTGGTCACCGGCCGGCCAGCAACGCGCTCGCCAGCGCAGTGGCGGTGCTCGGCCCCTTGCCGTGACGCGGTCGCGCTCCGGACAGTGACGGCATGCGCTTGGGACCGCGTTCCTGGCGGGCCTTCTCGATGACCGTCGTCCCGGTCTCCGCCTCCAGCACGGGGGCGTAGCCGGCGGCCCGAAGCGCGGCAAGGGTTGCTTCGGGCTCGGCCGTGCTGATCAGCACGGTCGGCGCGATCCGTCGCAACCCGAGCCTGGACAGCGCACGGGCCGCGGCGAGCTCCGACACCAGTGCCTCGTCATCGGAGCGGATGCAGCAGGCGGAGCGCACCACTCGCATCCTGCCGTGGGTCCGCGCGGTGTCCTTGATCAGGTACTCCAGGGGCTGCGGAAGCGGCCGCCCGCCCTCGGAGACGTCGGCCAGCCGAGCCAGCAGGTCGGCGGCGTCCAGTCCGGAGTCCAACGCCCGGCGGACCGCCGCAGGGGTGATCCGCCACACCACGGCATGGCCCTCCGACTCCCGGTCCGCACAGGCGGCCAGCAGGTCGGTCAGCTCCGATGCGGCAGCTCCGGCGACCACGGCCGTAAGGTCCGCCTGGAACCGGACGGTGGTCTGCGGCGCGGGCAGCAGCGCGTCCAGGGCTGTGGACAGCTGCCGAACCGCGTCGTCCAGAGCAGGACGGTCACGCAGCGCCGGCCCGGCGCCCGGAACGGCGGGGAAGTGGCGGTGTGCACCCGCCCTCAGGAGCCCGAGCACGGCGTGCCCGAGCGGAGTCAGCGCTCCGTGGGCGACGACCCCGAACAGCTCCGCCTCCGCCAGGGTCGCCTCGACCCGCTCAGCCTCCCACGCACCTTGGGCGAGGGCGGCCGGGCGGAACCAGGCCGCCGTGGCGATGAGGCCGGCGAGAGCGGTCGCCCGAGCGCGAGCGGACTTGCCGGTGGGGACTCCGTGCCCGGCCGGGAGGGTGGCCAGAGCCTCCAGCACGGCATGGCGCAGATCGACAGCCTCGCCGTCCTCCGGCGTGACCAGCGCGACCGGGGTGTCATTCTCGTCCGGCCAATAGCTGAACACCTCGGGCACCACCGCCCAGGTGGCGACGAGCGGCAGCAGCCGCTGAGCGGGTGGAGCCGCCAGCCACTCGTCGTACCGCTCGGTGGGCAGCATCCGGGCAGGTGGCTGGGATTCCGGCCGACGCGCGCGGCCCCGTCCTCTCGTCGGGGCCTCCGCTTCCTCGGCGCAAGGGGTGATCAGGTCCGCGTTGTTCGCCAGGTCGAGCCACAGCCGGGCTTGTTCCTCCGGCATGCCGACCGCCTTCGCCAGCCGACGGGTGTCCCGGACTGCGATTCCGCCCGCCTTGCGCACAGCGAGCGGCTGCACGGCCACCTGGCGGAGCATCAGCTCGACCCGGGAGGCCGCCTCGGTCAACGCCGCCTGCGCCTGGCTCTCGACTGCACCAGCCGGAATCTCCACCGTGCCCTCGACCGGGGGCGGGGCAGACTGGTAGCTCGGCGCGCGGTCGTGGTCGCGCAACGCGTCCGCCACCTCGCGCGGCAGTTCCGCCAGGTCCTCATCCACCGGAAGGACCAGGCCGCGGGCGGCCAGCCAGTCCGTGCCGGGATCTCCCGAGCCGCCTTCCCGGAAGGTGAACTTGCCTCCGGAACCCGGGTAGAAACCGCCGTACCGGGAGACGAAGCAGTGTGTGCGCAGCAGTGGCGGGCCCGGGACCAGTTTGTCCAACAGGTCCAAGGCCGCGGGCGGCGCCTCGGCGGCCATGGCTCGCACGCGCTTCGCGTCCCTGAGCACGTCCACGATCTGCCGCTGCGCCTCGTCTCGAGTCCGCGCCTTCGCGAGCCCCAGCCCCTGCGCGATGCGGTGAATCTCCGGAGCGTTGAAGGCCTCGGTGAGCAGTTGTTCGGCGGGCCGACCGTAACCGCCGCCTTCGCCCGCCTGGCGGTGGACCAGGATCGGAACGATGACCCTGCTTCCGGACGAGGGCAGTACCAGGGCCCGCTCGGTCAGCCGGGACAGCGCGGCCTCGGCCGCGGACCGACCCGCGCCGTCGAGTTGCAGGAATCGGAAGAGCTGGTCCCGGGTCACGGACCGGTCAGCGGGGTCGACCGCAGGCGCGTCGAGCCGTGGTGAACGGCCTCCGTAGCCCATGAACAGGTGATGAGCAGGCGGAACGGCCGGCAGCGGACCGTGCAACCGTTCGGCCAAGGTTGCCACAGCGACCAGCAGTTGAAGGTCCCCGAGGCTGATCTCGCTCAGCCCCAGGGCCGTGGAGGCGTCCGTCAACAGGTGGCCGGCCAGGTCGGTCAGGCTCGCCACCCTGGCCGCGTAGGGAAGTTCGCGCTGCTCCAGCAGTTCGGTCAGCTGCGAGGGAGTACGGTCGGCCAGCCAGATCGCGAGGCTTCGTTCGGCTTTCACCACACCTAGCGTAGTGAGCCGCCAGCGGGGACGGGACCAGAGGTTTGAAGCCAGCGGCCCTTCCATCGATCTCGACTGCCCGGCTTGGCCTGAAAAGCGGAAGGTCACCGGTTCGACCCTGGCCCTGGCCACATCGCCTGACCAGGCACGATGCCCTCGAAGCAGTTCGCTTCGGGGGCATTTTCGTGCCGTTTGACGCCAACGGCACAGCGGACGGTCGTTGCTCTGCTCCGGCCCGCCTTCACCAGCGGCTAGGCAAAGACCTCGATGGTGCACTTGGCCGCACCGCTGCGCTGGATTCGGGCATCGCTGGTGACGAGCGGCACGCCGAGGGTCTCGGCGAGCGCCACATACTGGGCGTCATATGCACTGATGTTGTCGTGCAGTTCTCGCACCCGCTGCCAGAGGATCAGCGTCTCGTGTCGTGTGATGGCGAGTGCCTGGTAGTCGGCTATGGCCTTCACCGCTTCCTTCTCCGCGAGCTTGCCGCCCCGCACCATGCCGAAGAGAGCCGACACGAGTTCGTAGTCGAGCAGGCCAGGGGCGGCAAGCGCATCCACCCCGCGGAGTCGGTCGCGGACGGCGTGGCCGGCGGGGCCGTGGTCGGTGAGCACCCGCACCAGCGCAGAGCAGTCAATGACAACGCTTGAATTCACCGACGCTCCCGCCCGTCATCGATCGCGGCGAGGATGTCAGAGGTACTGACGTCGGTACGGGTCTCCCGGTCAAGGCGGGCCATCATCTCGGCCAACGTCGGCGTGGCCGCCTCGCGGGTGACGAGGTCGAGCAGGTACGCCTGGAGACTCTTCCCTGCCTTGGCCGCCTTGAGCTTGAGGGTTTCGAGAATCGGGTCCGGGACTTCACGAATCGTGATCGCAGCCATGCAGGCATTTTAGCTGCAACGCTTGCGAAATGCCTGCACTTGATATTCCAGCCGCTTGGTCGCGGCCCAGGGGCCACCGGTGTCCCTCGGCGAGCCCCACACGCGGGCAGGACGGGCGTCAGCCCCGCAGGGCCCGGCCGTCGAGCCGGCGCAGCAGACCGGGCAGGTACCGGTACCGATCGCGGAGCGCGGCCACTCGCTGCCGGAACTGAAGGCCGCGTCCGACGTGGTCACAGGCGTCGCGGAGCCCGACCAGGAGGGCCACGGCGGTGTCGTAGCGGGCCGCCTGCTTACACGCGACGTGGTTCTCGACCTCGCGCCAGATCGCTTCCTCGTCGGCAGCCAGAGCGGTCAGCTTCGTCGCGCGCGCCTCGGCCCGAACCCGCTCGGCACACTGCCGGCGCTCGGTGGCCAGCGCGTGCGCGGCGTCCAGCAGTTCGGCGGCGGAGCGCTGCCCCGGCACCGTCGCGACGGGCGGCT
>NZ_JBIRFA010000027.1:0-126207 GCF_044327205.1 Kitasatospora sp. NPDC018058 | reverse complement strand
CCGAGCGTATGAACCAGATCCAGATCACCAACGCGGTGTGCGAGCTGCTGTGCGACCTGGGCACCCAGCTGGTGCTGGTCGACGACGTGCACCTGGAGGACCGCCGTCGGCAGGTCCTCAGCCTTACTGCCGAAGGGCGTGCCCTGCTCTCGCGCTGTGCGGACGCCGCCCAGGGCCTGGACGCCGAGCTGACCGCGGACCTGGATGCCACTCAGCGCGATGCGCTGGTGCATGCCCTGAACCTTCTGGGTCGGCGGTACCTCCCGCACTGAGGCGTAGCGGCATGTCGGGTTCGGGGTGGTGGTGTGACTGAGCGCTTCACTTGGCGAGTTACGCGTTGACCGGGCTGACCACGCCGACCAACTCGCCATCACCATCGACGCCGCACGCACGACTCGCCGAGTCGGCCGCTCGTCCGCCGACTGAAGCGCTCAGTCACCCGAATCCGGCGACACGGGGCCGCCGGAGGGTGGTTCTACAGCTCGACGTCCATCCAGGCGATGTCGTTCAGCTCGACGTCGAGGCCGCGGGCACGGCGTCCGCCGTCCTTGAAGTACTCGTCCCGCAGGGCCTCGGCGAGGATCGCTTCCTGCCGGGCCTGGGTGGCTCCGGCGTCGCGGGCCTCGTACAGCCGCCGCGCCACGTCGCCGGGCATCTTCTGGGTGATCATCCGGGGGCGGGGGTCGTCGGTGGAGCCGCCGGCCGCGCTGAACCCGAAGGTCGCCTGCATGTGGAGCATGAAGCCGCGCTGCTCGGCCTGGCGACGCACCCGCTGCTTCACCCGCGGCTGCCAGGCCGCCCGTACCGCCCGCTCGACCTTCGCCGCGTTGGCCCGGGTCATGGGGATGTCGCCGGTCATCCGGCCCTCGGCCAGGGCGGTCAGGGCGCGGGCCCAGCGCTGCGCGGTGCGCACCGAGACGCCGACGGCCTGGGCGAGCTTGGCGGTGTCCTCCTTGGCGACCTTCTCCCACAGGAACTTGACCCTGGTGTTCAGGTGCACCGGGATGGGGCGGGTGCGCTCGGAACGCTCCAGACCCTCGTCGATCTCCCGGCTCATGGGGCATCAGATCCTTCCTGCCGTCCCGGCCGGGACGGCGTCGAATGGTGCGGGTGGGCGGCTCGCCGATCGGTGCCGGCGGGGCGCACGGGGAGCAGCTACTCGTCGGCGGACACCAGGCCGCCGGTCTTGATGTGCCGGGCCGGGTTGGCCTCGTCCGCGATCAGCTCCAGCACCTCCGCCATCGGCCGGGAACCCTCGAACTTCACCAGGCCGGGGCTGACGCCGAGGCGCAGCGAGGTGCTGAGGGTGCCGTCCGACTTGGTGAGGACGTCCAGGGCGCCGGGCCCGGGGGAGGCGAACACCGCGCAGTCGGACAGCACCGCGATGGCCCGCAGGCCGGTGTCGGCGGCCATCTTGCGGAGCTTGCGGTGCATGTTGACGGTAGCGGTGTCGATGACCAGGGCACGCATCAGCGGGTCCCAGGTCGGCCGGTCCAGCGCGGCCCAGCGCTCGCCGTGCCGGTAGCCGTGCCCGCGCGGGCGCTCACGGAACTTGCCGATGGTGCCCTTGGCGGTCTGCTTGATCGCGGTGAGCACCGCCAGCTCCGCCGGGTCGCCGGTCGCCTTGACGGCGGCCATGGCGTCGAGGAAGGCGAACGGGTCGCGGTCGGCCAGGTCCAGCGGGACGCCGAGCTCTGCCATCGTGTCCAGGTACGCCTGGCGCAGCCGCTTGTGCCACGGGTCCAGGTAGGGGCCGTGCTCGGGCCGCAGGTAGGCCTCGGTGGGCTGGACCCGGGCGCCGAGCTCCACCGCGTAGGCCAGTTTCACCGTGGAGTACCAGGCCGGGCCCGTCGGCCGGGAGCCGTCGGCGGTGAACGGCGACGGGAGCAGTGGGTCCGTCTCGACGTGGGAGAGGTCGACCAGCCAGGAGCCGGGCACCTTCGGGTCGAAGGCCGGCGCGGTCTCCCGGACCGGCGGGCCCAGCGGCAGCGTCAGGCGGCCGGCTGCGGCGAGGAAGGCCATGTTGATGTCCAGGCCCACCGCCCAGGCGGCGGCCTTCTCGGCGTCGGTCAGGTCGCGGTGCCAGTCCCACGCCTCGGTGACCAGCTCGCCGCCCGGCTCCCGGTCCTGGGCGAGCGGGTGGATCTCCGGGACCTCCGGCGGCGCCGGGTCGAAGCCCGTGGCCGGCCGGGAGCCCTCCACCGGCCCGGACATCCAGCCGGCCTCGGTGCGTACCGCGCGGGTCGGCGGGCGCAGCGCGGTGACCAGCTCCAGGCCGGAGACGGCGGTGGAGCCGCGGGGGGTCAGCACGCGGGTGGCGTAGGTGCCGAGCAGGCGGGCGAGGTCGGCGGCGCCGAGGCCGTCGGGGATCTGCCAGCCGCCGGTGGCCAGCGCGCCCCAGGCGGGGATGCACAGCTGGACGCACTGGCGCTTGCCGTCCTCGGGGGTGCGGTAGACCCGCGCCCACGGGCCGAGGCCGCGCTGGGTCAGCAGCCAGCCGGCCTTCTCGATCTGCTTGACGGCCTTGTGAGTCTTCGGCAGCTGGCCGAGGCGCTGGACGTACTCCTTCTTCTCGTCCCGGCCCATCGGCGGCAGGCCGAGCTCCGCGAGCGCGGCGTCGGTGATGACGACCAGGGCGTCGCCGTCCTTGCCGTGCCGGTGCAACCTGGGCGAGCCCAGCTTCACCTCCAGCGCCCACTCCACGACATCGGCGAGGGTCCGCCCGGCCGGGGCGGACGGTGCGAGGGCGCCGTCGGCCAGGTGGGCCACCAGCGCCTTCCCGGACGGGGCGACGTCCAGCACCGCGAGCGGACCGGCCGGGAACCTGGCAGTTGCGGCCAGCTCCCAGTCGGCCGGACCGGCCTCGGCGGCCGACTTCCTCACCACCGCCTTCCGCGCCCGCGACGCCGCGCCGGCGGCAGGGCGGGACGACGCGCCGCGCCGGGCCGCAGCCGGTGCAACGGCGGGGGCGGTCTGACGGGGCGCAGCGACCGAAGCGACCGAGGCAGCCGACTCGGCCGGGGCCTGAGGGGCGGGCTGCTCCGCGACCGGGACGGCGGCCGCCGGCTGCCCGGCCGGGGCGGGCGCGCACCAGCCGCCCATGTGCACCGGGCGCCCGCCCGAGCGGTAAGGCGTCGGCCGCCCGCACCGCACGCACGGCTGAGGCGGCCCGGCGACCAGGTCCCCGGCCGGGGTGCGGTCCAGCTCCAGCACCACGTCGCCGGGCGTGGTGGGTGCCTGCGCCTGAGTCGGGGCGGAGGCCGAGAGCGGCGCGCCGATCGCAGCGGTTGAAGCAGGCGGCTGTTCCGGGGCCGCGGGCGCGGGGCTGAGCTGGGCGGCGATGCCCTCCAGCAGACGCGCGTACGCGGTGCGGGCCTCGCCCTGCGGGTCACGCCGACCCGATTCGTAGGCAGTGAAGGTGCTGGTGCTGATACCGAGGGCCTTCGCGGTCTCCGCCTTGGTCAGCCCGTACTCGGTGCGCAGCCTCTCGCGTTCGGCCGAGTCGGGCAGCGGCACGGCGCGGCGCGGGCCGGCACCGAGCAACGCGTCGATCGCGTCCGGAGTGCCGGTCACCTCGCCTCCTCGAGGGCAGACGCGTTCTTGGGGGCGGAGTCCAGGAACTCGCGCAGCGCCGATCCGGTCAGCACCCGGGCCGGATTGCGGCCGGCCGGCAGCGGCAGGTGTCCCAGGAGGGCCCACTCGAACCGAGCCGCTGGCACCAGCTCGAACACGTACTTGCCGCCCTCGGCCTCGTCGCGCGACGCGCTGCGGATCTCGAAAGCCCCGACGCACAGCTGGCCTTCGACGAACGCCAGCAGGAAGTCCCCGTGGTCGGCGACCGTCTGGTCGCCGAACCGCCACCAGCGCGAAGCCCCCTCGATCACCGTCTTACCGTCTCTCAGCGACTGCCGGACATCCACCGCCAGCATGAACCCCTCCACCAAACATCCATCGCAAACAACTGCAACGTAGTGGCTTCAAAAGTTTTCATCAAGTGATAAAACTCTCCATCGCCTGATAACATATCGCTTTCCGGCGCAGCGACCCGGCCGAAGCCCGCCAGCCGACCGCACAGAGCCCCACCCCATCCCCGCAGCCCCGCTCCTACGAAGCCGTTCGGGTCCGGCCGGTTTCCCGGAACAGACCCCGAACAGCAGCGGCTCCAACATGCTCACCCGATTGGCGGCAGACGCCGGGTAACCGGGGCCTCACACAGGGTCAAGCAGAGGGCCAGGGTGGGCAGTGCGACGCCGACCGTCGCCTCGGCGTGCGAGCAGGTCATCGTCGGGCACCCGCAGCGGTCCGCCTGGCAGGACCGGGTCGAGCTCCGGCAGCGCGGTTTGGTCCTGCGGTTCGACTACGGACCCGTGACCGGCGCCGACGGCCCGCGACGAGGAACGCAGCCTGATCCATCTCTGGACCACCCGGGGCTGAACCGCCGACCAGGCGCCAGCCCGCTGCACCGCACGAGGCCTGACACCGGTGCCAACCTGCCGCGATGAGGCGTAGGTTGATGCCCTGTCAGATCGGTGCGGAGGGGATCGTCGGTGGCGAGGGATCTGCGGGCAATGTTCGGCTCGAACGAGCAGGTGGGCACGGGCGAGGCGTTCACCAACCGCGAGGCGCAATGGGAAGCCGTCTCCTCCGTGCTCACCGAGCACCTCGCCCAGATCGCAGATCCGGGCTTCGACGTCCAGGACCTTGAGGCCCCCAGGCACAACGTGCTGATCATCCACGGGGTCGGCGGAATCGGAAAATCCACGCTCTCGCGCAAGCTGGAGGCCGCGCTCACCGACGCGGGCCGGCGCCCCGCGCATTGGGGCGCGCCCGTGTGGCCTGAGAGCCCTCGTCTCCTGCCGGTGCGCATCGACCTGGCCCGCGCCGCTGGCACCGACTTCGAGCAGCTCGTACTCACCCTGCGCCTGGCGCTCGCCCGGCGCGTCGGCCGCGGCCTACCCGCCTTCGACATCGCGTTGCGCCGCTACTGGGACGCCACGCATCCGGGCGAGCCGCTGGAGGAGTACCTGCGCCGTCGCGGGCTGGCGGCCATGGCGGGCGAGGCCTTGCCCGGCCAGATCAAGGGCGCCGTCGGCGAGGCCGCCCAGCAGCTCGCGCTGCCCGGTGTCGTCGGCTCCGCCGCGGGACAGGTCGCCGCCGCCCTGGTCACCGCCCTGCGCCAGCGGCACGAGAAGGCCCGTGCGCTCGCCGGCTGCGCGCGCCTTGCGGACCTGCTGGAGGCCGAGCCCGACCTGGAGACGTTGTCGTTCTACCCGCACCTGCTGGCATGGGAGCTCGCCCGCCTGCCCGTGAAGAAGGCGGTGGTGCCGGTGGTGCTGCTGGACGGCTTCGAGGACGTCGGCGACCGCACCCACCGCGACCTGGAACGCCTGGTCCAGCGCGTCGTCTGGCTTATGCCGAACGCGGTCTTCGTCATCACCGGCCGCAGCCGCCTGCAGTGGGCCGACCCGGCTCTGCAGGGCCAGCTCGACTACACGGGGCCCACTGCCTGGCCCGACCTCGCCCCCGCCTCCACCCCGCTCGTGCCCGCCGCCCGCACCCCGGCCCCAGCCGTCGGCCGCCGACAGCTTCTGATCGGCGACTTCTCGGCGGAGGACTGTGAGGACTACCTCGCCCACCGCCTCACCACCACCGACGACCACCCCCTCATCCCTGCGGACATCCGCGCCGTCATCGCCCGCCGCTCCCATGGCCTGCCGCTCTACCTCGACCTCGCCGCACTGCGCTTCCTGGAGATCCGCCGCAGCCGCGTCCCGACCGCTGACGACTTCGAGGCCGACTTCAGCGCTCTGATCGCCCGCACCCTCCAGGACCTCACCGGCGACGAGCGGCACGTGCTGCGCGCCGCCGCCCTGCTCGACGCCTTCGACATCCCGCTCGCCACCGCCGCGGCCGGCATGAGCCACGACGCACCCGCCCTGCGCCTGGTCGAACGACCCCTGGTCCACGAAGACCCGGCGGCGCTGTGGCCGTACCGCCTCCACGCCCTGGTCCGCTCCACCCTGCGCGGCGCCGACGACCGCACCGACGACCGCTGGTCCGAACAGGACTGGCAGCGGGCCGCCGACCGCGCCCACACCGCCCTCGGTGACCAGTGGACCACCGCCGCCACGGGCGACCGCGCGCTGCTGATCGGCGGCCTGCGCCAGGGGCTGCGCCTGGCCCGCGACCACCGCCTCGACCTCGGCTGGCTCGCCGACGCCGCCTGGTCCTACGTCTCCGACTCGATCTGGGAACCACTCGCCCCGCCCGCCCCCGCCAACGTGCCCGGGCAGGCCACCACGATCGGGCACGGCGACGACATCGCGTTGGACACCCCGGCCGACGCCCTGGTGGAGACCCTCAGCGCGCTCGCCGCCCGCCAGCGCGAGCACCGCACCCGCACCGCCGACCGCCTCACCCGCGTCATCGACAGCCACCTGCTGCCCGAGGACCTGACCGACATGGCCCTCTACTACCGGGCTAAAGCCCACCGCGACCTCGGCCGCACCGGCGCGTCCCGCCAGGGCATGCAGCAGGTCGCCGCCGGCACCACCCGCCTCGCCCCCGCGGCCCGCCGAGGCCTGGCCCACCTCGCCCGCCTCGACGGCGACTTCCCCACCGCCCACGCCGCCGCCCAGACCCTCGGCTGGGCCGGACGCCAGAACCGCGTCCTCGGCGACCTCGCCTGGATCCACGCCCACATGGACCAGGCCGCCGCCAACTACGAGGCCGCCCGCACCGACGCCGAACGGCACGCCGTCGCCGGAGAGAGGGCCACCGCCCAGGCCCAGCTCGCCTTCGTCCGCGCGTTCACCGCCCCCGAGACGGCCGACGACGACCTCGACCTCGCCGCCCAGCTCCTGGCCGGCCTCGACCTGCGCGCCACCACCCTCACCACCCGCATCGCCGCCCTCGTCCTCGCGGCCGGCGCCGGCGGCGAGGAGTTCCTCGACCGCGCGAACGTCCTCGGCTTGGAGGTCGATGCCTCCGGTGTAAGGGCCGCCCGCACCACCCTCGCCCTCGCCCGCTGCTTCCACCACGCCGTCCTAGACGACGCCGGCTTGGACACCGCGATCCGCGACCTCGACCAGCTCACCCGCAGCCACGACTACGCCTACTACACCGACATCGCCCACTTCATGGCCGGCCGCCCCCTCCACTTCCCCTCCCCCGCACGCTGGCTCGACGGCCCCGAAGCCGTGCGCTCCCGCTGGCGCGCCCTCGTCACCACGCGGCAGGACCGCCTGCGCACCGCACGCTGAAGCGGCGTGGGGCCTACTGCTTGCCGCCCAGGCGGCGCAACGCCTGCAGAACCGCCGTCTGCCCGGCCACCAGGGTCTCCAGCACTCGGCCCTGCTTCGCCTGCCCCTCAGCTGTCCGCCGCCCAGCCTGACCCGCGCCGGACAACCCGTTGACCTGCGCGAACACGATCGGCCGGGACGAACTTGCCGGCCGATCCGGTCGCAGTAGCCGCTCACACCCGTCCCGGCCCGGCTGCGCCGGGACGGTCAGCCGACCGCGCGCAGCCTGGAGCGGCCAGCCTTGGGCGGGGCGGCCTGGTAGTCGGGGATGAGGATGGGGGGGACGCCTTCGCGGGCGGCGCGGGCCATGGCGGCCTGCATCTCGAGTTCGGAGCTGTAGCCGGCGATGGCGGGGTGGAGGCGGTAGCGGTAGCCCTTGCGCAGGACGAGGCCGCGCTCGACGAGGAGGGTCATCCCGCGGCTGACCACGGAGGGGAGGATCTGGAGTTCTTCGGCGATGTCCTGCTGGGTGAGGGGGACGACACCACCGGGGTTCTGCCGCTCGACCATGACGGACAGGACGTTCGTCGCGGTGGGGGTGAGTTCGAGGCGCCGCAGCATCCCGAACAGGTCGGTGACCATCAGCATGCTGTCGACTCCTTGTCCCCGTTCTGGACGGCTGCCAGCCCGATGATGTCAGGGAATCCGTTCTCGAGGGCGAGTGCCCGGAGTTCGGCGAGAAACGTCTGCTGCTCGTCCCCGTTGCCTTTGTACGCGATGAGGGGGTTGAGCTGCCAGACTCCCCGGCCGACGCTGCGGATGTAGTTGCGTGCGGCGAGGTGTTTGAGGGCGGGGCTGACGCTGGAGCGGCTGGTGCCGATCTCGTCGGCGATCTCGCGCTGGATGGCGTGGCAGACGCCTCGTTCGGCCCGGCCGACGATGTTCGACAGCACGGCGCACTGGAGCTTGGTCATCTCGCCGGACATGAGCGCCTGCGGGAGGACGTAGCGGGCGAAGTAGCGGCTGAGGAGGGCGTAGCCGTCGGAGCCGAGGACTTCGTGGGGGGCGCGGCGGTAGAACTTGGTGCGGGCTTCGTAGACGCCGTTCGGGAGGTGGCCGGCGTAGCCGCGGACGATCTCGGCGGCGAGGTCGCGCTGGTGCTGGGGGCCGGCGGGCTGGAGTCTCGGCTGGCGGGTCCGCCCGGGTGCCTGCCTGCGGGTGCTGTCGCGCTCTGCCTGTGCCAAGACCGTGATCCTTTGCTCGTGTCGGCAGCAGGCTACACGTCCTTCGCAATGGTGCGAAGCATTCTGCGCGCGAGTGCGAAACACGTGTCGTGGGCGTGGTCGGGACTCTCGGCGGCCGGTTCGTCTGGCCAGGTCCGGCGATCACGCGGGAGGTCCCGGGTGTCGGCGCACACCAACCCCAATGTTTCGCAGCATTGCGAAACATTGGGCCCGAATGTCGGCGTTCCGTGACACAGAAACGACCCAAGTGTCGGCGCAGCTAGACCTTTGATTTTCCAAGTTCGCAGGTCAGAGGCGGGATCGGCCAGCTGTCCTCTTACATAAAAAAGGCCCGCCACCGCTCCTACCGCAGGCTGCCGGCGAGGCATGGTTCCGGCGCGCCACGCCTCGCCTCGCCTCGCCTCGCTGAAGAAGCTTCCCTCCCACCCACGCGGGCAGTCCCCCGCCCACATGTGGTGCGCTCCCGCCAGGCCGTTGAACAGCAACCGACGCATGGTCACCCCTGGCATGCCCTCGCCGTATGCAGCCCGAAGCGGAGGACACTTGCAGGTGGCGACTTCAGCACCACACGACTTCCAAATCCGTCGCCTCGGCCACCCCCACACGGCCGCGGCGCTGGACACCATGCGGTCCGCCACCAATCGCACGGGTCTGGCCCCGCAAGGTGTCGGCGGTAGGTCCGTGGCTCGGGAACCATCTTCTGCGCTTCCACACCCACCCCGGATGTCCCCCGCGCAGATGGCGGAGCCCGGAAGAGCACAGACGCAGCCGATGATGCAGGCAGCACGGCCTGTTCCTGGTCATGGGGCTCGACCAGGACCACGCGGCCGCCCAAGCCCGTGCTCGGGGAAGGCCCACCTGAGCCCATGCAGCGTCCCGACCTACCGGACGTGCTGCCGTCCTGACGCGCGCGGCGCGCCCGGTAGGGGTTCCGGGCGATGAAGCCGGCGGTTCGCAACGGAGACGGGCCGAGCCGACCGTCCGGCGAACGTGAGTCGTAGCGTGGAGGGAGCGGGTCCACGCAACGGGTCGACGCCCATGCCCGAAAGGGGGTTCCTGCGATGAAGACCGCCGCCACCGGCCCCGGTCACCTCGCCCTGGACCACCCCTTCCGTCGGGGGGGGGGGGGGGGAGGCCACCGTCGCGCTGTTCCTCGGCGGCATCGACGCCGCCGTCGCCCTGAGCCTTTGACCTCCGCTCCCCGCCCCGTGGCCCGAGGCTGCGAGAGGCGGGGATTGCCCGCCCGATTCGCCCGGCACCGGTACCGGCGCCCGACCGTCCCGGCCGGCGGATGGAAGAGCATTTCGCCCCGGGGGCCGTGTTGGAGGCATCCCCATCATGTCCGTACAGCTGAACCACACCATCGTCTTCGCCCGTGACCGCCAGGAGTCCGCCGAGTTCCTGGCCGGCCTGCTGGGTCTCGAACTCGGCGAGCCCTGGGGCCCGTTCCTACCGCTGGTGCTCGCGAACGGGGTCACACTGGACTTCGCCACCGGGCCCGATCAGTTCACCCCGCAGCACTACGCGTTCCTGATCTCGGAGCGGGAGTTCGACGAGCTCTTCGCCCGCCTGCAGGAGGGCGGCATCAGCTACTGGGCCGACCCGAGGTTCGCGCGGCCCAGCGAGATCAACCACAACGACGGTGGCCGCGGCGTCTACTTCCGGGATCCGTCCGGGCACGGCATGGAGGCCATCACCGTTCCGTACGGCGGCTTCTGACGCGTCGGCACGCCGACCGTTCGGGCGAAGGGTTCCGTCCGGGCCGTCGGCGTCCCGGTGGACGAGGTCGGAACTTCCTGTGGGGCCTCGGCGATCCGAGGACGCCGGCGGCGGTTCTGCGCCGACGCGGCGGCTTGGGCCGTCTCGTCCGCAACACAGCGACGCACCGTCCGAAGTGGCGCCGTATCACCCGCACGTCCGGCACCGCAGCCGGTACGCCACCAACGCCGCCATGTTTGACCAGGTCGACGAGCGCAATCGCTGAACCATATGCCCCTTTGTGGCGTCTTCTGCCCCAGTACCCATCCTGATCAAGGAGATCCCCCACCGTGAAGGTCCACCCCGTTACCGCCCTGTTCCCGATGCTCAGCCCCGACGAACTCCTCGACCTCGCCCAGGACATCGAGAGCAACGGCTTGACCGAGCCCGTCATCCTGGACGCCGACGGCGTCCTCCTGGACGGCCGCGGGCGACTCGCCGCCTGCGAATTGGCCGACGTCGAACCCCGCTTCACCACCTATCAGGGCGACGATCCGGTCTGCCTGATCGTGTCCGCCAACCGCCACCACCCGAACACCACCGCGAGCCAGCACGCCATGATCGCCGCGATGGCACGCTCACTCTCCCCGGGCTCACTCCCGTCCGACACCGCCCGCCACGGCATCAACGTCACCCGGCTGTCCATCGCCACCACCGTGCTCGAACACGCCCCCGACCTCGCCGAACAGGTCCGCACCGGCACCCTCGCCCTCAACGCCGCCTACACCGCCGTCCGCAGACGCAAGGCCGACGCCAAGGCCCTCCTCGCCCAGCACGCACGACTGCGCCGGGACGCCCCCGACCTCGCCGAGCAGGTCATCGCCGGCCACCTCGCCCTCACCGACGCCACCGTGGCCCTCGACGCCCGACAGGAGGAGGAACACCTGCGCCGGCGCGTCGAGGAGATCGACGCCATCCGGCTCGCCGACGGCGACACCACGCCGGCCTTCGCCCGGACCGCCGAAGCGGGCGATGTCGACTGGCGCGACGCCCATCAGAGAGCCGAGCAGTACCTCGCCCAGCGCCACGACGCCATCCGCCACGTCCAGCACAGCCTGGCCGGCATCGCGGAACTCTGGAGCGCCGTCCAGGACCTCGCCCACCACCCCCGGAGCCCCTACGCCCGGGAGATCCTCAAGGGCCTCACCGGCCCGGCGCGCACCCTCGCCAACCGCCTCATCGCTCTCGAGACCGGTTGCGCGACAGGCGCGGCCTAACCCGCACCCCGCCGCCGCTACGGCTGAGACAGCGGTCCGGAAGTCTTCTGCGGCGGCGGCGAAACAACCCGCCGCCGCTGTCTGTGCACACTCCAACGCGCTCCGCCGGCACCCCGGGCGCTACACCCCGTAGACGACGGTGATGCGGTCGCCGGTGTCGGAGGCCGGGTCGGTGCGGGCGGTGGAGTCGTCGGCCTCGGGATTCCTCGAACTCGAGCGCGGCCGCACGCACGGGCCGGTCGTCGACTGACGCGAGCCGGCTGCCTCGTCCGCCTCCGCCTCTCCGGGGCGGCGGCCGTCACGACCGGCATCGACGGCCGGGGAAGCTGTCCGATTAGGGTATATATGCGGCGGTATATCAGCGAATATGTCTTTCCATCAGATTTCGCCGGATGTCGGTGTGATATGCACGATACGAACTTGTGTCTCCCGGGTCGATCTGCCTAGCGTTCAGGCTGTTCGCACCTGCGGACCCTGCCGCCGGGACGCCGAGTCCTGTCCACCGGTCGGCCGGACGTCGAGCAGTGCACCGGGCAGGAGCGGGGGAACCAGGTAGTTCGCCGCGCCCTGCTCGGCCCGTTCGCGGGCGAGACGGGTGTGGCTAGGGGTGAAGCCGCCGCGTGCGGCCGGGCTACCTCACGGCCCGAACCCGACAGCTCACCTCGCAGGCGTCGCAGAGGGACGCCCCATGCTGACTTCAGGTACCGGCCGGCATCGCCGTGCGCGCCGGAGACACACCCCGCGTCTGGCCGCCACCGCCGGGATCGCCGGCGCCGGCCTTATGCTGCCGCTGCTGAGCGCGAGCGGAGCCTCCGCCGCGCCCGGCTACACCCACGCGAGCCACGCCGGGTGGCAGGAGCACCACCAGCACCGGCACCAGAGCGACTCCGATGGCCAGCACCGCCACCAAGCCGGCCCGCCCTCCACTCCGACCTCCACTCCGACCTCGCCCGAAGCCTCGCAGGCCGCGCCGTCGCCGTCCGCCCCGGCCTCCCCCGCCCCGGAATCCGCGACCGCGCGCCCCGGTGGCGAGTCCCAGGGCTCCCACTCGGCGCGGCCCTCCGCTCCGGCTCCGACCCCGGCGTCCCACACGTCCGCGCCGTCGTCCCCGTCCGCCCCGGCCACGCACGCCCCCGCCCCCGCGGCCACACCCACCACCCCGGCCGCGCAGACCGGTTCGAGCTCGGACGCCGTGCGGCAGGTCCTCAATCTGATCAACCAGGCGCGGGCCGCCCAGGGTCTGCCCGCCTACACCATCACGTCGGGGCTGACCAGCAGCGCCGAGGCCCACGATCAGACGATGGCCGACGGCTGTGGTATGTCCCACCAGTGCCCGGGCGAGGCCGAGTTGGGGGCGCGGGAGACGGCCGCGGGCGTCCAGTGGAACGCCGCCGGGGAGAACATAGGCTACGGCAACGGGGTCTCCACCTCGGCCCAGGACATCGCCGCCATGGCGGTGAGCCTGACCCAGGACATGCTGAACGAGACGCCGCCGAACGACGGCCACCGCAAGAACATCCTCAGCAGCGAGTTCACCCACATCGGCATCGCCGTCCACCGGGATGCCAGTGGAACCGTCTGGCTCACCCAGGACTTCTCCAACTGACCCGTCCGTCAAGGACGTGAGCCGAGGCCGGCCCGACCCCGTTTCGGGCGGGTCGGCCGCCTCCGTCCCGCGGGCACCCGGCCCGTGGGACGGAGGCGGCCGGAGGATCGGCCGGCGGACACCGTCCAAGCCGCTGACCCCGGACGTGACCGCCTGGTCCGATGGCGGCGGCAAGGTCACCGCGGCCCGCCGCCCGCTGCACGGCACCGACCCGGTCGCCCGCTGGATGCCCGGCGTCCTTGCCAAGCCCGAACCACTGGGCATGGCACGGGAGTCGGCAGTCATCAGCGGCGAGGAAGGCATCCTGTTCACCATGGGCGGATGCTCGGTCGGCGCGCTCACCTACGACATCGCCGATGGTCGCATCCAGAACCTCCGCTTCCAGGTCAACCCTGACAAGCTCACCGGCCTCGTCTGACCGCACGGGAGGCCGGTACCTGGCACGACAGCGGGCCGTACCGATGTCTCAGAACGAGCTGAGCTGTGGGTCCTGCGCTCGGCGATCTCGGCGTTCGGCGAGGGTCCGGCTGCTGGTGGCGGCCGCGGTGCGGGCGGCAGCCCCGTCCTAGGACCGGGCTGCCACGTGATCAACGTCGTGCTGCTCCCGGCCGACGGTCATGGTCTTGCCGTGCCGGTGGCGGCCAGCGATTCTGGGCCGATGCCAGGGCAGCAGCGTGCCGAACCCCGCGCCCGAACCCGGCCGGGACCTCTCCGATCAATGATCTTGTGGCAGATCGAGGCGATGGCGTTACTGGCCGGTAATTTGGCTGATCACCACCTCCCCTGAGGGTCCGTCAGATCGCTACGCTCCGGCAATCGATCGGTTCGAGCACAGATGGAGCGCGTGATGGAACGACCCACCCCCAGCCGTGGACGCCGGACGGCGAGTGCCGTCCTCGCGGCGACGCTCGCCCTCGGCGGGGCCGCCGTCGCACAGCCCGCCGTCGCACAGCCCGCCGTCGCGGACTCGCCGCTCGCGGCCGCGGTGGGTGTCGGGTCGTTCCGCCTGGCCGACGTCCCGATGAAGGACGGCGTCGTCCTCAAGGCCGACGTGTTCACCCCGGCCCCCGGGACGCCGGGAGCCGATCCGCAGGGGCGCTACCCGTTGGTGGTGCAGCCGGCCAGCTGGGGGCAGAACGACCTGGAGTACGTCGCCCAGGGCCGTGCGCTCGCCGCCGACGGGTACGTCGTCGTCACCTACACGGTGCGGGGTTTCTGGGGCTCCGGCGGGAAGGTCGATGTCGCCGGGCCCAAGGACGTCGCGGACATCTCCACGGTGATCGACTGGGCGCTCGCGCACACCCCGGCCGACCCGGACCGGGTCGGCATGGTGGGGCTCTCGCTGGGCGGCGGGCTGACCCTGCTCGGCGCCGCCTTCGATCCGCGGATCAAGGCCGTCGCCTCGCTCAGCGGCTGGGCCGACCTCACCGACTCGCTCTACAGCGGGCAGACCCGGCATCTGCAGGCCGCGGCCGTGCTCGCCGGCATCCAGGCCCCGACCGGCCGCAAGAGCCCCGAGTTCGCACGGGTGCTTGACGACCTCTTCGCCGACCGTGACCTGCCCGAGGTCATCGGCTGGGCGGACACCCGCTCCCCGGCTCGCTACCTGGACCGGATCAACGCGAACGGCACCGCCGTGCTGATGGCCAACGCCTGGGGCGACAGCTTCTTCAACCCCAGCCAGGTCACCGACTTCTACCAGCGGCTGACCGTGCCCAAGCGCCTCGAACTGCGCCCGGGCGACCACGCGAGCCAGGAATTCACAGGACTGCTCGGACTGGACAACGCCACCTGGAACAGCGCGCGCTCGTGGCTCGACCAGTACGTCAAGGGAGCCCCGGCCCCGGACACCCGACCGCAGCCGGTCCACCTGGAGGTCCGGCCCTCCGGCGCGCCCGAGAGCCACGCCGACTGGCGGTCCGTCAGCTCCCGCACCGAGCACCTCACGGTCGGCGCCGAGACCCTCGCTGCCGACACCTCCGGCGACCCGGCCTCCGCGAACTGGCGGACCACCGTGCTCGGCGGCATCCCCTCCGGTGCGAGCGGCGGCGTCGCCCTGCTGTCCGGGATGGTCGACCAGGCGGTGCACCAGCCGCCGACCGTGGTCGTCCCCCTGTTGGCCCGTTCGGCCGCCGTCGTCCGGCAGTCGAGGCCCTACCCGCAGGGCCTGTCGCTGCGCGGCGTCGCCCGGGTGCACACGACGGTCACCGCGACGGCCCCGCAGGGCACGGTCGTCGCCTACCTCTACGACGTGGACGCGCTCGGCGTCGGCCGGCTGATCTCGCACGCGCCGCAGAGCTGGTCCGGGCGGACGCCCGAGCAGCCGTTCCCACTGGACGTCCCGCTCTTCGCCACGGCCTACGACCTGCCGGCGGGCCACCGCCTGGCGCTGGTGCTGGGCACCCGCGACGCCCTGTACGGCGGGCAGACTCCGCTCGGCTCCCGGGTGACCTTCGGCTCGACCACGGCCGACCCGGCCGATCTGGCGCTGCCGGTGCGCTGATCGTCCGGCCGCTGCCGGGAACCCCCGAG
Organism: Kitasatospora sp. NPDC018058; assembly: GCF_044327205.1. Lineage (NCBI taxonomy): Bacteria > Bacillati > Actinomycetota > Actinomycetes > Kitasatosporales > Streptomycetaceae > Kitasatospora > Kitasatospora sp. NPDC018058. The sequence goes on along the minus strand of NZ_JBIRFA010000027.1, from coordinate 110,609 downwards.
AGCGTGCGGGCCCAGGAGACTCCTGGGCCCGTGGGGTCCCAGCGGCGAACGGCCGTCCGGCCCTGAGGCCGTGGAGCCACCGACCGGCGAGGAGCGGTTCGAGGAGGAAGAGCGCGCCAAGCGCATCGTCCAGCGGGACACGCTCACGATGTTGTCCGCGGACAACATCCCCGCCCCGGCCGCGCGGCCCGTCGTGGCCGAGCCGTCGCGGGCCGCCGTGTTGTCCGCGGACAACACGGCGCACGAGACCGGGCCGGGCGGGGGAGTAGCGTCGGCCGCGGTCGCCGCTTCGGAGCCGGAGATGTTGTCCGCGGACAACATGAGAGGGAACGTCGGTTGCGACGGGCCGCTCCGGCGGGCTGGAGATGTTGTCCGCGGACAACATCGATCGGCAGGCCGACACAGCCGGTGGATATGGACGGAAGGTCTGAATTGCTCTGTGTCGCGTGTGCTGACATCGGGCCAGCGGTTAGTAAACTCCCCTCATGACCGCACCAGCCATGCCCGATGACCGGGACAAGGTAGTTACCAAACTCCCCCAGCAGTTGCGGCGGGAGCTGAAGATCCGCGCCGCGACCGTCAACATCTCGATCCAGGACGCCGTCACCCAGGGCATCCAGGCATGGCGGGAGGCCGACCACCCGCTCGACCTGATCGACACCGCCCGGTCGGACTCGTTCTCCACCTACGTCCCCTCGGCGCTGTACAAGGCCTTCCGCGCGGACTGCTCGGACCGCAGGCTCAACTTCAACCAGGGCCTCGCCCAGGCGATCCGGCTCTGGCTGGACGCGAACCCGCTTCCCCACCGCAGCCGGCCGCAGACCGGAGCCCGGCGCGTGGCGTTCGGCAACCAGAAGGGCGGTGTCGGCAAGACCGCCATGTCCGCCGGTGTCGGCCAGGCCCTCGCGGAGATGGGCTACCGGGTGTGCCTGGTCGACTTCGACCCCCAGGGCCACCTCACCAAGCAGTTCGGCCACGACCACCTCCCGATCAAGGGCGACAGCCTCGTCAAGAACATGTGCGGCGAACGGCAGGCCGACCTGCGCGAGCTGCTCATCGAGATCCCGGGGGAGACGTTCGGCGACCGCCTGCACCTCCTGCCGGCCTGCACCGACGGCTTCCTGCTCGACGCCAAGCTCGTCTCCTCCCGCGACATCCGCGTCAAGGAGACCGCCCTTGAAAAGGCTCTCGGCGCCATCGAGCGCGAGTTCGACTTCGTGATCGTCGACTGTCCCCCGAGTCTCGGATACGCGATGGACAACGCGATCTACTACGCACGGACCCGCGACGGCGAGCCCGCGGGCAGCTCCGGCATCGTGATCCCGGTTCAGGCCGAGGACTCCTCCGCCGACGCCTACACCCTCCTGCGCGAGCAGATCGACTCCCTCTGCGACGACCTCGACATCACCGTCCATGACCTGGGCTTCGTCGTCAACCTCTACGACGTCCGCAAGGGCTACGTCGTGACGTCCTCGCTCGACTCCTGGAAGAGCCTCGGCCACCCCGAAGTGATCGCCGTCGTGAACGACCTGAAGGACCAGCGCGAGGCCGTGCGGATGAAGACGCCGCTGCTCGTTCACGCGCCCGACAGCGACCAGGCCGACGTCATGCGCGACATCGCGAGGAGGATCGCCAAGTGAAGGCAGCCGACCGACTCGGAACCGGGGGCGCCTTCGGGGCCATCAGCCGCGCGCCGCGCAGCGAGCGGGGCCGGGCCAAGGCCCAGGCCGAAGGAGCGATTCCGGACTACGAGATCCAGCGCCTCCCCCTGAACCGGGTCGCGCTGTGCCCCATGAACCCCCGCCGCTACTACGGCACGGAGGAGCAGCGCGAGGCTCTGGGACGGAGTCTGGCGAAGAAGCAGACCACGGCGTGTGTCGCGGTCACCCGCGCCGCCTACCTCGCGCTGTGGCCCAACCACGTCCGCCTCATCAGCGAGGAAGCCGAGTTCGTCCTCCTCAACGGCGAGCGCCGTCACCGCTCCGCCTCGCAGGTGGGGCTGGAGGTCCTCGACTTCGTGGTCCGCGACGACCTGGCGACCAGCCCGGCCGACTTCATGGACTACCTCATGGCCGAGAACGAGGACCGTGAGGACTTCAACATCATTGAGCGGGCCATGGGCCTGGAGCAGCTGCTGAAGGCCTGCGACGGCAACGCTGCCGAGGTCGCCCGCCGTCGTGGCCGGGACCGCTCCTGGGTGGGCAACCAGATCCTGCTCCTGACCCTCCCCTCGGCGATTCAGGACCGGCTGGCCGGCGGTGAGATGGCCGAGCGCTACGGTCGGCGCCTGGCCCGCGCCTACAAGGACGACAGGTCGTTGACGACCGACGCTCTCCTCGCCCTCGAAGAGCGGCTCAAGGAGGAAGAGCGCGCCAAGCGCATCGCCCAGCGGGACGCGCTCACGATGTTGTCCGCGGACAACATCCCCGCCCCGGCCGCGCGGCCTGCCGTGGCCGAGCCGTCGCGGGCCGCCGTGTTGTCCGCGGACAACACGGCGCACGAGACCGGGCCGGGCGGGGGAGTAGCGCCGGCCGAGGTCGCCGCTTCGGAGCCGGAGATGTTGTCCGCGGACAACACGGGCCAGCCCGCAGCCCTGCGGGAGGAGGACGCGGGTGCACCGGTGCCGGTTCGTCAGGAGCCGGTCGATCGTCCTGCCGAGACCCGGCAGGCCCCGCTGCCCAGGCAGACTCCCACCCCGGACCCGACGCCCGTCCCCACGGCACGTCAGCTCGTACAGGCGCTCGGAGCGACCGTCGACGAGCAGGCCGCGACGCTTCGCGCCGGGCTGGACTCCGACGGGTTCCTCGCTCTGGTCGAGGTGCTGCACTCCCACGTCTAGGCGCGTCTGCTCGCCCTCACGCGTGGCACCCGATGTTGTCCGCGGACAACATGTGGCCCCGGCATCGCCGGGGCCACGCTGCTTCTCCAGCGATCCCCGTTCCACGACGCCAGCGCTGGGCCCAGCCCTGACCGGCCACGGTCGGCTCAGGGTCTCGGACCACAGGGGCCGACAGCCGAACGCGAGCAGGCCGGGGCGGGAGCGGCGGTTTGACCGCTTCCTGGGCCGACCGACCAGAAATTGCATGTCCATGGCGGAAAACTGGCCCACAGAAAGGCCCCTTGCGGCGCCTTTCGGGATGTCGCCGGTACGTCGGGCTCGTCGACCGGTCGACAGGCCGCCAGAAGGTCCTTCTAGAGATTTTGATCATGTGATGATCGTTCTAGTGGCGAAAACCCTGCCCTTGACGTCTGTCCTGAGCGACCGCACGACTGGTCGGTGTCGGCGAGCGTCTCCTCGGGCGGATCCGATGGCCTCCCGGGCGACGGAACACACTCATGACACCCCCACGGAGTTGGCCAAGTCGGGGCGAGTGGCGGTCCTCAGCGAGAGTGGGGGCGGAAGAGCACGGCCGAAGAAGTCGGAGTCGCTTCGCGGTCCCTAGCGTGTTGACCGGGCGTGGGAGTGGACCGTCCCTGACCGGGGAGGGGCTCCTGCGCCGGTCCGTGCCGTCCCGGTCGCCCCTCTGAAGGAGCCTCGATGAACCACCCCCCAGGAATGCCAGGAATGCCAGGAATGCCGGGGATGGGGGGCATGGCGTCCTCTGTGGATACGGCCGGTGCGGTGCTCTTCATCCTCTGGACCGTCGCGATGTGGGCGGCTGTCGCCGTGCTCGCGTACGCGAACCGTGGTGTGGTCAGGCCGTGGCTGTACAAGGGCTCGGTCGGCCTGATCGGCCTCGGGGTCCTGGGTCAGCTGGGCCACTTTCAGGAGCATGTCTCGCAGGCCGGTTACTGGATCGCTCACCCGATGTCCCCGGCGTGGATGACACCGTGGGCCAACAGCCTGTCCCGCGGCCTGGGCCAGATCGACATGACCAAGCCCTCCCTGGGAATGGAGATCCTGCACCTGACCGGAAACCTCATCTTCCTCGCCGGGCTCGTCGGCATCGTGCTGATCACCAAGCGGGCCAACGGCCACCTGCAGTCCCGCAAGTGGGCCAAGATGGGCGTCTGGATGCAGGGCATCCACGGCGTCGAGCACATCGTTCTGACCCTGTCCGTCGCGCTCGGAGCGAGCCGTGCCATCGGCCTGTCGACCTGGTTCGGCACGATTCCGCCGGGCCCGGCGCTGACCACGTACCGCGTGTGGTGGCATTTCGTCGCCAACCTGATCGGCACCGGCATCCTGGCGAAGTCGCTGTACCACCTGTGGCGTGAGAAGCGTGCGGTCAAGGCCGCGTACCAGGCCGAGGGGGACGGACCCGGCGCCGAGCCGGCCGAGGTTTCCGGCGTGGACGACCGGGAGGGCGTCGGGGCCGCCGAGAACGCCGTGCCGTGCCCGGAGTGCCACCGGCTCCCGGACACCGGCGCACGTGAGCCCGTTCTGGCCGGACGCGCCGGGTAGCCGGGTCATCCCGTCTCCGGGGCCGAGCGGTCCCACAGGCTGAACCGGCGGCGGGGGAGAGGGATCCTGCGCTCGGGCGTGCCGGTCAGACAGCGCCAGCACAGGCCCCTCAGCGAGGCCGAGCGGGTGCACCGGCCGTCCCGGCCGGAGCACCGGTGCTCCGACGCGCCGGAGCCGGCCGGATCTTCGGGGGGAAGGCCCGGGGCAGGACGGGACCGGGCGATCCGCTCCTCGGCGCAGTCAAGGCACTCGCCGTCTCCGCCGGGGCGGTGCATGCGTTCGCACGAAGGACAGCAGGGCCGGGGCGCAGCCGGGGGGAGGGCACCTGCGCGGGGCCGCTCCAGGAGACCTCGTGCCTGGAGAAAACGGATCTCCACGCAGACCCGGCATTCCTGCCCGGTGTGCCACACGACGCCCGACTCGCAGGCCGGGTCGGCGCAGCCCCAGCGGGGCAGTGCCACCCCCAGCAGCCAGCGGCCGGAATCCCGGATCTCGGAGACCGTCGTGCCGGCGAGCCGGGCCGTGAGACGGGCCTGGATGCGGTCGACCGTCATGCCGTCGGACAGCTGGCGTTCGATCTCGCCGGCCACACGGCGCAGTACGTAGCCACTCAGGCCCTTGAGCAGGAAGCGGATCGGTTCGACCGCCGCATGCGTCTGCCGGCTGAAGGCCACCGGGGTGCTGGTGCGGGGTACCGCAGGCACGGTGCGGACCTGAGATGACCCATCCGCGCGGAGCGCGCTCGGGGCGACGGCGTCCTCGGGCCCGGCCGTGCGCGCCGGGCCCGCGCTCGCGCACTCAACCGGAGGTGCGCCTGCGGCGGATGGGAAAGGCGGCTCGTCATCGGGTCGGTCAATCATGTGGTCTTCCCTATACGCGAGGGATCCGTCATGGGTGAGAGGACCCGATCCGTCATCAGTGCAGGGACTCGCGGACTCCGGGTGAGGGCTCGGGACGGCCGTTCGGCTCTGACGTCCGTCGTTGACGTGGAACAGGTGGCGGCCCTGGAAGCCGGCCCGCCGGGACACCGCCATCCAGCCCTTCTCCACGATCGAGCCGATGATCCTGCCCACCGACTGGGCGGTGATGGGCTGACCGGCGCGCTCACCGCTCTGGTGGCGGAGGAAGGCGGCGATGTCGGCCTCGGCCAGCGGAAGCTTCTGGACGACGGCGTAGGCGACGACGGCGTAGGCGCGCAGCTCACGGGGCCGGAGGCACTCGCTGGCGTGGACGGGGACCCAGATGAAGCGTTCCTTGTCGTCGAGCGGCCGTACGCGGCGCCGGGCCGTCGTGCCCGTACCGCCCGGCTTCGTGCGGCGGGTGTTCTCGGGCAGTTCCGTGATGCCGTCCGGGGCGGGGGACCGGAGCTGGGTGATGGCCCGTTCCACGCTCGACTTGGAGCAGCCGAGATAGCCCGCCAGAACCTCCACAGCGGCCGTGCAGCCCTCGGGGCGCAGGCCCAGTGCCTTGACCTTGATGTACACGTTGACGGCCACGTCGCTGTAGAAGGACGATTCCACGAGCCGCATCGGTACCTTGACGCGTGTGCGGAAACGTGGTGCGACCAGGGAGTATTCCCTCGGTTCGGCGCCCGTCGAGGCACAAGGTACGGACACGGACGGGCTGAAGGTGGTGCTTTCCGGCCAGGAATGTCCTCGAAGAGGCTGGAAATCCTGATAAGTTTGGTACATGATACGGGGGTCTCCGATTGGCTCCAGCCGATTGCTTGGTCTCTAGGCGGACGAAGTCGGCTGGTTTCTGTGAGACATTGCTGTGCCTCGGCTTGGGAGCAGGGCGCAGCAACGCATTGCGCAGGTTCGAACGGGCTCGTGCAGGAAGCGTTCCTCCACTCGAAGGGTCGTGCCAGACCCGGCGGGTGGTGACGGTGAAGGTCGCAAACCCGGTGGTTGCACACCGGGTTCGATCACCGACAGCGGAGCTCCCTGCACGCCCCTCTCGGATTCATGCGTTACATCCAGTCCTCCACCCTCTCGTTGATGCCTCGTCACGCCGCCAGTCAGATCGACGTCATGTCCGTCATCTCCGCTGTCGCCGTGAAGGCGAAGGTACCGTCTTGGAGACCGTTCACGCGCACACTTCGTCGAGACCCCCCCAGTTCGGGTGATACGGACTCGGCTTCGACCCAGCACGGAGTGTCGAATTCCACGTAGCGGTTGAACGACACATCCATCGCCGTCGGCATCATCGTGCCCCGTGAGGGCTCCAACGCGTGGCCGGCCTGGCGCACCGACTCCAGCAGGAGCATCCCCGGGACGTGGTCCAGCGGGTGGTCGAACAGGACCGGGTGCGCGGTGTCCACCCGCAACTGCCAGCGCCAGCGCTCCCGTGTGGGGGCCAGGACGATGTCCTGGCTCTGACGGCGTCCCGCCGCACTGCGCGAGACCGGGTCCGGCGGTATCGGAGCCGACTCGGTCATGCGCGACGCGTCCGCCCGGCCCGCGCGCAGTCGTTCGTACAACGCGGGCGAGTAGTTGCCGAAACGGATGCTCGCCCATCCCAGGAGCGAGTCGTCGCGCACGGCGTCGATGTGCATGGTCATCGAGGCGGGCACCGACCGGTAGTAGCGGACGTCGGAGCACGTGACGTGCAGCGTGATCTCGGCGGGCTTCGCCCCGGTCCGCATGGCGTGGGGGTTCAGCGCGAACTGCAGGCGGGACCAGCCGATGTGGTGGCCGAGCGGGAGGCCGTAGCCCGTGTGGGACAGCAGCATGCCGCACTGCCGAACGGTCTCGCACAGCAGCAGAGGATCGTGCATGTCGTGTTCGGCCGTGTAGAACCCGTGGCTGCGAGGCCACTGGGCACCGACGGTGAACGTGTCCGCTCCGGCTCTTTCCCAGCTGGTCAGCAGCACTTCCGACAGCGCTGCCCTGTGGACGTACTCCCGGGCGACCGTGGTGGTCAGAGCCCGATCTGCGATCACGGGACGTTCTGATGTTGTAAGCATGCCTCTCCCCTGCGGCGTGCGTCGGTGGGGGCTCACGCACTTCTAGTCGCGCGGCCCGACCTGTAAAATAAGGGCGTTCGTTTTTTTTGTCGAGTGTGATCGGGGCACCGGATGACCGAGCCGCGCCAGCAGCGGGCCGTGAAGACGCGGGAGGCGATCGTCTACGCTGCTGCCACGATTTTCGACGAGTGCGGGTACAGCGGAGCCAGCATCAGCAAGATCATGGATCATGCCGGTGTCACCCAGGGCGGCATGTACTTCCACTTCAAGTCCAAGCAGGAGCTGGCCAAGGAGGTCATGGCCAAGCAGCAGGAGTTCGTCGACTTCCCCGTGGGCGAACCCAGTCTGCAGCGGCTGATCGACCTGACGTTCTTCATGGCGCACGCCCTCCAGACCAATGTGCTGGTGCGGGCGAGCGTCCGGCTCGCCGTCGAGCAGGGGGAGTTCGGGAAGCCCGACGCGACCGCCTACCACGAGTGGGTGGGCCAGCTCAGCTCCTTCCTGTACGCCGCACGTGACCGGGGCGAACTGCTCGACGACGTCGACGAGCGACAGTTCGCCACCCTTTTGACCGGGGCCTTCACCGGGGTGCAGATCTACTCCAACATCGCCACGGGCCGGGCGGACCTCAACGAACGGCTCATCGCGATGTGGCAGTACACGCTTCCGGCGCTGGCTCCCCCGCACGTGCGCGCGAAACTCGTGCTGAAGCCCTACGAGCAGCGGTCGGCCGCGTGACGCTGCGGAGGCTGGTGATCACCGGCGCCACCGGCTTCATCGGTTCGGCGGTACTGGCCGAACTGAACCGGATCCGGGAGGAGCCGGGGGGCGGCGCCCCGGTCCTGCGTGCGGTGGGCCGTCGGGCACCGCAGGCGCCGGGCCGGGGCGACGAGTGGATCCGGGCGGATCTGGCCGACCCCGTTTCCCTGCGCGGAAGCTGCGAGGGCGCGGACGTCCTGGTCCACCTCGCCTCCCTGGTCGGATCCGACGAGCGCGAGTGCGCCGTCGTCAACGTCGAGGGGACCGCCGCGCTGATGGCCCAGGCGCGGGAGGCCGGCGTCGGCAGGATCGTCCACCTGTCCACCTCGGCCGTCTACGGTCTCGGACCTCACCGCGGGATCCCGGTCGACGGCGTCCCTCCCGCGCCTCTCTCGCCGGCCAGCCGCACCCGGCTGGCCGGCGAGGGGCCCGCGCTGGCCGCGGGCGCGGTGGTCCTGCGTTCCGGTCTGGTGATCGGTCCCGGAGACCGCTGGGTGGTCCCCGCATTGGCCCAAGTCCTCCGATCCACCGGGGCGTTGTGGGAGGGCGGGCGCGCCCTGGTGTCGGCCGTGGAGGTCGGCGACCTCGCTCGCCTCATCGTCCGCCTCGCGCTCGGTCACGGCCCGGCCGGTGGGACGCTCTGGCACGCCAGCCACCCGGAGCCCGTGCGCGCCGGCGACCTGGTGCGGGCGCTCGTCGAGCGGGGCGTGCTGCCCGCCGTGGACCAGGACGTCTCCGTCGCGGAGTGCCTGGAGCGCATGGCGGCCGCGGGCTGCCGGGTGAGCCCGAGTCAGTTCAGGCTGATTTCGCAGGACCACTGGTACGACAGCACGGGGATCTGGGAGGCGGCCGGCTGCCCGCCGGGCCCTGGGCCGCTGGCGCGCCTGGACGAGGCCGTCCCGTGGTACCGGGAGCACCTGGCCCGCGTGTGAGCGGGGAGGGGCGTCGGAGCGGACGCGGGGCGTCGCCGCGCCTGTGGGGCTGAGGGCCCTGTCCGGGAACAGGGGTTCTCGGACAGGGCCCTCAGCCGGTCGTGCCGGACCCGCTCGGCAGCATGCCCGGTGGTCAGGCTGCCGGGCGGGTCCCCCTGGTGCGTCCAGGGGCCGCATTCCCGCTGGACGCGGCCGCACCACGTCGACGGGGGACGACGGGTGGCGCGGTGGTCTCCTTCAGTCCGACGCGCGAGGCTCGGGAACGGCCGCCGCCCCGGGCTCGCCGGTGGCCGAGACGCCGACCAGGGCCAGGTGCCACAGCCGCTTGAGCTGCCCCACGGCACTTTCGTACGCCCGCTCCGTCCCCGTCCGGCCGCGCAGGTACGCCTCCGCTCCGTCGAGCAGGTGCTCGACCAGCGTCGTGACGTCCGCCGGGAGGGCGTCGTCGCGAAGTTGGCCACTTTCGTATGCCTGGTCGAGCAGTTGACGGACCGTCGGGAGCCACAGATCCGACCAGGAGGCGCTGCCCGGCCGCTCGCGGGAGAGCCGGATGGCGGAGCGTACGGCGGTCTCCTCCTCCATCAGCCGGGCCAGCTCCAGGCTGAGGTCGACCACCGCGCACAGCGCCGGGACCGGTTCACGGTCCATCTGCTCCAGCGCTGCCACGGTGACCGCCTGGCCCTCCTCGAACACCGCGTCGGCGAGCTCGTTCTTGGACGGGAAGTGGAAGGTGACGGCGCCGATCGAGAGCTCGGCGACCTTGCTGATCTGCGCCAGTGACGTGCCGTGGTACCCGGCGCGGTCGAACTCCGCCGCGGCTGCCCGCACCAGGGCCATGCGCGTACGTACTGCCCGCTCCTGCTTCACCATTGCGTCTCCCGGTGAGCGCTGACCGCCGGGCGCGCGTGCGGCGCGGTTCCGTACCGTCGGTGCACTGATCCGGATTTCTTTACTGAGTCTACCTTCACGTCGGAGAACCATTCTTCGATGCCTGCATGCCTCGCACAAGGCGGAGTTGCCGAAGATGTCACGGTGCTCACGGCAGCCTCGGATGCCGCTGCGGGCGGGAGCCGAGGGCCTGTCCGGCGGCCGTGCCGCGGCGGCCGCGGTCCTCGTCCGTCGGGCCGCGGCTGTGCTGCGGTGCGTGCCGGGCGCGGGGGCCCGACTTGGCGAAGTGGTTCAACGGTTCTCCCAAGTCGTAAAAAAAAGAGGACGTTCGCTATTCTTTCACGGTGCTCGCCTGCCGCCGGCAGACACTAGGGAGGGAACGCGCCATGGTCATGCACGTCTCGGTGGGCTCTCGGGCCTCGATGCCGGTGTTCGTCGAGCGGGTCTTCGAGTGCCTGCCGCGAACGGACCAGCGCCGATGGGCGCAGATGTACGTACAGAGCCTACTCACCACTTCGGGCAAGAAGTCCGTGCGCAGGCTCGCCGCCGCCGTCTCGGACTCGCCCACCGCGTCCCAGTCCCTGCACCAGTTCGTCAACGCCAGTCCCTGGGACTGGTCGCCGGTCCGCGGCGAGCTCGCCCGGTGGTCCGAGCGGCACATGGCCCCGCGGGCCTGGGTGCTCGACCTCGCGGTGCTGCGCAAGAGAGGCGAGCACTCCTGTGGGGTGCACCGCCGCTTCGTCCCCGAGACCGGACGCTCCGTCACCTGTCAGGTCGGCGTGGGCGGATTCCTCGCCACGCACGACACGGCGGTGCCCGTCGACTGGCGGCTGCTGCTGCCCGGGTCGTGGGCCAAGGACCCCGAGCGCCGCCGGCGGACCCGTATTCCCTCGGACGTGGGCCAGCGCTCGCTGGAGCAGCACGCCCTCGACGTGACCGACGCCCTCGCGGCCGCCAGCCGGACGGTGCCGGTGCCCGTCGTCGCGGACCTGGGGGAGGCGACGGGGGCCGCGGCGTTCGTGCGGGGGCTCGCCCAGCGCCGCCGTGACTTCGTCGTCGCCGTTCCCGGCGGCCTCCAGGTCCTGGCGGGCCGTCACCTGTGGCTGCAGCGGCCGAACATGACCGAGGGGCAGGGACTGCTGCTCGCGGCCCGCAGCCTCTTCGAGTTCGACGCGACCGGCCTGACCCGTTCGGAGACCGTCGGCCCGTGGGGCGGCCAGGGGCGGCACACCACCGTCATGTCCAGCTTCGTACGGCTGCCCGAGCCGGCCTCGGCCGGGACGCAGGTGCACCGGACGTACCGGCTGTTCGCCGTGCGGTCCGAGCGCGGGCGCCAGCCGGTGAAGCTGTGGCTGACCAACCTCACCCACACCCGGACCGAGGAGATCCTGGCGCTGACCGGGCTGCTGGACCGGACCGCCGAGACCGTACGGGAGCTGGAGGACGGGTTCGGCCTGCTCGACTTCGAGGGGCGCTCGTTCCCCGGCTGGCACCACCACATGACGCTGGTGTCGGCCGCCTACGCCTACCGCCGGCTCGGCGGCCCGGGCGGGGGCGGCGGGGAACCGCTGCTGCAGGCGGCCTGAGGCCCTGCGGGCAAGCGCCGTGGGGAGCGACGACACCTCCGCGTCCGCGGCCGGCCGGGGCGCGCGCCGCGCTCGGGGAAGCGGCCGCCGCTTCGCCGTACCGGTCCTTTCACGGAACTCGTGATGTGCATAGGGTGTGCGAATGCTGAGACACACGTACGAGGGACAGGACTGCAATCTGGCACGGACGTTGGAGGTCGTGGGGGAGCGCTGGACGTTGCTGATCGTCCGTTCGGCCCTCCTCGGTATCCAACGCTTCGACGGTTTCCTCGGCAACCTCGACATTGCTCGCAACGTCCTGACCAACCGGCTGGCCCGCCTGGTCGAACACGGGCTCATGGAGCGGGTCCCCTACCAGGACAAGCCCGTCCGCTACGAGTACCGGCTCACCACGACCGGCCGCGATCTGACGCGGGCCGTCATCGCCCTGATGCAGTGGGGCGACCGGAACCTGCCGCAGGAACTGGGGCCGCCGCGCCGCGCCGACCACATCGGCTGCGACGGATCGATCCACGTGGAGTTGCACTGCTCGCACTGCGGCCGCCGGGTGCACGACGAGGAAGTGGACGTGCGTCCCATCCGCTGACCGGACCCCGCTCCGGGCCCGCTCACCGCTCGAAGATGCCTGAGTGCGCTCGAACGGCGCCGGTGGCGTCGCAAGCGCATGGACGAAGATGCCCCGCCCGAGCCCGGACACACACGATGTGGCCTCCGGCCGCCGACAGCGCGGCCCGTACGAGGAGGCATCCGTGCCCGCACTGGGAGCACTGCGCAGGCTGGCCATGGCCCCGACCCTGGACCAAGTGAGCTTCTCAGGGCGCGGTTTCCCCGTCGAGCCGAGCGCGCGCACCCGCAAGCTGGAGGCCGTTCCGCAGGCCGTGGTCACCGGGTTCGAATGGGGCATCGAGGACCGCGACCTGGCGACGACGGAGCGTCGGCTCTCGCTCGTCGACCCCGAAGTGCGGGGCTTCGCGTACGAGGGCGCCACCATGGCCTGCGCGATCCGCGACGTGATGGGCCCCAAGGGCCACCGCACCCGCGACCTGCTGCGCGGCGGCGGCGAGCGGCACATCTTCCTCAACTACATCGGCATCGGCTTCGCCATGGCCAAGCTGCCCCGGCCGACGTGGAAGAAGGTCGTGCCGGACCTGACCGAGCCGCGGTACTACCCCGCGATGAGCTGGCTGTGCGTCGACGGATACGGCTTCGACCGCGCCTACTTCGACACCGAGCGGTGGGTCGGCGAGCAGCGCCTGGACACTCCCTACCCGTGGGACGGCGACGCGCACTATTTCCAGCGCGCCTTCGACCAGGGGGTGGGGCGGGCACTGTGGTTCATCCACGGCGGACACGTCGGCGACGTCTCGGCCGCCGTGCGCGCCTTCGCCACAGGACGGCAGAGCGACCTGTGGAGCGGTGTGGGCCTGGCCGCCACCTTCGCCGGGGGCGCCACCGCCGCCGACCTCGCCGCACTGCGCGAGGAGGCGGGGCAGGACCGGTACCACCTGGCGCAGGGTGCGGTGTTCGCCGCCAAGGCGCGCCACCACGCCGGGTTCGTCCCCGAACACAGCCGGGCCGCCGCCGAGGCGTTCACGGGCCTGAGCGTGGAGGCCGTCGCGCTGCTCGCCGACGACACCGCCGCGGCCGCCGCCGAGGCCGGTGTCGGCCCCGCGTACGAGGTGTGGCGCCGCAACGTCCGCGAACGGCTGCGCACGTCGGCGGCCGCCCGAGTCTGACGGCCCGCCGATTACCCGCCGTTTTCCCGCCGATTGCGCACGGCGGAAGTAGAGCCCCTCCCCGACCCCTGGATAGATTCCGTTTACTGGGGAATTCAGGGTTCTATGAGGGGCGGTCTGCTTCGGTGTCCACTGTTATCGGCGCGCTTCGGCGCCGGGTACTCACACCTCCTGTCTCCGAGACGACGATGGAGGTGCGCGGATTCCATGTGAAGAACCCGGAATCCAAGGCGCGTCTCGAGCACATCGGTGAGGTATTCCTTCAGGGATATGCCTACGCCGTGGAGGCGGGCTCGGCGGCCGAGGCCGAGGAGATGCTGGAGACCGTCCCCCGGGACATGCGCGGATTCGCGTACGAGGGCGCGGGCATGGGCGCGGCGGTGCACGACTCGCTGCCGGGCCACAGCGGCCGGCTGGAGGGCCTGCTGGCCGGCAAGGGCCGCCACCACGACTACATGATCTACGTCGGTGTCGGCTGGGCGATGGCCCGCCTGCCGAAGATCCTCTGGCCGGACATCAGGAAGACCGACCCGCTGCTGCGCTGGCTCGCCCTGGACGGCTACGGCTTCCACCAGGCGTACTTCAAGACCGACTCGTACGTACGCACACCCGCCGCCGAGCACCCGTTCCGCTGGCACGGCGGACACGATCACTACACCTCGAACGCCATCGACCAGGGCATCGGCCGCGCCCTGTGGTTCGTCGGCGGCACCGATCCCGATGTCGTGACCGGGCTGATCTCCTCCTACCCGAAAGCGCGGCACAGCGACCTGTACGCCGGCGCGGGCCTCGCCTGCGCCTACGCGGGCGGTGTCACCGAGGCCGAGCTCGCGCACTTCGTCGAAGGGGCCGGGGAGCACCGCTGGGCGCTCGCCCAGGGCTCCGCGTTCGCCGTCGAGGCCCGCATCAAGGCCGGCACGACCATCGACCACACCCACCTCGCCGCCCGCGTCGTCTGCGGTACGACGGCGCAGAAGGCGGCCGCCGTGTGCGTCGGGCTGCGGCCCGACACACGCGGTCAGGGCGCATCTCCCGCATACGAGTCGTGGCGGCGGGACGTTGCCGCGGAACTTGCTTCTCTCTCCCTTACCCGGAAAGGTGCCGATCAGTGACGGCCAAAAAGAACTGGGTGCGTAGAAATGCACCAGGAATTGTCGCTCTTGCCTTGATGGTCGGCACCTTCCTCGGTGTGCGCCTGCCCGTGTCCTCGGCGGCCGATGCCGAGAATCTCGCCAAGAATTACGCTTTCGAGCCGCTGTCGATCGCCATGCCCGCCGGATATCCCAAGCAGGAAGTCCGCAAGGTCAACAAGGCCTACAAGCACATCGAGGGCTGGATCTCCTCGGTCGGCGCCGGCATCGCCGTCAACGACATCGGCGGCACCGGCCTGCCCAACGACCTGTGCGTGACGGACCCGCGGATCAACCAGGTGGTCGTCACCCCGGTGCCGACGCGCAAGGACGACGCGTACGCGCCGTTCGTCCTCAACCCCAAGCCGCTGGGCTACAACGACGCCACGATGGCGCCGATGGGCTGTGTGCCCGGCGACTTCACCGGCGAGGGCAAGATGGACCTCCTCGTCTACTACTGGGGCCGAACCCCGGTCATCTTCAAGAACCACCACGTGAAGGGGCAGCCGCTGACGGCCGCCGACTTCACGCCCACCGAGCTGCTGCCGGGCAAGCCGGGCGCGACGTACACGGGCCCGCTGTGGAACTCCAACGCCGCCGCGGTCGCCGACTTCGACGGTGACGGCCACGACGACATCTTCATCGGCAACTACTTCCCCGACAGCCCTGTCCTGGATGAGACCAAGGACGGCGACGTGGTGATGAACCGGTCGCTCTCGCACGCCGACAACGGCGGCGGCGGCCACTTCTTCCGCTGGACGAAGGACGGCTACGAGCTCCAGGACGGCGCCCTCCCGCTGAGCCTGTCCCACGGCTGGACGCTCGGGGCCTCCGCGGCGGACCTGGACGGCGACCACCTGCCGGAGCTGTTCCTCGCCCACGACTTCGGCACCTCCGCGCTGCTCCACAACGTCTCCCACCCGGGCAAGATCCAGTTCGAAGAGGTCAAGGCCGAGCGCACCGGCACCGCGCCCAAGTCGAAGGAGCTCGGACACAGCTCGTTCAAGGGCATGGGCGTCGACTTCGCCGACCTGAGCCACAACGGCATGTACGACATGTTCGTCAGCAACATCACCACCTCCTTCGGCATCCAGGAGTCGAACTTCGCCTTCATGACCCAGGCGAAGAGCAAGGCCGAGCTCAAGGCGAGCTTCGACAAGGGCGTGGCCCCGTACAAGGACGAGTCCACCGACCTGGGCCTGGCCTGGTCCGGCTGGGGCTGGGACGTCAAGACGGGCGACTTCAACAACAGCGGTGACGCCGTGATCGCCCAGGCCGACGGCTTCGTCAAGGGCAAGACCAACCGCTGGCCGCAGCTCCAGGAGCTGGCCACCGCCAACGACGCCCTGACGAGCAACCCGATGTGGTGGCCGAACGTCCGCCACGGCGACGACCTGGCCGGCGGCCAGGCCATGCACTTCTTCGTCAAGGACAAGGAGAGCGGCAAGTACGTCGATCTCGCCAAGAACCTCGGCATGGCCGAGCCCGTCCCGACCCGCGGCCTGGCCACGGCCGACGTCGACGGCAACGGCCTCCTCTCCCTGGCGGTCGCCCGCCAGTGGGGTGACCCGGTCTTCTACCACAACGTCACCAAGAACCCCGGCTCGTTCCTGGGCCTCAAGCTCAACCGCGAGAACGGATCGCCCGCCGTCGGCGCGGAGGTCTGCGTCGAACTGCCCGACGGCACCAAGCGCATCGGCCGCGTCGACGGCGGCGGCGGCCACTCCGGCAAGCGCAGCACCGATGTCCACATCGGCCTCGGCGTCGGCCTCACGGGTCAGCTGCCGGTGATGCTCAGCTGGCGCGACACCGACGGCGGCGTCCACGAGCAGGAAATGAAGCTGGCCCCCGGCTGGCACACCGTCGAGCTCGGTGCCCAGGCGAAGGAGAAGTGACCATGGCCGCAACCCTGACGGCTGCCCCGGCCCCCGCCGGCCCACGCCACAACCCGAAGGTCGTCACCGCGCTCCGCCGGTTCGCGATCTCCATCTCCGTGCTCAACGTCTTCGGTTACACGGTGCTCGGCTTCGAACAGCCCTGGACCTGGCCGCTCATCGCGCTGGCCACCTCCTACTCGCTGGAGATCGTCCTCGAGGTGCTCGGCGCCCGCGCCGAGGGCCGTGACCCGCGCTTTCGCGGCGGGGGCCTCAAGGGCCTGGTGGAATTCCTCTACCCGGCCCACATCACCGCCCTCGCGGTGAACATGCTGAGCTACGTCAACGACCGCGTCTGGGTCATGGTCTTCGGCGTCATCGTCGCCGTGGGCACCAAGTGGGTGCTGCGCGCCCCGGTCAAGGGCCGGATGCGGCACTTCATGAACCCGTCGAACTTCGGTATCGCGGTCATCCTGGTCCTCTTCCCGTGGGCCTCGATCGCGCCCCCGTACCAGTTCACCGAGTACATCGACGGCGGCTTCGACTGGCTGGTCCCGGCGATCATCCTCACGCTCGGCACGCTGCTCAACGCCAAGCTCACCGAGCGCACGTGGCTGATCCTGGCCTGGGTCGGCGGCTACGCCCTCCAGGCGATCATCCGCGGTCTGATCTTCGACACCTCCATCCCCGCGGCCCTCGCGATGATGACCGGCGTGGCGTTCGTGCTCTTCACGAACTACATGATCACGGACCCGGGCACGACGCCCTCCTCCAAGTGGGGCCAGATCGCCTTCGGCGGCGGCGTGGCGGCCATGTACGGCGTCCTGACCGGCCTGCACATCGTGTACGGCATCTTCTTCGCCACCGCCCTCGTCTGCCTCATCCGCGGCGCCTTCCTGTGGAGCGTCGACATCGTCGCCAGGAAGCGCGCCGCGGAGGCCGCCGAGAAGGCCTCCGCGGACAGGGCCGAGGCCGTCACCGCCGTACTGCCGGCCCAGCCGGCCTGCGGCTGCGCCGGCGAGTGCGCCTGCCCCGCCCCGGCCCGGGCCGCCGCGTGCCCGAACGGCTGCGCCGACACCTGCGCCTGCCCCGCCCCGGCCGCCGAGAAGGAGCTCCAGGACAAGATCGCGGTGGCGGCATGACCCGTATCGCCATCGTCGGGATGGCCTGCCGCTACCCCGACGCCTCGACCCCCGGCGAACTCTGGGACAACGCCGTCGCCGGACGGCGGGCCTTCCGCCGCCTGCCCGACGAGCGGATGCGCCTGGACGACTACTGGGACTCCGACCCGGCCACCCCGGACACCTTCTACGCCCGCAACGCCGCGGTGCTGGAGGGCTACGAGTTCGATCGGATCGCCCACAAGATCGCGGGCAGCACCTTCCGCTCGACCGACCTCACCCACTGGCTCGCCCTGGACACCGCCGGGCGCGCGCTGGCGGACGCCGGCTTCCCGGCCGGCGAGGGCCTGCCGCGCGAGCGCACCGGCGTCATCGTCGGCAACACGCTCACCGGCGAGTTCGCCCGCGCCAACGTGATGCGGCTGCGCTGGCCGTACGTGCGGCGCGTGATGGCCGAGGCCCTCGCGGGCCAGGAGGACTGGGACGAGACCCGCGTCGCGGAGTTCCTCGACGACGTCGAGGCCGCGTACAAGGAGCCGTTCCCGGCCATCGACGAGGACACCCTCGCCGGCGGTCTGTCGAACACCATCGCGGGTCGGATCTGCAACCACTTCGACCTCAACGGCGGCGGCTACACCGTCGACGGCGCGTGCTCCTCCTCGCTCCTGTCGGTCACCACCGCGGGCACCTCGCTCATCAACGGCGACATCGACGTCGCCGTCGCGGGCGGCGTGGACCTGTCGATCGACCCGTTCGAGATCATCGGCTTCGCCAAGACGGGCGCGCTCGCCAAGGGCGAGATGAGGCTCTACGACCGCGGCTCCAACGGCTTCTGGCCCGGCGAGGGCTGCGGAATGATCGTCCTGATGCGCGAGGAGGACGCCCTCGCCGGCGGCCACCGCATCTACGCGACCATCGCGGGCTGGGGCGTGTCCTCCGACGGCCAGGGCGGCATCACCCGGCCCGAGGTCAGCGGCTACCAGCTGGCCCTGCGCCGCGCCTACGAGCGCGCCGGGTTCGGCATCGAGACGGTCCGCCTCTTCGAGGGCCACGGCACCGGCACCGCCGTCGGCGACGCCACGGAGCTCACCGCCCTCATGGGCGCGCGGGCCGCGGCCGACCCCGACGCGCCCGTCGCCGCGATCAGCTCCATCAAGGGCATGATCGGCCACACCAAGGCCGCCGCCGGCGTCGCGGGTCTGATCAAGGCGGCCATGGCCGTCGACAACCAGACCCTGCCGCCCGCCATCGGCACCGTGGACCCCCACGAGCTGCTCGCGCAGGACGGCGCGAACCTCAAGGCGCTGCGCAAGGCCGAGACCTGGCCCGCGGGCGCGCCCCGCCGGGTCGGCATCACCGCCATGGGCTTCGGCGGCATCAACACCCACGTCGTCCTCGACGAGCCCGCCGGCCGGCGCCGGGTGGCCCCGAGCCGCCGCACCGCCATGCTCGCGAACTCCCCGCAGGACAGCGAACTGCTGGTGCTGGAAGGCCACTCGCCGCGCGGGCTGCTCGCCCGCGTCGGGGAGGTCGCCGGATTCGTCGCCCGGGTCTCCTACGGCCAGGTCGGCGATCTCGCCGCGACCCTCCAGCGCGAACTGCGCGGCCTGCCCTACCGCGCGGCGGTCGTCGCCTCCTCGCCCGAGGACGCCGAGCGCCGCCTGCGGCACCTGGCCGACCTGATGGAGTCGGGGGAGACCTCGCACACCTCCGCGGACGGCCGCAGCTTCCTCGGCAAGGCCACCGGACGCGGCCGCATCGGCTTCCTGTTCCCCGGCCAGGGCTCCGGCCAGGGCACCGGCGGGGGCGCGCTGCGCCGCCGCTTCCCGGAAGCCGCCGAGGTCTTCGACCGTGCCGGGCTGCCGACCTCCGGCGACACGGTCGCCACCGATGTGGCGCAGCCCCGTATCGCCACCGGTTCCGCCGCGGGCCTGCGGGTGCTGGACTCGCTGCGCCTGGAGGCGTCCGTCGCCGTCGGGCACAGCCTCGGCGAGCTGTCCGCCCTGCACTGGGCCGGCGCCATCGACGAGGACACGCTGCTGGCGGCGGCCCGGGTGCGCGGCAAGGCGATGGCCGAGCACGGCGACTCGGGCACCATGGCCTCGCTGGGCACCGGCCCCGAGGGGGCGAAGCGGCTCATCGCGGGCCTGCCGGTCGTCATCGCGGGCTACAACGGGCCTCGGCAGACGGTCGTCGCCGGTCCCGTCGACGCCGTCGAGGAACTCCGGGTGCGCGCCGAGCGGGCGGACGTGAGCTGCACGCGGCTCCCCGTCTCGCACGCCTTCCACTCGCCGCTGGTCGCCGCCGCCGCCGACTCCTTCGGCGGCTGGCTCGCCGACGCCGGTTTCGGCCCCGTCTCCGGGAAGGTCGTCTCGACCGTCACCGGAGCCGAACTGGAGCCCGGCACCGACGTGGTGGAGCTGCTGAGCCGTCAGATCACCGACCCCGTCCGCTTCACCCAGGCGGTCGAGGCGGCCGCGGCCGAGGTCGACCTCTTCATCGAGGTGGGCCCCGGCCGGGTGCTCAGCGGCCTCGCGCAGGCGGCGACCGGGATCCCGGCCGTCTCGCTGAACACGGACGACGAGTCGCTGCGGCCGCTGCTCCAGGTGGCGGGTGCCGCGTTCGTCGCGGGCGCCCCCATCGCCCTCGACCGGCTCTTCCAGGACCGCCTGATCAAGCCGCTGGAGGTCGGGCAGGAGTTCAGCTTCCTGGCCAGCCCCTGCGAGCAGGCGCCGCACGGCACCGAGCAGGTCACGCCGCAGGCCGCTTCCGCGCCCGCCGCGGCCTCCCGCGGCGCGGGCGCCGCGTCGGCCAGGGCCGCAGGCGCCGCCAAGGCCGCCAAGGCCGCCAAGGCCGCCAAGGAGGCCAAGGAGGCCAAGGCCGCCAAGGAGGCCAAGGAGGCCAAGGAGGCCAAGGGCGTGAAGGCGGCCGAGGTCGAGCAGGACCGGCCCGCCGAGGCCGCGGCCCCCGCCGAGGGCGGTACGGCCGCCCTGGAGGTGCTGCGCGGCCTCGTCGCCGAGCGCGCCGAGCTCCCGGCCGACCTCGTGGACCCCGGCAGCCGTCTCCTGGACGACCTGCACATGAGCTCCATCACCGTCGGCCAGATCGTCAACCAGGCGGCGTCCCGGCTGGGGATCGCCGCGGCGCAGGTGCCGACCAACTTCGCGACGGCCACCCTGGCCGAACTCGCCGAGGCCCTCGACACCCTGGCCAGCACCGGCGGGGCGGCGCAGGACGACGCCGCCGCCCCGGTGGTCGCCGGCGCGGTCACCTGGGCCCGGCCCTTCGCGGTGGACCTCGACGAGGTCGCCCGGCCCCGCACCGCGCCGGCCGAGGCCGACGGCCCCTGGGAGCTGTTCGCCCCCGAGGGCCAGGCTCCGGCCGAGCGGCTCCGGCAGGAGCTGGAGCAGGCGGGTGTGGGCGCCGGTGTGCTGGCCGTGCTGCCCAAGAACTGCTCCCAGGACCAGCTCGTGCAGGTCCTGGACGCGGCCAAGAGCGCCCTCGCGGGCCGCCGCGACCGCAGGTTCGTCCTGCTCCAGGACGGCCGCGGGGCGGCCGGTCTGGCCAAGACCCTGTACCTGGAGGCACCGCATCTGCGGACCACCATCGTCCACACCCCGGTGACGGACGACGTGGTGGAGCGGGTGCTGGCCGAGGTGGCCGCGACCGCGCGGTTCGCCGAGGTCCACTACGACGAGGCCGGCGTGCGCCGCGTCCCGACACTGCGGGCCCTGCCCGTGGCGCAGGAGCGCGAGGACGCGCCGCTGGGCTCCTCGGACGTGCTGCTCGTGACGGGCGGCGGCAAGGGCATCTCCGCGGAGTGCGCCCTCGCGGTGGCGCTGAGGACCGGTGCGAAGCTGGCCGTGCTCGGCCGCTCCGACCCGGCCGCCGACGGGGAACTCGCCGAGAACCTGCGGCGCATGACCGACGCGGGCGTCACCGTGCACTACGCGCGGGCCGACGTCACCGACGCCGGCCGGGTGCGGGAGGCGGTCGCCGAACTCGAGGGCGCCCTCGGCCGGATCACCGGCCTGCTGCACGGCGCAGGACGCAACGAGCCCGGCGCGCTGACCCAGCTGGAGGCCGAGGACTTCCGGCGCACCTTCGCGCCGAAGGTCGACGGCCTGCGCACCGTCCTGGACACCGTGGGCGCCGGCAACCTCAAGCTGCTGGTCGCCTTCGGCTCCATCATCGGCCGGGCCGGACTGCGCGGCGAGGCGCACTACGCGACCGCCAACGAGTGGCTGGCCGACCTCACCGAGGAGGTCGCCCGCACCCACCCGCAGGTGCGCGCCCGCTGCATGGAGTGGTCGGTGTGGTCCGGCGTCGGCATGGGCGAGAAGCTGTCCGTCGTCGAGTCGCTCGCCCGCGAGGGCATCACCCCGGTCTCCCCGGACCAGGGCGTGGAGATCCTGCTGCGGCTGATCTGCGACCCGGACGCACCCGTGGTGACGGTGATCAGCGGCCGGACGGAGGGCATCGACACGGTACGCCGGGACCTGCCGGCCCTGCCGATGCTGCGGTTCACCGGCAATCCGCTGGTGCGCTACCACGGCGTGGAGCTCGTCACCGAGGTCGAACTGAACGCGGGCACCGATCCGTACCTGGCCGACCACCTGCTCGACGGCAACCTGCTGCTGCCCGCCGTGATCGGCATGGAGGCCATGGCCCAGGTCGGTTCCGCCGTCACCGGCCGCACCACCGCCCCGGTCATCGAGGGCGCCAGGTTCCTGCGGCCCATCGTGGTCCCGCCGAACGGCAGCACCCGCATCCGCATCGCCGCGACCGTGACCGGCGCCGACACCGTCGACGTGGCCGTCCACGCCGAGGACACCGGCTTCGTCGCCGAGCACTTCCGCGCGCGGCTGGTCTACACCGAAGCCGCGGCGCCGCAGGGCCCGCCGCTCCAGGTGCCCGTCGACACCCCGGTGGTCCCCCTGGACCCGGCGAAGGACCTCTACGGCAGCGTCCTGTTCCAGGGCGCGCGCTTCCAGCGCCTGAGCCGCTTCCACCGGGCCGCCGCCCGGCACGTCGACGCCGACGTGTCCGTGCAGCAGCGGCCGCAGGGCTGGTTCGCGGGCTTCCTGCCGGGTGAACTCCTGCTCGCCGACCCGGGCATGCGCGACGCGCTCATGCACGGCAACCAGGTGTGCGTCCCCGACGCCACCCTGCTGCCGTCGGGCGTGGAGCGCATCCACCCGCTCGGCAACGGCTCGCACGTTCCCGACCGGCTGCGGTACGCCGCAGTCGAGCGCAGCCGCGACGGGGACACCTACGTGTACGACATCGCGGTCCGCGCCGAGGACGGCACCGTCGTCGAGCGCTGGGAGGGCCTGACCCTGCACGCGGTGCGCAAGACGGACGGGTCCGGCCCCTGGGTCGCCCCGCTGCTCGGCCCGTACCTGGAGCGCGCGCTGGAGGACGTCCTCGGCGCCCGCATCGCCGTCGCGGTCGAACCGCACGGTGAGGCGCGGGTCGGTTCGGTCGCGCAGCGCCGCAGCTTCACCTCCGACGCGGCGGCCCGTGCCCTGGGCACCCCGGTGACGGTCCACCACCGCCCCGACGGCCGCCCGGAGCTGGAGGGGAGCCGGCACATGTCGATGTCGGCGGCCCACGGCCTGGGTGTCACCGTCAGCGCGGTCGCCGGCTCCGAGGTGTCCTGCGACATCGAGGCGGTCAGCATGCGGCCCGCCGCGGAGTGGCGCGGCCTGCTCGGCGAGCACACCCCGGTGGCCGAGCTCGTCGCCAAGGAGACGGGCGAGGCGCCCGACACCGCGGCCACCCGCGTGTGGAGCGCGTCCGAGTGCCTGAAGAAAGCCGGGATCATGGCGGGCGCACCGCTGACGCTGCTGCCGAGCCGCAAGGACGCCTGGGTGGTCTTCGCCGCCGGGAACCTGCGGATCGCGACCTTCGTCACCGCGCTGCGCGACGCTCTGGAACCCGCCGTCTTCGCCTTCCTGACCCACGAAGCGGATCTCATCGAAGGGCGGTCCTAGACCATGGCCGAGGACTATTTCGAGTACCTGCACACGGTCGGCTTCGAGGAGACCAACCTCGTCGGCAACGTGTACTACGTGAACTACCTGCGCTGGCAGGGCCGGTGCCGCGAGCTGTTCCTGCAGCAGAAGGCGCCGGACGTGCTGGCCGAGGTGCAGGACGACCTCAAGCTGTTCACGCTGAAGGTGGACTGCGAGTTCTTCGCCGAGATCACGGCCTTCGACGAGCTGTCGATCCGGATGCGCCTGTCCGACCTCGGCCAGACGCAGCTGGAGTTCACGTTCGACTACGTGAAGGTCACCGGCGGCGTCGAGGTCCTCGTCGCCCGCGGCCGCCAGCGCATCGCGTGCATGCGCGGTCCGAACACCAACACGGTGCCCTCGCTGATCCCCGAGGGCCTGGCGCGGGCCCTGGAGCCGTACTCCGCGCACGCCCGCGCCCTGTCGGGGCGGGCCGCATGAGCACCCTGACCGCCGCGCCGCCGCGGGCCGCCGCCATCGGCGACCCCGTGCGGCTGCGGCGGGCCTTCG
Source organism: Kitasatospora sp. NPDC018058 (assembly GCF_044327205.1). NCBI lineage: Bacteria > Bacillati > Actinomycetota > Actinomycetes > Kitasatosporales > Streptomycetaceae > Kitasatospora > Kitasatospora sp. NPDC018058. The sequence goes on along the minus strand of NZ_JBIRFA010000027.1, from coordinate 86,686 downwards.
GGGCGTTCGCCACCGGGGTGACCGTGGTGACGGTGGGCGGTGCCTGTCCGCGGGGCATGACCGCCAACTCCTTCACCTCGGTCTCCCTGGACCCGCCCCTGATCCTGGTGAGCGTCGGCAAGGAGGCGGTCATGCACCGCCGCCTCGCCGAGGCCGCCACCTTCTCGGTCTCGGTCCTCGGAGCCGGCCAGGAGGCCGTGGCCCGGCACTTCGCCGACCGCTCGCGGCCCCTGGGCGCCGACCAGTTCGACGCGGTCGGCCACCTGGCCGGCCGGGTCGGCGACGCCCCCCTGATCGCGGGGGCGGCGGCGCACTTCGAGTGCGCGAAGTGGCGTAGCTACGAAGGCGGCGACCACACCCTCTACCTGGGGGAGCTGCTCGCCATGGACGAGTCCCCGGAGTGCGACCCGCTGGTGTTCCACCGCGGAGCGTTCCGGGGGCTCGCCCCCGCGCGGCGCGGCGGCGTCCGATGAGGGCCCACCCACCCGGCCCGCCGTTCTGGCGGCTGCCCGGGCTGCTGCGCAAGCTGGCCGTGGACCGGCTCGCCATGATGCGCGACGCCGCGGACCTCTCCGACGCCGTCCGGGTGTCGATGGGCCCGAAGAAGATGTACATCTTCAACCGCCCCGACTACGCCAAGCACGTCCTGGCCGACAACGCGGCCAACTACCACAAGGGCATCGGGCTCGTGGAGTCCCGCAAGGTGCTCGGCGACGGCCTGCTCACCAGCGAGGGCGAGCTCTGGAAGGCACAGCGGCGCAACGTCCAGCCCGCCTTCAAGCCGGGCCGCATCGCCGCCCAGGCGGGTGTCGTGGCCGAGGAGGCCGGGCGCCTGCTGGAGCTGCTGCGCGGGCGCGCGGGCGGGGGAGCGGTCGACGTCCTGCACGAGGTCACCGGACTCACCCTCGGGGTGCTCGGCCGGACCCTGATGGACACCGACCTGGCCGGGCACGACGGGATCGCGCACGCCTTCGAGGCCGTGCAGGACCAGGCGATGTTCGACATGGTCACCCAGGGCCTGGTGCCCACCTGGGTGCCGTTCGCGACGCAGCGCAACTTCCGCCGGGCCCGAGGCGAGCTGACGGCCACGGTCGACGCGCTCGTCGCGGACCGCAGCGCCCGCATGGCCGAAGGCGACGGGGCCGACGACGCGTTCTCCCGGATGATCCTCGCCGCCCGCGGGCAGAGCGCCCCGACCCTCGCGCGCAAGCGCCTCCAGGACGAGCTCGTCACCCTGCTGCTCGCCGGGCACGAGACCACGGCGAGCACCCTCGGCTGGACCCTGCTGCTGCTCGCCCGGCACCCGCGCGTACGGGACCTGGTGCGCGAGGAGGCCCGCACCGTGCTGGCCGGCGGCCGGCTGCCCGAGGTCGACGACCTGCACAGGCTCTCGTACACGATGCAGGTCGTGCAGGAGGCGATGCGGCTGTACCCGCCGGTGTGGATCCTGCCGCGGATCGCCCAGCAGGCCGACGAGGTCGGCGGATTCCCCGTGCCGGCCGGGGCCGACGTGCTGGTCTGCCCGTACACCCTGCACCGCCACCCGGACCACTGGGAGGACCCGGAGCGCTTCGACCCGACCCGCTTCGAGGCGTCGAGGGTCGCCAACCGGCCGCGCTACGCCTACATCCCGTTCGGTGCCGGACCCCGGTTCTGCATCGGCAGCAACCTCGGGATGATGGAGGCGGTCTTCGTGACCGCCCTGCTCACCCGGGACCTGGACCTGGGCGTGCTGCCGGGGCACGAGGGCGTGGCCGAGCCGATGATGTCCCTGCGGATGCGCGGCGGGCTGCCCATGACGATCCGTACGGCGAGCTGAACCGCGCCCGTACGGGTACCGGTACGACGAGGGGCCGGCCGCGGTGGACCACCGCGGCCGGCCCCTCGTCGTACCGGTGCGCGCGTCAGCTGGCGACGGCCTCCATGGCGGTGGTGCGCAGGTCCAGCAGGGCCATCAGCACCGGCGGCTCGGTGGCGTCCAGCGGCCGCAGGGTGATCTCGGCGGGCATCAGCAGGGTGTCGGCGTGCGCGGTGACCGGCCCGTAGCGGCCGACGGAGACGGTGTCCTTGTCGCCGGTGCCGGACGGCAGGTGCTCGCAGCCGTACGGGACGGAGTGCACGAGCACGTACCAGGTGCCGACCGGGATGTCGCGCAGCTCGAAGGCGCCGGGGCCCTCCAGCACGGTGCAGCGGCTCGGCCGGCCCTGCGGGACGGGGGTGGGGAAGAGGCCGACGAAGCAGTAGCCGGGCTCGCGGCCCTCGGGTATCTGCACCCGGCCGCGCAGGGTGCTGCGGCTGGTGGGCAGGCTCGGGGTGGGCAGCGGGTCGGAACCGATTTCCGAGGTGAATCCGTCCAAGGCCCGGAACATGCTCGGGGAGACCCCGACGCACGCCTTGAAACGAGAACTGAAGGTACCCACGCTGCTGTAGCCGACCTGGCTGCTGATGTCCGCGACGCTGAATTCGGTTTCGATGAGAAGGCGCTTGGCCTCCTGCAGTCGCAGGATCGAGAGGAAACGCCCGGGAGACGTACCGGTCGCGTCCCGGAAGACCCGGGTGAAATGGAACTTGCTGAACATGGCGGTGCGTGCCATGTCGTCGATGGTCAGCTCCTGGTCGAGATTCGCGTGCATTTCACCGATCACCCGGAGGACAGCAGTCTCGATGGCGGTGTTGGTCACCGTGTCTCCCTGTCGTCTAGTAACGCTCAACGCTGAGAATCTGAGGCCGCGCGTCATTCGCCCGTGGTGGCCGTTTCGGTAAGCCTTCGCCGGGAGAGTTCCTCGGCGAACCTCTTCCAGGTGCGGGAGCACTGGAGCGCCAGTTCCGCGACGGTGTCGGTGCAGTGCGGGGGGATCGCGGCGGCCTGCTGGCGCCAGGCGTCGTCCACCACGAAATGGGTGTTGAGCCACCGCAGGAACTGCCGTCCGGTGTCGGAGTGGCGCAGCGAAGGGTCGTGGGTCAGCCGGCCGAGGGTGTCCAGGGCGGCGCGGCTGCGGTGCGCCAGCCCCTGGACGGTCGCCGACTCGAATGCGAGGGACTGCGCGGGGGTGTCCGGTGCGGCGGGTGCGCGCCCGGGTCCGGGCGCGGAGGCCGGCGGGCGCGGGCCGGGCACCGAGGCGGAGGCGGTGCGTTCGGCGTCACGGCGGCCCTGGGGCACCGGAGCCTCGCCGCGCAGCAGGCGTTGCCGCACGTCGTGGGCGGTGCCCAGGGAGATCCCGGTCGCCTTGACGATGGCGCGCAGCGGCAGGTCGGGGCGGCGGGTGATGAGTTCGGCGGCCCGCAGGCGTTCCGCGGTCCGGTTCAGCGGGTGGGCCCGGCCGTCCAATCCCATCCGCACGTTCGACTGCGGGGTTTCCGTGGTTGAACCCCGGCGGATCGCGGCGACCGTCTTGGCGTCGACGCCGACGCGGGCGGCGATCGCCCGGTCGGACAGCTCCGCGTGCGAGACGAGGATGCGCGCGGCCGCGGCCTTGCGGTCGGCGACCGTCAGCGGCAGGCCGTGGGCGATATTGGCGGAGACGGAACGCAGAAAGCCTTCTTCAGGAGTGCCGTCGAAATACTGGACCTCGACGGAAAGCAGGCCCAGCGACCGTGCGGCGGCCAGCCGGTGCATCCCGTCGATGACGCGCCGGGTGGTGCGGTGGACCAGGACGGGCGGCAGGGCGGTGAATATCTCCGCGAGCCGCCGCACGTGCTCCTCGTCCATCCCGTCCAGGCGCGGAGAATCGGCGGCCAGCAGCGAATCGATGCGCACATCGAACGTTGGCTGGACCGGAGACATCCGGGTCGGGTCGCTTCTTTCCAACTCTCCCCCTCGTGTCCGCACGCGCCCGCGTACCCCCACCTGTCCGCGGACCCCGTTCAGCAGCCGGGAAGGAACACCTCGCGAGAAGCATAGCGATCACCCGGTTTCTTTTTCGGCCGCACCTGTCCGATGCGGCGACTTGGGCTAGTTCGGTGAAAGGACTGACTTTGATCGGTGAACGGGGGGGATTGGTTGCTTGAAAGGACTCTGCAGTTCTACGTTCTTCCCACGACAGCGGGACCACCCAAATCCGTTGAGTGGAGGACGAGTTGCAAGCACTGCAGGAAAGGCCGGAGCGAAGGGTCGATATCGGCCCCGAGCAGACGCTCACGCTCGAGGCCTACGCCGACACGATCGTGCCGGGCGAGAAGCGGTGGCCCGGGGACCGGGCGGTCGCCGGAGTCAGCACCGGCGGCGGCGCCGTCGCCGCGGGCGCACTGGAGCTGCTGCGCTGGGACGCCACCGGCATCCACGACGGGCTGGAGGACCTCGCGAACCTGCTCAACGAGCACGCCGGGGTCTACGCCGCGGACGCGGGCCTGACCCTCGACGACACGGTGCCGGCCTTCGTGGCCCTCGACTACGAGGACCGGGAGCGGCTGATCGTGAAGCTGACCACCCCCGGCCACCCCGAGAAGGACTTCTGGGTCCTGCTCTCCCTCTTCTGCAACATGGCCTTCGACTCCGCCGCCCACCTGCACACCGCGCAGGCCCTCGAGGACGGCCACCCGGGCCTCCAGGCGATGGGCATCACCAAGCCCGACGCCGACGGCCTGTGGCGGTTCCAGGAATTCGGCTACGGCCGCCGGCTCGCCGACCTCCACCCCGACACGACCCCCACCGGGAGCCCAGCATGAGCGACACGACCGAGAGGACCGACGTCCTGGTCATCGGAAGCGGCTTCGGCGGCGCCATCGCCGCCTACCACCTCGCCGCCGGCGGGGCGAAGGTCACCGTGCTGGAGCGCGGCCCCTGGCTGCAGAGCACCGACTTCGAGCACGACTACAAGCTCGGCTCGTCCTACACCCGGGCCTTCGACTTCGTGGTCGGCGACGGGATGAGCGTCCTGGGCGGCAACTGCGTCGGCGGCGGCAGCGTCGTCTACTTCGCGGCCATGCCCCGCGCCCCCAAGTTCGTCTTCGACCGCAAGGGCGGCATCGGCCGCCGGATGTGGCCCGGGGCGATCAGCCGCGAGACCCTCGACCCGTGGTACGACCGGATCGAGGAGTCCCTCTCGGTCAGCAAGCAGGACTGGAACGACGCCTCCTACGCCGGAGGCCTGTGGGCGGCCGCGTGCAACCACGCCGGACGCACCGCCAACCCGCTCGCCGCCGCGATCGACAACTCCAAGTGCACGAACTGCAACTTCATGATGGCCGGATGCCGCTTCGAGGCGAAGCAGTCCCTCACGGTCAACTACCTCCCGGCCGCGCTCGCCCACGGCGCGCAGATCCGCCCGCTGCACGAGGTGCAGTACCTGACGCGGACCCCCGAGGGCGACTACCGGGTCCACTACAACGTCGTGGACGACACCGACTACCGCATCCACAACGGCTCCGGCGTGATCCAGGCGAAGATCGTGGTGATGGCCGCGGGCGCCGCCGCCACCCCGGTCATCCTCCAGCGCAGCGAGGCCCACCTCGGCACGATGCCGCACGCGGTCGGCCGGTACTTCTCCGGCAACGGCGAGCGCCTCAACACCGCCATCCTCAACGAGGACAAGGTCGCGGAGATCCTCGGCCTGTCCCGCGGCGACGGCGAGCTGCCGTACGGCGCCAACGCGATCGGCAAGGGCCCGACCGTGGCGAGCTGGGACAAGCTCGACGGCTCCCTGCCCGAGTACTCCCGCTACTCCCTGGAGCAGCTCTACTTCCCGCCGGGCCTGGGCACGATCCTGGCCCAGGTGCCCGGAGCCACCGGTGCGACGACGTGGTTCGGACGGGAGAAGAAGGAGATCCTCAAGAACTGGAAGTCCTGGCTCACGATCTTCTCGATGACCGAGGACGACAACGAGGGCGTCTTCGGCCCGCCGCCGGCCACCGGCAACGCGATGCGCATCTCGCAGCAGATGCTCGGCCGCGGCAACCTGTCCTACCGGCCGACGAAGAACACCTGGCACGGCTGGAACCAGTCCGACGCGGACGTGAAGGAGATCATCGAGAAGGACGGCCTCGCCAAGGTGATGCCGTGGACCAACGACCTGGTCGGCGCCTACACCGTCCACCCGCTGGCCTCCTGCCGCATGGGCGACGACCCCGCCACCTCGGCGCTCGACGACACCAACGAACTGCGCGGCCACTCCGGCATCTTCGTCACCGACGGCTCCGCCGTCCCCGGCGCCCTGACCGTCAACCCGGCCATGACCATCGCGGCCGTCGCCGAGCGCGCGGTGCCGGGCATCGTGGCCGCCGCCCAGCGCAGGGGCGTCGCGGTGACCTACGGCGCACCGGCCCCCACGGGCTACAAGAGCGGACGCAAGGCCGTCCTGCCGCTGCTGCGCCGCCAGCCCGCCCTGGCGTGACGGACGCGGACGGCTTTTCGCCGACCAGTGAGTTGCTTCAAAAAACCCATTCGACCGACCAGTGAGTTGCTTCACGCAACCCTGAAGTGAGGAGGCGGCGGTGAGACCGCTCGTGCGAGGGATCCTCAAGGGCTCCCTCCAGCAGATCCGGCACGTCGCGGCCGTGCGGCCCGCCGCGGCCCGGGCCCTGGTGGCCGAGGTCTACGGGCAGGCCCGCCGGGAGTTCGGCGTCCTCGCCCCGCCGCTGGCCCTGCACTCGCCGGCCCCGGAAGCACTCGCCGCGTCCTGGACGCTGCTGCGCGAGACCCTGCTCGCCGAGGGCCGGCTGGGCCGGGCCGCCAAGGAGGCCATCGCCACCGGGGTGTCCCGGGCCAACGACTGCCCGTACTGCGTCGAGGTCCACCAGGCCACGTTCGAGACCCTGCCCGACGCGGACACCGAAGCCCACCGCCCGCTCGCCGACTGGGCCCGCGCCAGCGCCACGGGTGGCAGCGCCCCCGTCGGCGCGGTCGAAGCGCCCGAGGCCTACGGCGTGGCCGTCACCTTCCACTACCTCAACCGCATGGTCCGGCTGTTCCTCCCGGACTCCCCGGTCCCCGGCGCGGCTCCCCGGGCCGGGCGAGGCCCCGTCCTGCGGATGGTGGCCCGGGCCATGCGGCCCGATCCGGGCACCACCGTGCGCCCCGGCGACTCGCTGGCCCTGCTCCCCGCGGCACCGCTGCCCGCGGACCTGGCCTGGGCCGAGGGCGCCCCGCACGTGGCCGGCGCGCTGGCCCGGGCGGTCGCCGCGGTCGAGGCCCGCGCGCAGCGCTGGATCCCCGCACCGGTCCGCGACCTGGTGCGCGCCGAACTCGCCGTCCACGACGGGGTGAACCCCGGACCCAGCCGGGTCTGGCTCGACGTGGCCCTCGAAGGGCTCCCGCACGAGCAGCGGCCCGTCGCCCGCCTCGCCCTGCTGATCGCACTCGCCCCGTACCAGACCACCGACACGGACATCGAGCGCTTCCGCGCCGTCCACGGCGGCGACCGGGAGCTGGTCGAACTCGCCTCCTGGGCCGCCCTGACCGCGGCCGTCCGGATCGGCGCCCGCTTCCCCGCCCCCGTCCGCCCCGCCCCGCACGCCGGCTGACCCTCCCCGCCACCACCCCGCACAGACACCACCACCCCGCCCGAGGAGAACCCCATGAGCACGCTCAACGACGTCCTGAAGGACCTGGCCGCCGAGATCGAGGAGACCGCCCGCCTCGTCGAGGGCCTGGACGAGGCCGGTTGGGCCACCCCGACCCCCGCGCCGGGCTGGTCCGTCGCCGACCAGATCGCCCACCTCACCTTCATCTTCCACCTGGCCGGCACCGCCGCCTCCGACGGCGAGGCCTTCGCGAAGATCGCGGCCGGCGCCGCCCACGACTTCGACGGCTCCGTCAACGCCGCGCTCCAGCAGTTCAACCGGTTCCCGCCGGCCCAACTCCTCGCCCGCTTCCGGGCCCTGGGGCAGTCCTCGGTCGACGCCCTCGCCGCCGTCCCCGAGGGCCAGGTCGTCCCGTGGCTGGTCAACCCGCTGCCGCCGACCGTCCTCGCCTCCGCCGGAATCATGGAGCTCTTCGGCCACGGGCAGGACATCGCCGACGCCCTCGGCGTCCGCCGCGAGCCCACCGACCGGCTGCGCCACCTGGCCCTCTTCGCCTTCCTCACCCGCGACTTCGGCTACCTCTCGCGCGGCCTGACCCCGCCGGCCGAGCCGCTGCGCATCGAGGTCACCTCCCCGAGCGGCGAGCTGTGGGCCTTCGGCCCCGAGGACGCGGCGAACAAGGTCACCGGGCCCGCCGAGGACTTCTGCCTCCTGGTCACCCGCCGCCGCCACCGCGACGACCTGGCCCTGACGGCCACCGGCGAGGAGGCCGACCGCTGGCTGGACATCGCCCAGGCCTACCGCGGCCCGGCCGGCGAAGGACGCACCCCCGGCCAGTTCGGCCACCAGGCCTGCGACCACTGAGCCGCCGGTGACCACCCCGCCGCTTTCCGCCCGAAGCCCACCAACCCCGCCGCCCGCAGCCCGCCACCAGGAGTCACCGTGACCACCACCCCCCTGCGCACCGCCGTCGTCATCGGCTGCGGCATCACCGGCACCTCCGTGGCCCTCGCCCTGACCGGCGCGGGCGTCGAGGTCGCCCTGATCGACCGGGACCCGAAGGCCGCCGCCGAGGCGGCGGCCCTGGGCGCCGGAACCCCCTGGACCCCGGGCCGCCCGCCCGCCGACCTCGTGGTCGTCGCCACCCCGCCGTCCGCCGTCGTCGACGTCCTGTACACGGCGCAGGCCAGGGCGCTGGGGCACGTCTACACCGACACCGCCGGTACGAAGGACATCATCAGCGCCGACGCGGAGCTGCGCGGCTGCGACCTCAAGGGGTACGTGCCCGGGCACCCGCTGGCCGGCCTTGACGCGCCGGGCCGCGCCGCCGCCGGGCCCGGCCGCTTCACCGGACGCCCCTGGGTCCTGTGCCCGTACGAAACCACCCCCGACCGGGCGCTGGAGACCGTCGCCGCCCTGGTCGAGCTGTGCGGGGCGGTCCGCCGGGACATGACCCCCGAGGCGCACGACCGGGCCGTCGCCGTCCTCTCCCACCTGCCGTACCTGGTCGCCGCCGTGCTCGCCGCGGGCCTCGCCGAGGTCGGTCCGGAGCTCCTCGCCCTCGGCGGGGACGAGCTGGCCGCCGTGGTCGCCGCCGCGGGTGCGGACCCGGTGCTGGGCGGCGACCTGCTCACCCAGAACGCGGGGCCGGTCGCCGACGCCGTCGGCCGGGCCGTGGGCGAACTCGGCGCCGCGGCCCGCACGTTGCACGAGGGGGCGGACACCGCACCGGTCGAGCTCGGCCTGCTGCTGGAGCGGGGCCGGCAGGGGCACGCGGCCCTCGCCCAGACCTGTGAGCTGCGCACACCGCAAGATGCGCGGACCGGTGGCCGGGTGTGACGGTCGCGTCGTGACCGTCATATCGCCCTCAAAGCCCCATGGCGCGGCCGGCCGGCAGCTCGCGCCCGTACGCATCCTGGCGGTGCGTCTGATCCACGGCATCTACCAGGCCCTGTGCACCTCCGGCTGGATCCTGATCGGTCCGATGCCTCCCGCCGAGGAGGTCCACGTCCTGGACGCGCCGCCTTCGGGGCATCCGGAGCGGTTGTGCGCCGACCGTCCGCTTTCCCCCGTGGAGCGCGCCCTGGAACGGCAGCTGACGGATTGACCGGTCCGGGCACGGAGTTCCTGGCCCGCGCCGCGACCGGTCAGCGCGCTCAGGGTGACGACCGATCGCACTTCAGGAGGGCCGCGAACCTCCGTGCCCACCGTAAAGAACCCCGGCTCACCCGCCTTCGGGTGAGAGCAGAAGAGCAGAAGCAAGAATGGAGATTTCCGATATGGCCATGGTCAAGGATCCCGCCAGCTACTTCCCCGCCATCGAGAAGAAGTACGGCCGCCCCGCGACAGAGTGGGTGGACCTCATCCGCTCCTCGCCGCTGACCCGGCACATGGAGCTCGTCAAGTGGCTCAAGACCGAGCACGGGCTCAGCCACGGCCACGCCTACGCGCTTGTCGCGCACACCCTCGCCGAGGACAGCGTGAGCTGAACCGTTATCCGCGGGGTCCCGCCGTCGAGCGGTACGGGGCAGAGCAACGTCAAAGATGCCCTGCCCCCACCCACCTTCAAGCATGGAGGCCAAGAAGGACAGATCCCGTGAACCGTCCCGATCATGAGGTGCAGAGCAGTGACCGTTGACATCGCACAGAGCAACACGCGCGGTATCGCCTCGATCTACAACTCCGCCGTGGCGGCCTGGGCGATCGCGGCCGCTTGGGAGATCGGCGCACTGGACGAGCTGCACCGCGCGCGCACGCTCGACACCGCGGACTTCGCCGCCCGCAACGGGCTCGACGCGCAGTCGACCAACGGCCTCTTCCGCGCCCTCGCCGCGGTCGGCCTGGTCCGGCGCGAGGACACGCTCGTCACCCCGCTCGGCGGCTACGACGAGATGTACCGCAACAAGTCGTTCTTCCACTGGCTGGGCCGGGGCAGCGCCGAGCTGTTCCAGCAGATCCCCGCCGTGCTGCGCACCGAGAACCGCACGGGCGACTACTACCGGCGCGACGCCGCCGCCATCGCCTACGCCTGCCGTGAGATCGACCAGGTCACCTACGCCCCCACCTTCTGGGCGGCCATGGACCGGGTCGACTTCCCCTTCACCCGGGTCGCCGACCTCGGCTGCGGCAGCGGCGCCCGGCTGATGCAGGTCCTCGACCGCTACCCGGGCGCGACCGGCGTCGGCATCGACATCGCCCAGCCCTCCATCGACGTGGCGCGCAAGGAGGCCCTCGAGGCCGGCTTCGCGGGCCGGACCGAGTTCCTCCAGGGCGACGTGCTGCGCCTGGAGCCCAGGCCCGAGTACGCCGACGTCGAACTGCTCACCTGCTTCATGATGGGTCACGACTTCTGGCCGCGGGAGAACTGCGTGGCCAGCCTGCGCCGGCTGCGCGAGGTCTTCCCCTCGGCCCGCCGCCTGCTGATCGGCGACGCGACGCGCACCAGCCTGCCCGACACCGAACTCCCCGTGTTCACACTCGGGTTCGAGCTCGGCCACGACCTGATGGGCACGTTCCTGCCGACCGTCGAGGACTGGGAGTCGGTCTTCGCCGAGGGCGGCTGGGAGCTGGTGCGCACCAACCGCATCGAGATGACCGTCGGCGAGGTCGTCTTCGAACTCGCCTGAGCCGCCGGCCCGAACCGACGGTCCTCCTCGTCCGCGCGCGGCGGGGAGGACCCGTCCGGGCCACACTTTTTTCGACCCGTGAGTTGCTTCACACGACTTACCGAGGAGCCAACCATGACGACACTCGCGGCGGCCGCCGGACAGAGCCTCGCCGACTGCGGCATCCGGCACGCCTTCGGTGTGGTGGGCGGCGGCAACATCCTCGCCACCGCGGCGCTGACCGGGGCGGGCGTGGAGTACACGGCGGCCCGCCACGAGGGCGGGGCCATGGCGATGGCCGACGCCTACTTCCGGGCGACCGGCGAGGTCGCCGTCTGCACCACCACGCACGGCCCCGGCATCACCAACACCGCGACCGCCCTCGCCGAGGCGGTCAAGCACCGCAGTGGTGTGCTCCTGCTGTGCGGCGACGCGCCGACGACCGGGCCGCGCCGCCACGACATCGACCAGAGCGCGTTCGCCGAGTCGCTCGGCGTGCCCGTGGTGCGCCTGACCCGCCCGGAGGCCGTGCGCGAGGAGATCGCCGCCGCGGTGCGCACCGCCCGCGCCGAGCGGATCCCGGTGGCGGTCCTCCTCCCCGGCGACCTTCTCAACAGTCGTGTCGAGACGTCCGCGCAGACGTACGAGGCGCGTCCGGGCGGGAGCACGACGCCGTACCCGCGGGCGGTCGAGCCGCCCGCGGCCCCGCCCGAGGACCTGGACCGGGCGGTCGCCGCCCTGGCCGGGGCCCGCCGCCCGCTGATCCTCGCCGGACTCGGGGCCTGGCACTCGGGCGCGGGCAAGATCCTGCTGGAACTCGGCGACCGGATCGGCGCGCTGTTCGCGACCACCGTCATGGCGAACGGCCTGTTCCACGACAGCCCCTGGTCGCTGGGGGTGTGCGGGGGCTTCGCCGACCCGGCGGCCGCCGCCCTGGAGGGCGAGGCCGACGTGGTCGTCGCCTTCGGCACCCGCCTGGACACCTTCACCCTGCACGGCGGCCGCATCCTCGACCCGGCGGCGACGGTCGTCCAGGTGGACCTCGCGGCCGGGCCCACCTCCGAGCGGGTCGACCTGTCCGTACGCGGCGACGCCGCGGCGGTGGCGGCACAGCTGCTCGACGCCCTCGGCGAGCGGGCACTGCCCCCGTCCGAGTGGCGCACCGACGTCACCGCGGACGCGATGCCGGTCGGCTGGGCGGCCCGCCCGCACGAGGACCGCGGCGGCGCGGGCCGCGTCGACCCGCGCACGCTGACGGCGGCTCTCGCCCACCTGCTGCCCCCGGAGCGGACGGTGGTCCTCGACGGCGGGCACTTCATCGGCTGGCCCGCGATGTACTGGAGCGTGCCCGACCCGGCCGGCCTGGTCTTCACCGGCGCGGCCTTCCAGAGCATCGGCCTCGGGCTCGCCGGCGCGGTCGGCGCCGCCGTCGGCCGGCCCGACCGGACCACGGTCGCGGCGGTCGGCGACGGCGGGGCGCTGATGGGCCTGTCCGAACTCGACACGCTGATCCGCTCGGGCCGTTCGGCGCTGGTGGTGGTGTACGACGACGCGTCGTACGGCTTCGAGGAGCACATGTACGCGCCCCAGGGGGCGGACCGCGCCACCCTGAGCTTCGCCGACACCGACTTCGCCGGCGTGGCCCGGGCGCTGGGAGGCGCCGGCGCCACCGTCCGCACCGTCGAGGACCTGGCCGCCGTGCGGACCTGGCAGGAGCGGGGCGGCCCCGGCACCCTGCTGCTGGACTGCAAGGTCGTCCCCGGCGTCGTGGCGCCGTACCTGGCCGACCTGATCGCGCCGCAGGACGCGCACCGGCCGTGACACGTGCGCCGGCGGCGCGGGCCGGCGGGCGGGTCAGCCGCCGAGCAGGCCCTTGCGCGCGTCCCGCAGACCCTCGAACGAGCTGAGGTCGGGCACGGTCCAGCCGTCGAGGTCGTACTCCGACAGGCACTGGTCGACGAACGCCTTGTAGTCGTCCATCTGGCCCGACGCCGTCTGCGCGAACAGCAGCTCGGCGCGCGTGGCCTCGTGGCTGCCCGCGTAGTTGCGCTCGTACAGCTCGTGGCGGCCGCCGAACTCGGTGCCGACGGCGTCCCACAGCAGCTTGAGGACCTTCACCCGCTCGACGGCATCGACCCCGGCCGAGCCGCGCACGTACTTGTCGAGGTACGGCCGGATCTGCGGGTTCTTGAAGTCGTCCGCGCTGGAGTTGAGGTAGATCAGTCCGCTGGCGACGTCCTGCTGGACGATCTCCTTGATCCGCGGGTAGCCGACCTGCATGAACCAGCGGTACGCCATCCCGTAGTCGGCGTTGGGCAGCACGGCCCCGTTACGCCACTTCTTCGGGTTGCGGGCGGCCGCGTCCGAGAGCCCCCAGAAGAGGTTGCGCCACGCCAGCACCTCGCCCAGACGGGTCTGCACGCCCCGGAAGTCGGCGGTCCCGGTGATCTCCAGGGCCTTGGCCAGCAGGCCCGCGATGAACTCCAGCTTCACCGCCAGCCGCGTCATGCCGTGGAAGGTGAACCGCTCCATGAACCCGGACTGCCCCGAGAACATCTGGATCTTGGCCATGTCGCCGTAGACGAAGACGTCCTCCCAGGGGATGAGGACCTTGTCCAGGACGAGGATGGTGTCGTTCTCGTCGAGCCGTGAGGACAGCGGGTAGTCGAAGGGACTGCCCATCACCGCGGACATCGCCGTGTACGACGGCCGGCAGATCAGCTTCACGCCCTTCGCGCCCGTCGGCACGGTGGCGACCAGCGCGAACTCCTTCCTCTTCACCGGCACCCCGTAGTGGGCGATGAAGTTGTGGTGGGTCAGCGCCGAGCCGGTCGCGACGACCTTGGCCCCGCTCACCACCAGGCCCGCGTCGGTCTCCTTCTCGACGTGGACGAACACGTCGGAGACCTGGTCCGGCGGCAGGTTGCGGTCCACCGGCGGGTGGACGATCGCGTGGTTCCAGTAGAGGACCTTCTCCTGGGTCTCGCGGTACCAGCGGCGCGCGTTGTCGGAGAACGGCTCGTAGAACTCGGCGTTGGCGCCGAGCGTGCCGAGGAACGCCGCCTTGTAGTCCGGGCTGCGCCCCATCCAGCCGTAGCTCAGCCGGGACCAGCGCGCGATGGCCTGCTGGTCGGCGACCAGGTCCTCGACGCTGCGCGGAGTGGTGAAGAAGCGGTGGGTGTACCCGTTGCCGGAGTCCGTCCGCGTGGTCAGCACGTCCTGGTGGGCGGGGTCGTGGAGCGCGTCGTAGAGGCGGGCCGTCATGCGCACCGGGTTGGCGAACGCCGGGTGCCCGGTGACGTCCTTGACGCGTTCGCCGTAGATGAAGACCTCACGGTCGTCCCGGAGGCTTTCCACGTACTCGTCGCCCGTCAGCGGCCTCGTCTGCGGCGCGTCCGGCCGGCCCGCCGCGGCGGCATCGTCCTTGGAGGTCATGCGTTCCATCGTGTCAGCCGGTCCCCGCCCGGGCTTCTTCCCGCGTGCGATAGCCGGGCCCGTACGGGCCCGGACCTGCGCAAGTCGCAGCGTGGCCGCCACATCGCAATCCGGAAGGTGCCCCGGCGGTCCCGCGCGGTGTGAGGTCGGCTCAGAACCGCCTGGCTCTAAGACCGTTACGTCCCGGAGGACTTACGATGCTCACTGCCGAGATCCCCACGCGTGCGCAGCTGGTGCAGCGCGCCGCCGACCTCGCGCCGCTGCTGCGGCGCAACGCCGCGCAGGCGGAGGAGGACGGGCGTCTCCAGGACGAGACCATCGAGGCCCTCGCCGAGGCGGGCGTCTTCAAGCTCCGCGTGCCCAAGCGCTACGGCGGCTACGAGGCCGACACCCGCACCCTGGTCGAGGTCGCGGCCGAACTCGGCCGCGGCGACGGCGCCGCCGCCTGGACCGCGTCGGTCTACTGGATCCCGACCTTCATGGCCTGCCTCTTCCCCGACGCCGTCCAGGACGAGGTGTTCTCCACCCCCGACGTGCGCATCTGCGGCACCCTGAGCCCCTCCGCCCTGGCCGCGCCCGCCGAGGGCGGCATCACCGTCAACGGCAAGTGGGGCTTCGTCAGCGGGGCCCGCCACGCCCACTGGCAGGAGATCATCGCCGTCCTGCCGACCCCGGACGGCCAGCACCTGCCGGTCATGGCGCTCGTCCCGATGGACCAGCTCCAGATCGTCGACGACTGGGACACCTCCGGTCTGCGCGGCACCGGCAGCGTGAGCACCGTCGCCCAGGACGTGTTCGTCCCGCAGGAGCGCGTGATCCCGCTGCCCGCCATCCTCATGGGCCAGTACGCGTCCGAGCTGAACGCGGCCTCCGCGATCTACCGCGCCCCGCTGCTCCCGGTCGCCTCCGCCTCCTCGGTCGGCACCGTGCTGGGCCTGGCCCGCGCCGCCCGCGACGCCTTCTTCGAGCGGCTGCCCGGCCGCACCCTCACGTACACCGCCTACGAGAGCCAGGCCGAGGCCCCGCTCACCCACCTCCAGGTGGCCGAGGCGGTCCTGGCCACCGACCAGGCCGAGTTCCACGCGTACCGCCTGGCCGACCTCGTCGACTCCAAGGGCGAGTCGGGCGCCGAGTGGACCCTGGAGGAGCGCGCCCGCGCCCGCGCGGACATGGGCGCCGTCGTACGCCTGGCCAAGAAGGCCGTGGACATCCTCGCCTCCGCCTCCGGCGGCTCCTCGATCTACCGCGACGTGCCGATCCAGCGCATCACCCGGGACATCCAGGCGGTCAGCCTGCACGCCCTCATGAACCCGAACACCAACACCGAGCTGTACGGCCGGGTCCTGTGCGGCCTGGAGCCCAACACGCTCTACATCTGAGCGCCCAGACCCACCGACACCTTCCACGGAGCAGACATGACCACGCAGACCACCACCGCCGCCGCCTTCGAGATCTCCGACGAGGACAAGGCGGCCGTCGCCGCCCTGCCGCAGCGCATCGTCGAGGCCTGGGCGGCGCACGACGCCGACGCGTTCGCCGACGTCTTCACCCCGGACGGGACGATGATCCTGCCCGGTGTCCTCCAGAAGGGCCGGGACGCCGTCCGCGCCTTCATGTCCGAGGCCTTCGCCGGACCGTACAAGGGCACCCGCGTCACCGGCACCCCGATCGACGTCCGTTTCGCGAACGAGGAGTCCGGCGTCCTGATCACCCGCGGCGGGGTGCTCGCCCCGGGCGAGACCGAGCCCGCCCCCGAGCGCGCGGTCCACGCCTCCTGGGTCGTCGTGAAGAAGGAAGGCCGCTGGTTCCTCGCCGCCTACCAGAACAGCCCGCGCAACGCCGCCTGATCCGCGGCCGACGACGATTCGAGAGGGATGAACGCGATGACCCGCACTCGGGGCGCCCGCGCGGTGGTACTCGGCGGCAGCATGGCCGGCCTGCTGGCCGCCCGTGTCCTGGCCGACTCCTACGACGAGGTACTGATCATCGAGCGCGACGTGGTGGCGGGCTCGGCCGCCGCCCGCAAGGGCGTCGGCCAGGGCCGCCACGTCCACGGGCTGCTCGCCCGCGGGCAGCAGATCCTGGAGGAGCTGTTCCCCGGCTTCACCCAGGGCGCGATCGACGCCGGCATACCCACCGGCGACCTCGGCGAGCTGCGCTGGTTCTTCAACGGCCGGCGGCTGAGCCCGGGCACCACCGGGCTGATCTGCGTGTCGGCCACCCGTCCCGTCCTGGAGGGCCGGGTGCGCGCACGGGTGGCGGAACTGGCGAACGTGACGTTCCTGGAGGGCCACGACATCGTCGGCCTGACCACGGACGCCGGCCATGACACGGTCACCGGTGTGCGGATCCAGGCCCACGACCGCGCCGACGGGGTCCGCACCGTCGACGCCGACCTCGTCGTCGACGCCACCGGCCGCGGCTCGCGGACCCCGGTGTGGCTGGAGGAGTTCGGCTACGAGCGTCCCGCCGAGGAGCGCATCAAGGTCGACCTGACGTACACCACCCGCAAGTTCCGGCTGCGCGACGACTCGGTGCTGGACGGCGACCTGTCGATCAACCCGGTCTCCTCGCCCAGCCACCGCCGGGGCGCGTTCCTCTCGCGCATCGAGGACGGCCTGGTCGCCGTCTCCCTGACCGGCGTGCTGGGCGACAGCGCCCCCGCCGACCTGGACGGCTACCTGGAGTGGACCCGCAGCCTGCCGGTCACCGACATCCACGACGTCCTCAAGGACGCCGAGCCCGTCGACGACGGCGCGGTGTTCCGCTACCCGGCCAGCGTGCGCCGCCGCTACGACCGGCTGGACCGCTTCCCGGCCCGCTACCTCGTGGTGGGCGACGCGGCGTGCAGCTTCAACCCGGTCTACGGACAGGGCATGACCGTCGCCGCGCTGGAGGCGCTGGTCCTGCGCG
Source organism: Kitasatospora sp. NPDC018058 (assembly GCF_044327205.1). NCBI lineage: Bacteria > Bacillati > Actinomycetota > Actinomycetes > Kitasatosporales > Streptomycetaceae > Kitasatospora > Kitasatospora sp. NPDC018058. The sequence continues at coordinate 69,275 of NZ_JBIRFA010000027.1, read as the reverse complement.
ACCACCTGGCGAAGGGGAGCGTCGACCCGCTGGCCTTCCTCGCCGACATCTCGGACGTCATCGAGTTCCCCTGGCAGTTCTCCGCCGGCGCCGACCTCGGCTACCCCGAGGTCGAGGGCGAGCGCACCCCCGAGTGGGAGCAGGGCGGCGCCTTCATGGCCCAGCTGCACGCGGCCGCCGTCGTCGACGGGGAGATCACCGCCACCTTCATGCGGGTGGCCGGACTGGTGGAGTCCCCGGCGGCGCTGATGAGCCCGGAGCTGGTCGAACGCGTCCAACGAGGGTTCAGGGAGTCCGCGGCCCTCGCGGCCTAGCGGACCCCCTGGACGAGCCCGCCGTACATCCCCCGGTACGGCGGGCTCTGCGCTGTCCCGGACCGGGGCCCCGGCAGACCCGGCGCGCCCCGTCCGGGGGGCGGACGGCCCGAAGGGCCGCCCCGGTGCGGGACGGCCCTTCGGGCGGGGAGTGCGGGCCTCAGCCGGTGGCGCCGGCCGGTACCGCGGCGGTCAGCCGGACCGGGAGGCTGCGGTGGCCGTTCATGATGAAGGTCGGCAGCGGCTCCAGCTCGTCCTTGGTGACGGCGAGCGACAGGTCCGGGAACCGCTCGAACAGCCGCGACAGGCCGGTCTTCGCCACCAGGCGGGCGACACCGACACCGAGGCAGTAGTGCGGCCCGAACCCGAACGACAGGTGCTCCTTGTCGGCGCGGGCCAGGTCGAAGACGTCCGGGTCGTCCGGGTGCAGCCCGGGGTCGCGGCCCACGGCACTGTAGTTGACGAGGATCGGGTCGCCCTTGGGGATGGTCACCCCGTCGAGCTCGATCTCCTCGGCGGCGTAGCGCAGCGGCAGGTGCGCCAGCGGCGACTCCACGCGCAGCGTCTCGTCGATCACGTCGTCCCAGGTCGCCCGGCCGGAGCGGACCAGCTCCAGCTGGGCGGGGTCGCTGAGCAGCGCCGTGATGGCGTTGTCGAAGAAGTTGATCGTGGTCTCGGAACCGGCCCCGAGGATCGCGAAGATCGTGTCGGTGAGCTCGTCCTCGGACAGCCGCGAACCGTCCTCGTCCCGGGCGGCGACCAGGTCGCTGGTGATGTCCTCGCCCGGCTCGCGCCGCTTGTCGGCGATGAGGTCGGCCATCGCCCCGCGCCAGCCCGCCAGCACGGCGTGCGCCTGCTCGGGGGTGATGGTGGTGTCGACCATGGCGTCGATGACCTTGGCGGTCTTGGCGCGGGCCTCCTCCGGCATGCCGATCAGGTCGGCGACCAGGCGGGCCGGCAGCGGATAGGCGAAGCGCTCGCGCAGGTCGACGACCTCGCCCGGCCCGGCCTGCTCCAGCGCGTCCAGCAGCTGGTCGGTGAGCTCCTCCACGCGGGGGCGGAACGCCTCGGTGCGGCGGGGGCTGAACGCCTTGCCGGTCAGCTTGCGCAGCCGTACGTGGTTCTTCCCGTACGCGGTGACCATGTTGTCCATCGCGACCCAGCTGATCAGCTCCCAGTCCGGCGGGACCTCGCCGTTGACGAAGGCCGGCCAGTGGTTGCGGGCGCTCTTGGTGACCCGGGGGTCGCCGAGCACCTTCTTGATCACGTCGTGGCCGTTGAGCGACCAGGCGAGGACCCCGCCGGGCAGCTCCACCCGGGTCGCGGGGCCCTCGGCGCGCAGGACCGCGGCCTCGCCGTGGATGTCGCGCCCGGTGGTGTCGAGCGCGAAGGGGCAGCTTTGCTCCATGGCTGGGTTCCGATCTGTGGTGGACGAGGTCCGGGGGACGGGCGGTGCCGTCACCGGCCGGAGCCGAAGTGGGCTTGGGCGAGCTCGCGGTTGGCGAGGGAGGACAGGAAGACGCCGTTGCCGGCGTGGCTGTGCAGGGTCGACAGGTCGCGCCACACGCGCTCGATGCGCTCGCCGGCCCGCACCGAGCTGGAGCCGGCGGTGGGGAACAGCTGCCCCTCCACCGCGCCCCAGCACAGCCGCACCGCCTCGCGGCTGATGGTGGCCAGCCTCAGCTCCGTCTCGCGGGTGAAGGCGTCCGCACCCTCACGGCACAGTTCCTGCCACTGCCGGGTGGCGTGCAGGACGGCCGCCTCGGCCGTCGCGATCCGGCCGGTGGCCTCGCCGTAGCGGAACTGGTAGTCGGGGTCCTCGGTGCGCGACACGATGGGGAAGAACGAGGTCGTACGCGTCAGCATCAGCTGCTCGTACGCGTCCAGGGCCCCCTTGGCCATCCCGACCGCCAGCACGCCGAGCTCCAGCAGCATGAAGCTGAGCGGGCCGCCGCCGTACTCGGGGCCGTGCAGGACGCGGCCGGGGGTGGAGTCCGTGACGGCGATCTGGCTGAGGTGCCCGCCGAGGGTGTGGTGCGCGGGGACGCGGGCGCCCCGCATGCGGATGCTGTGCGAGCCGCTGCCCTTGAGACCGAGCTGGTCGCCCCAGTCGTCCAGTCGCTCCCACTGGTCGCGCGGGGCGATGAACATCAGCGGCGCGGGCGGCTCGCCCTCGCCGCCGGGGACCATGGTGTGGCCGATGAAGTGGGTGGCGTAGGGGGAGCCCGAGCAGTAGTTCCAGGTGCCGTCGAGCACCCAGCCGCCCTCCCCGTCCGGCTGCGCGGTGCCGGCGGGGGCGACCGTGGCCGGGCAGATGAACTCGCCCCGGGCGAAGACCTCCGCCTGGGTGCGCTCGTCGAAGAGGGTGGCGGCCACCAGGGCGTGCGCCGCGCCGAACAGGTACATCCAGCCGGTCGACGGGCAGCCGCGGGCCAGCGCCATGGAGACCTTCATGAAGGTCTCGGCGCCGAACCCGTAGCCGCCGAAGCGCCGCGGCACCAGGATGCGGTAGAGGCCCGCGCGGCTGAACGCCTCGTGGGTGTCCTGGGCGTAGAAGCCGCGCCGCTCGGTCTCGGCCTGCCGCTCGGGCAGGGTCGCGGCCAGGGCCTCGGCCCGGGCGATGACGTCGGCCGGGGTGAGGCCGGGCTCCGGCGGGGCCGTGGGGCCGGCGAACGCGCCGGCCGGGGCGATGGTCATGGGAATGGGTCCTCTCGCGCCGTGGGGCGGGCTCAGCCGTGGGTCAGCGGGGTCTCGGGGGCTTCGGTCAGCGTGCCCAGCAGCTCGCGGAACCGGGCCACCAGGGCGACGGCGGTCGACTCGTCGAAGCGGTTGTGGTCGAACTTGAGGCTGCCCGCGAGTTCGCCGCCGGGCAGCACGTCCATCGCCCACAGCCCCCCGTCCGGGATGGCCGAGCTGACCTCCTGCGACAGGACCCGGCGGCGGATCTCGGCGAACTCCAGGCCCCCGACCGGGTTCCCCTCCAGCGGGAACGGCGACTGGAGCACCTCGAAGGCGACGACGGCGAGGAAGCCGTCGGCGAACGGGGCGAGCAGCGCCGGGCTGTCCTCGGCGATCCGGGCGAACGGCACCTCGTGCTGGTAGGCGCCCATGCAGGCGTCGCGGGCCTGGTCCAGCACCTCGCGGACGGTGCGGCAGCCGGTGGTGTCGATGCGGATCGGCACGAAGTTGAAGTACGGGCCGACCGAGTCCGTGAACCGCTCGTCGTAGCGGCCGGAGGAGAAGGTCGGGAAGACCACGTCGGTGGTGCCGGTGCGCTCGCGCAGCAGCAGGCTGTAGGCGGCGGCCAGCACCATGAACGGGGTGCTGCGGCTCGCCTTGGCGAACTCGGTCACCGACCGGGACAGCTGCGGGTCGAAGACGAAGCGGTGCACGCCGTAGGCGCTGGGGCGGTCGTCCTCGGGACGCGGCCGGTCCGAGGCGATGGCGGTGATCTGAGCCCCGGCGAGCCGCTCGCGCCAGTAGGCGCGCTGCGCCTCGACCCGCGCGCTGCCCGCGGTCTCCTGCTGCCAGCGGGCGAACTCCCGGTACTGCCGGGCCTCGGGCAGGTCGCCCCGGACGTCCGCGGCCCGGGCCGCGTAGGCGTCGGCGAGGTCGCGCATGAGGACCTGCAGGGACCAGGCGTCGGTGGCGGTGTGGTGGGTGACGAGGACCAGCACCGAGTCGGTCGCGTCGAAGCGGCCCAGCACGGCCCGCAGGTGCGGCATCGTCCGCACGCTGTACGGGGTGGAGTCCAGTTCGTTGAGGAACTCCTCCGCGGCGACCTCGCGCGGCCCGTCGGCGCCGGACAGGTCGCGGACCTCCAGGTCGACGGGGCAGGCGGGGTGGATCTCCTGGAAGCCCCCGTCGGCGTCCGCGGCCACCGCGGTGCGCAGCACCTCGTGGCGCGCGACGAGGTCGTCCAGCGCCCCCTGGAGCGCGGCGGTGTCGACCTCGCCGGTGACCCGCCAGCCGCACACGAGGGTGTGCCGGTGGCCGAACGCCCCGTCGATCTCGCCCTTGTCGAAGGCGCGCAGGAACTCCTGGTTGTACGAGAGCGGGATGCGCTGCTCGGTACCGTTCGCCCGGGTGGGCGCGGCGGTGGTGCTCATGGGGAGCAGTCCTTTCTGGCGTGGTTCAGGCCGCGGCGGAGCGGGTCGGCCGGGTCAGTTCCCTTACGCGTTCGGCGAGTTCGGTCACGGTGGGGTGGTTCAGGACGTCCACGACGGACACTTCCGCCCCCAGTTCGGCCTCGATGCGGCTCGCCAGCCGCATGGCCTGGAGGGACTGTCCGCCCAGATCGAAGAAGTTGTCGTCGGTGTTCACGGCGGCCACGCCCAGGACGCGCGCCACCAGGGTGCACAGCACGGTCTCGTCCCGGTCGCGCGGCGGCGTGTGTGCGGCCGAATCCGCGGCGGAGGCCGGGGCCGGGGCCGGGAGGGCGGCGCGGTCGAGCTTCCCGTTGGGGGTGAGCGGCAGCGCGTCGAGCTCCGCGAAGGCGGCCGGCACCATGTAGTCCGGCAGCACCTGTGCCACGGCCGCGCGCAGCGCGGCGAGGTCGGTACCGGGGGTGCGGGGCACGACGTAGGCGACGAGGCGGCCCTCACCGGGCTGCGGCTCCTGCACGACGACGGCCGCGTGCACCACGCCGGGCTGGCGTGCCAGCACGTGCTCCACCTCGGCGGGCTCGACCCGGTAGCCCCGGATCTTCACCTGGTCGCCGGCCCGGCCGGCGAACTCCAGCAGCCCCCGCGCACCGCGGCGCATCAGGTCCCCGGTGCGGTACATCCGGGTCCCGGGGGCTCCGAAGGGGTCCTCGACGAACCGCTCGGCGGTCAGCTCGGGACTGGCGAAGTAGCCGCTCGCCAGCCGGCCGCCCGCGAGGTACAGCTCGCCCACCTCGCCGTCGGCGACCGGGTTCAGGTCCCGGTCGAGCAGCCGCACCAGCACGCCGTCCAACGGCCCGCCGACGGGGACGGCGCCGTCGAGGCGGTCGGCCGCCGTCAGCGGGGCGTGCAGGGCGAACGACGAGACCTCGGTCGCGCCGTACATGGCGCGCACCACCGTGTCGGGGCAGGCCTCGAGGACCCGGCGCACCGCGGCCGGGGCGATGACGTCGCCGCCGGTGAGCACCTCCCGCACCCCGGCGAAGCTCTCCGGGGCCTCCTCGGCGAGGACCCGGAAGAGACCGGCCGTCAGGTGCAGTCCGGTGACGGCCTCCTCCTCGATGAGCCGGCGCAGGGTGCGCAGGTCGAGGTCGCCGGGGGGCGCGACGACGACGTGGCCGCCGCGCAGCAGCGGTACCCACAGTTCGTAGGTGGAGACGCCGAAGGCGTACGGAGCCACCATCAGCACCCGGTCGTGCGCGCCGCCGTCCCAGAGGGAGTCCGCCGCGAGGCCCAGCACACCGCGGTGGGTGACCGTGACGCCCTTGGGCTCGCCGGTCGAGCCGGAGGTGTGGATGACGTAGACCGCCTGGTCGGGGCCGGTCACGACGCCCGGATCGGTGGCCGGCAGGGCGGCGGTCTGCGGGTCGGTGGCGGACTCGACGACCGTGAGGCCCAGGGCGCGGGCGCGCCCGCGCATCACGTGGTCGGTCAGGACCGCGGCGGGGCCGGCGCGGTGGACGATCCGCCGCATCCGCTCCAGGGGGTAGGAGTCGTGCAGCGGCAGGTAGCAGGCCCCGGCCTTCACGACGCCGAGGACGGCCGCCACCAGCTCCACCGAGCGTTCCATCAGCACCGCCACGGGCTCCTCGGGACGCACCCCGAGGCCCAGCAGCCGGTGGGCGATCCGGTTGGCCCGTTCGTCCAGCTCCCGGTAGGTCAGCCGGACGCCGTCCCCCGACACCGCCACGGCGTCCGGCGTGCGGCGTACCTGGGATGCGAAGCGCTCCTGAATCGATGCGGAGACCATCGTGTTGTCCAATCAGTGCGGGGTGACCGTGACTGCCCGTGCGGGCGCACGACCGGATCCCACCGAACGGTCACACAGGCCGATCAGGCGCTGCATCTCCTGGATTGCCGTGCGAGGAAGGCCTCGTGCTGGTCCGCCGCGCGGCGCCGCATCACCGTGCACAACCGGCGCAAGCGGGTGTCGGGGGAGGCGCTGGAGTACTCGTGCCGCGGGACGAGGTCCGCCGTCTCGGCCGGGGCGGGGTCGAAGTCCATGCCGGTGAACCCGCTGCCGTCCGGGTGGCGCGGCTGCCACGCCCCCGGCCGTACGCCGGCGGCGGCCGGCTCGAAGCGGGCGGACAGCACGCCACGAGATGTGTCGCGAAGAGGCCCGGTGTGACGATGTGGTGAGGAAGATCCATTCATCCGAGTCGAGGGCGATGTGAAGTACTACCACCTGCTCGCTCTTTCCGGCGTGGACGCGCTGCGGCTGGACGAGCGCGAGATGCCTGTGCCCGGGCCCGGGGGAGTTCTCGTCCGGATGCGGGCCTGGTCGTTGAACTACCGGGACCTGCTCATCGCCGACGACCGGTACGGGCGCGGGATGAAGCCGGACCTGGTGCCGCTTTCCGACGGGGCGGGGGAAGTGGTGGGGACCGGTGCGGAGGTGACCCGCTGGAGGCCGGGCGACCGCGTCATGGGTGTCTTCATGCCGGAGTGGATCTCCGGGCCGGCCGATGCGGCCAGGACGGCCGTCGCGCTCGGCGGCCCGGTCGACGGTGTGCTCGCCGAGTACGTGGTGTTCGACCAGGAGGCCCTTGTCGCCGCGCCACCGCACCTCGACTTCGCCGAGGCCGCCACGCTTCCGTGCGCGGCGGTCACCGCTTGGCACGCCCTGATGGTGCACGGCGGGCTCGTCCCCGGCCAGTCCGTGCTGACGCTGGGCAGCGGGGGCGTCTCGGTGTTCGCGTTGCAGTTCGCCGTGCTGGCGGGCGCCGAGGTGATCGTCACATCGAGCAGCGACGCCAAACTCGAGCGGTTTCGGGCGATGGGCGCGGGGGCCGGCGTCAACTACTCCCGTACGCCGGAGTGGGGCAGACACGTCCACGAGCTGACCGGCGGCGGTGTCGACCACGTCATCGAGGTCGGCGGCGCGGGCACGCTGCCGCAGTCGATCAGGGCCGTGCGGACGGGCGGGCGGCTGAGCGTGATCGGCGTACTGAGTCAGGGCCCGGGCATCGACCCCGTCCCGCTGCTGCGTAAGGCGGTGACGGTCCAGGGAATGCAGGTGGGCAGCCGGGAGACCTTCGAGGCGATGGCCCGCACCATCGCGCTGCACCGCGTCCGGCCGGTCATCGACCGCGCGTTCCCGTTCTCCGACGCCCCTGCCGCCTACCGGTACCTCGCGTCCGGCAGCCACTTCGGCAAGGTGGTCATCGTGGCCGATTGACGCCGTGGGCGGTTCCGGGACAGCGCTGAGCCCCTGGCGGATGCCAGGGGCTCAGCGCTGATGCGCCCGCAGGTCAGGAGGCCTGCGACGCCAGGAGCTCGACCAGGCGGTCGAAGCTGCTGTTGAGGCCGGCGACCGCCTCGGGGCTGCGGAACATCGCGGCGACGTTGGTCTGGTGCAGGACCAGCTCGGTCTTGCCGTCGAGGTCGGAGAAGGTCATGGTCGAGACCAGGCCTGCGCCGGTCACGGTGAAGGCGATCTTCTCCGGCTCGACCACGTCGAGGTAGACCGCGCTCATCGGGTACTCGGTGCCGTCGGCGTCGGCCACCATGACCGTCTCGAAGACACCGCCCGGACGGGCATCGACCTTGATCTTGTCCACGGGGAGCGAGGTGCCGACCGGGCTCCAGAAACGGGAGAGCTGGTCGGGGTCGGTGAACGCCTTGAAGACCCGCTCACGGGGCGCGTCGAAGACGCGGGTGATGGTGAGCTCTCCGAGGTCGGTGTCGGCCGTGCTCGGGAAGGTCATGCCTGTGCCTCTCTCTGCTTTCGTTGGGTGTCCTGCAGGTGCTGGTCAAGGCGGTCGAGCCTGGAGTTCCAGACCTTCGTCTGCTGCTCGATCCATTCCGCGGCGTTGTCCAGCGGTGCCTTCTCAAGGCGGCAGGGCCGCCACTGTGCGTCGCGGCCACGGGTGATCAGCCCGGCTCGTTCGAGCACTTTGAGGTGCTTGGAGACCGCCTGAAGGCTGATGGCGAACGGCTCGGCGAGCTCGTTGACCGTTGCCTCCCCGGCGGCGAGGCGCACAAGGATCGCCCGCCGTGTCGGATCGGCTAGCGCTGAGAAGGTGTTGCTGAGTTCGTCACCCGTCATCTCACATTCAACCCAATGATTGATTAACCTGTTGGTTGATTATGCGCCCGGGGCCATGCGTACGTCAAGGGGCGGGACCCGGGTGCCGAGCGGCCCGGAGCCGCTTCCTGACGGCACGCCAGTCCGGGGCGTCCACCCGATGGGCGGGAGGCGGGTGAAGCTCCCTGTATTCCCGGACACTTAGTCATTTCCAAGCGGCCGGGTCCTCAGGCACCTTATAGCCTGGCCATTCCAGGCCGCCCAGCCGGCCGAAACCCCGAAAGGATGGTTCGATGCATTCAACGAACGTGGAAAGTCTGAAGGTTCCGGGCGCGACGCTCCACTACGAGGTCGGCGGACAGGGCCCCGTACTGCTGATGATCTGCGGCGGGCCGACCGACGCCGCAATCTACGCGGGGATTGCCGGAGCTCTCTCCGAGCACTACACCGTCGTGCGGTACGACCCGCGAGGGAACTCGCGCAGCAGCCTTGACGACCCGTCCGCCGAGCAGCGGATAGAGCGGTACAGCGACGACGCACACCGCCTGCTGGCCGCTCTCGGGGACGGGCCCGCGTATGTGCTCGGCACCAGCGGGGGCGCGCTGGTGGCGCTCGACCTCGTCGCCCGCCACCCCGAGCAGGTGCATACGTTGGTGGCGCACGAGCCCCCGGTGATGGAATTGCTGCCCGACGGCGAGCGCTGGCGCAGCCACTTCCAGAGTGTGTACGACACCTACCGGACGGACGGTGTCGGCCCCGCAATGCAGAAGTTCATTGCCGGCGTCGACGGCGGAGAGGGCGGGCAGCCGGGCGAATCGGCGCAGCAGGAGGCCGTCGGCCCGGACATGACCCTCATGCCGCCGGAGGTGATGGAGATGATGGGCCGCATGGCGGCGAACGCCGAATTCTTCATCGGCCACGTCATGCTGCCGTTCAGTTCCTACGTGCCGGACGCCGAGGCGCTGAAGGCCGCGCCGACCCGGATCGTCTGTGCGGTCGGGGAGGCCTCCCACGGGAGTCCGATCCATCAGGCGGGCGTGACGCTGGCGGAGCGCCTCGCAGTAGACGTCGTGGACTTCCCCGGTGACCACCAGGGCTTCTTGACGCACAGCGCCGAGTTCGCCGACACGCTGCACAAGGTGCTCGCCGTCGGCCGGTGACCGGGTGCCCTCCGGTCTGCTGCGGGGGTGCCCGGCGGCGGACCGGATCCGTCGGCCCTGTCCACAGCGGACGGCGGACGGACCTCACAACGGCGAAGCCGTCCTGAATCCCTCCAGGACGGCTTCGCCGGTTTCCGCACGTGGGGCCGGGGTCAGACCCCGACCGCTTCCTTGGCGGGCGCCTGTTCGGCCTCGGAGGCCTCGGGAGCCGCCTCCGGTGCCCCGCCGGGCGTCTCCTGGCCGACCGGGGGCACGTGCTTGAGCATTGTCGCGACCAGGATGGCGACGCCCGCCAGCAGGACGGCGCCGATGCCGGTCACGACGTGCAGCGAGCTGGTGAACGCCTCATGGGCCGGGGCCAGGACCGCGAGCCCCTCCGGCGTGCTGCCCGCGGCGGCGACCGCGCCGCCCAAGCTGTCGCGGGCCGCCTCGGCGGCCTCCGCGGGGACACCGGCCGGGATGGCGTCGTGGATCTCGCTGCGGTACACGGCGGCGCCGATGGTGCCGATGGTGGCGATGCCCAGGGCGGAGCCGCACTCGTTGCTCATCTGGGCCAGCGAGCCGGCCGAACCGGCCTTCTCCATCGGGGCGTTGCCGATGACCAGGTTGGTGCCCAGCGCCACCAGCGGCGTACCGCAGAAGGACATCACGGCGAAGCCGACGATCAGGGTCGCGGTGCTGTCCGCCTGGGTGAAGACCACCATGCAGATGGCCGCGCCGATCATGCCGCCGGAGATCAGGTAGGCGGGCCGGATCTTGGCCGCGATGACCGGAGTGATGGCGAAGGCCACGGTGGCGCTCGCCATGCCGGGCAGCATCGCCAGACCCGACTGCAATGTCGACAGACCGCCGACCAGCTGGAAGTACTGCGCCGCGAACAGCATGGTCGCACCGCCCACCAGGCTGTACGTCAGCTGGCTGCCCAGCGCGGTGCTGAAGGACTTGTTGGAGAACAGCGTGAGGTCCAGCAGCGGGTCGCTCAGCCGTCGTTGACGGCGCAGGAAGAGCACACCGAAGGCCAGGCCGGCCAGGACGCAGACGAGCGGCACCGGCTCCCAGCCGTGGCGGGCCAGCTCCTTGATGCCGTAGATGACCGGCAGGACGGTGGCCAGCGAGAGGACGATGCTGGGAACGTCGATGCGCCCGGCGTGGGTGTCGCGGTACTCGGGCAGCACGGCGGGGCCGACCGCCAGGAGCAGCACCATGGCCGGCACGCCCAGGAGGAACACCGAGCCCCACCAGAACTGCTGCAGCATCACACCACCGAGGACCGGGCCGATGATGGCGCCGAGGGTGAACATGCCGCCCCAGATGCCGATGGCGCCGGCACGCTGCTTGTTGTCGCGGAACATGTTGGTGATCAGGGCCAGGGTCGACGGAGCCAGGGTGGCGCCGGCGATACCGAGCAGGGCGCGGGCCGCGATGAGCATCTCCGGGCTGGTGGAGAACGCCGCGGTCACCGAGGCGATGCCGAACACGGTCGCGCCGATGAGCAGCAGCTTCCGGCGGCCTATGCGGTCGCCGAGGGTGCCCATGGTGAGCAGGAACCCGGCCAGGAGGAAGCCGTAGATGTCCGTGATCCACAGCTGCTGGTTGCTGTCGGCGCCGAGATCAGCGGTCAGCTGGGGCAGCGCGAGCAGCAGTACGAAAACGTCGAAGGACACCAGGAAGGTGGGCAGAGCGAGCACAGCAAGCCCTAGCCACTCCCGGCGCCCGGCCTTTGTCGCCTCGCCAGTCGTCACGATTGCCGTCCTCCACTTTATGTTCAACCTGTTGATTGATTAACGGATCGGTTGATTATGGGTCCATGGTGATGGGGCGTCAAGAGCACATTGGCAGGCGCCGTTGAGGCGCCCCGGGCGAACGCCGGCCCTCCGCACTCTGGAAGATGCGGCGCGGTCGGTTCGGGCGTGACGATTCGATGGCCGACAGGCGTGATCAAGTCGGTGCACTGCGGTGCACTATGGCCGAGGGAGACGTGTTGGCGGGCAAGGACGAGGCAGACGCGAGGCTCTGGGCGATGGCACACCTGGCGACGCCGATGGCCATCCGCGTGGCGGCAACCCTCCGGATCGCCGACCACATCGCGGACGAACCGAGAACCGCGCGGGAACTGGCCGAGCCGACGGGCGCCGATGGCGGCGCCCTCGACCGGGTGCTGCGGCATCTCACCGCCAAGGGAGTGCTGCGCCGGGACGACTCCGGCCGCTACGCGCTGACCGCCCTCGGCGAACCGCTCCGTACGGACCACCCCGCCGGCCTGCACGCCATGCTGGACATCGAGGGCGCGGTCGGCCGAGCCGAACTATCCTTCGCGCAGCTGCTGCACAGCGTCCGCACCGATGAGGCCGCCTTCCCGCGCCAGTTCGGCCACACGTTCTGGGAGGACCTGGCCGAGGATCCCGCGCGCGCCGCCTCCTTCGACTCGCGGATGGGCGCCGACCTGATCGCGGCCCGCGGAGCCGACATCGTCTCCGGTTACGACTGGGGATCGCTGGGACACCTCATCGACGTCGGCGGCGGCAACGGTTCGCTGCTGATCGCGCTGCTGAGCGCGTACCCGGGGCTGAGCGGTACGGTGTTCGACCTGCCGGACACCGCAGAGGCGGCGCGCAAGGCACTGGCGGAAGCGGGCCTCGCCGGCCGCGGCGACGTCGTACCCGGCAGCTTCTTCGAGCAGCTGCCGCCGGGCGCCGGCGGCTACCTGCTCTCGTCGGTCATCCACGACTGGAACGACCGAGACGCACGTGCCATCCTGCGGCGCTGTGCGGAAGCGGCGGGAGCCGACGGCAAGGTCCTCATCGTGGAGCGCATCGGCGCCGACGGCGAGTCGCCGGGCACCGTCATGGACCTGCGGATGCTCGCCTACTACGGCGGCAAGGAACGCGGGGTCGCCGAACTCACCGCACTCGCGGAGGACGCCGGGCTCAGCGTGGACGCGGTACACCCCGCGGGCATCCTGTCGATCGTCGAGCTGACCGCGCGGTAGAGCGGCGGCGGTGCACCCCTGCGCCCCCCTCGGGCCGCACGATGCCGGGGAGCGATCTCCGTGTGTGTCGGGCCCTCATGTACGTACTGAGGAGATACCGATGACCCTGTCCGTGATGATGGAGCCGCGTGAGGCCATGGCGGCGCTGACGGCCCCCGAAGGGCGCCGGGATCCCTACGCCTACTACGACGCCATCCGGGCGCACGGAAACCTGGTGCGGATCAAGCCGGGCCTGATGGCTGCCGTCGGCCACGCGGAGTGTTCGCGCATCCTGCGGGAGCCCCGGCTGCTGGTCCAGGACGCGAAGAGCCACGACCGGCTCTATCCGGACTGGCGCTCGCACTCCTCGCTGCGCGGTTTCACCGACTCCGTGCTCTACACCAATCCGCCGGACCACTCCCGGATGCGGCGCCTGATGAGCGGTGCGTTCACCCCTCGTCGGGTGGCGGCGCTCGAACCCGCGATCGTGCAGATGACCGACCGGCTCCTCGACCGCGTGGCGGAGCTCGGCGGGGACGGCTCGCCGGTCGACTTCATGGCCGAGTTCGCCTACCGGCTCCCCGTCGCGGTGATCGGCGAGATGCTCGGGGTGGCCGACGACGACCAGATCTGGTTCCGCGCCGCGGTGGAGGACGTGACCGTCGCCCTGGAGGGCATCAGCAGGGTGTCCCGGCTCGACGCCGCGGACCGGGCCATGGACGAGCTCGCCGCCTATTTCGGTCGGCTGGTCGACGAGCGGCGCCGTCACCCGGCGGACGACTTGATCAGCGCACTGGTCGAGGCCCACGACGCCGCCGGAGACCGCTTCACCCGCGACGAGCTGGTCGGCAACCTGGTGCTGCTGCTGGCAGCCGGGTTCGACACGACGACCCACCTGCTCGGCCACGGCCTTCACTTGGCCTTCGAACACCCTGGATTCGCGGCCCGGCTGCGTACGGAGCCGGGCTTCGCCACCGGCTATGTGGAAGAGACCCTGCGCATCGCCGCGCCGGTGCACGCCACCAGCCGCTTCGCCGAGACCGATGTGGATGTGCTGGGTACCACCGTGCCCGCCGGGACCAAGGTGCTCGTCCTGCTGGCCGCCGGCAACAGGGATCCGGACCGCTTCCCCGAGCCGCACCGCTTCGACCCGGACCGGCCGGACATCCAGCCCTTGAGCTTCGGTGCCGGAGCCCACTTCTGCCTCGGAGCGCCACTCGCCCGGGTGGAGGCACAGATCGCCCTCCCCAGGCTGCTCCGCCGTTTCCCGCACATCGCCACGGTCGGCAGTGCCACGTACCGCGACCGGCTCGTCGTCCCCGGCCACGATCAGCTTCCGGTCTCGCTCGGATAGCCCCGTGCCGCGCACGTCCGTACGGCAGTACGCCGCTCTCCCGCAGAGAGCGGCGTACTGCCGTACGTGCGGCGGACGCGGACGCGGATGCGGCAGACGTGAGGCCCCCGGCCACCGGGGGCCTCACGCCGCTCACGCGGTGTGATGGAGGGTCAGACCGACGCCGGCTGGCGCTCGTCCTTCTTCTCGACCGCCTGCGCGGTGACCGCGGCGTTCACGGCGGCGCGGGCTTCCTGCCGTCGCTTGATCACCCGCTCGCCGAAGTTCATCAGCGGACGCTCGAAGACGTGGTAGCTCACCGTCGCGATGACGAGGGTTCCGGCCACCACGACCGCCAGCATCTCCCAGAAGCCGACCTTGCCGATCAGCATGCCCGCCGGTACCGGGGGAGCGCCGAAGATGCTGCCGCTCTGGAACCAGAGGTACATCACGACGAAGTGCCACAGGTAGATGCCGTACGAGATGCGGCCGAGGAAGCGCGTCGGGCGGTTGGCCAGCACCGCGTCCATCAGCCGCGACTGCGCCTTCGCCGCGACCAGCGGGACCATCAGCAGGAAGGCGAAGGCGAGGAAGGCCACGTGCTGGATCATCGCGAACTGCGGAGTCCCGTAGTCCCAGGTGCCCGCGTGACCCAGCGGCGCGGCGCAGGCGACGAGGTAGGCGATCAGCGCGCCGAGCCAGAACAGGTTCGGCCGCTTGGCGGCCGCACGGTACAGCGCGGGGACCTTGTTCGGCTCCTGCTCCGCGCGGACCGACAGGATGGCCAACCACATGCCGACGCCGAACAGGCCGAGGCGGCTGAAGGGCCACCAGAACTCCGGCGGCCACGGACCCAGGTGCTTCATGTGCATGTAGCCGGCGAACGCGAACCCGGCGACGACCATGACGCCGAGCGGGATCACCATCCGGCGCGCCTTCCGCGCCGGGTCGTCGACACTCCTGGCCAGCCAGTGCATCAGCGCGGCCAGCAGCGGCAGCACGAGGTAGAACTGCGCCTCGGTGGGGATGGTCCAGGTCGGGTCCATGCCCGCGTACCAGGCGTAGTCGTAGTCCTGCATCAGCAGGATCGGACGCAGCACGTACCAGACCGACGTGATGCTGGAGAAGTTGAGGACCAGCAGACAGAACGCGGTCAGCAGCCAGTAGCCGGGTATGAGGCGCAGGAAGCGCCGCAGGAAGAACGGCCCCAGTTCGGGTTTCGGGGAGCCGAGGAGCGTCCTGCGGGCGAAAGGCTTGTAGAGGAACAGGCCGGACATGATGAAGAAGGGCCCCAGACCCACCTCCATACCGACCGCCAGGATGGACCAGATGCCCTGTTGAGGCGGTCCGGATTCGGAGCCGAGGACCACTCCGGTGCTGAAGGCGACATGGGTGATGACAACCACCATCGCGCAGAGCCCGCGGACTCCGTCGAGGTTGGCGACACGTCTCTTGTCGCGGGTTCTCACAGTGGGCCCGGTCCCGAGCGCCGTCATAGCGACTCCTCCTGTATTCAATCGGCCGCACCAGCTTCGTTTCGGCCGTGTCGCGCCGCATCTCCTGGCGTGCGGAATCGAGGGGAACACAGGGGCGGCGGGAACCTTTTCGGCTTGAACCGTCCGACGGCCCCCACCATGACCGAGCGCCGGATCCGAGCAAGCGACGGCTGCTCGGACCCGGCGCTCGGTCACTGAGCGGGGACAGGCTCGGTCTTACTGGTCCAGCGACGATCGGCGCCTGCTGTGGAAGAGCGAGGTCCGGGTCCTGCCGTCGCCGAGGTCGGTGAAGACCATGCTGGAGTCGATGCCCGAGACGGAGTCCGTGTAGGAGAGCAGCTCCGGCTCCACCACCGCGAGGAAGACGTATTTCATCGGGTACTCGGTGGCATCCGCGTCCGCCACCGTCGTGCTCTCGAACCGCCCGCCGGCCCAGGGCTCGATCGTGACGCTGGAGGGCGTGACCGTCGTGCCGGCGGGGCTCCAGAACCTCACGAACTGTTCCGGTTCTATGAAGGCTCTGAACACCATCTCCCGCGGAGCGTTGAAAACCCGCGTGACGGTGAGCTCACCGAGATCCGATCCCAGTGGGCCCCCGGTGAGAGCGGCCACGTACTCGGCGGTGGTCTCGGGCTTCGCCACTGGGTCTCCCTCTACTCCTGTGGGCGATGGCTTCGGGCCCAGGCTGGCAGAGCAGTGCCGTGCGCGCATCTTCGAGGGTGCGCAGTCCTGGCGGGGCGGTGAGGGGACGCCGGCCTCCACCACACCTCCGGGGCCAGCACTTACGGAGATGCATCCAAAGACTCAGTGACCCGACGATTTCGGGAAGTCGACGGGCTCAGGCGCGAGGATGTGCGGCCTGCCCACGTTCGACGCGCTCATCCGGCTCGGCAAGCACCGGCGGCACATCGGCGGACACCGCTGGCCGCAGCTGAATCCTTCGAAAGGGGACATCTCGTGTCAGCATCACTGAAGATCCTTGCGATCAACGGCTCGGAGCGGGACGGCAACACCTCCGATGTCCTGCGGCACGCCGCCGAGACCGCCGCGGAGCGCGGCGTCGACTTCGAGATCGTCGATCTGCGCGACATCCGGATGGAGCGCTGCGGCCCGTGCGGCGACTGCAACGACCGCCCGATCGCGTGCGAGGTGGCCGACGGGGTGCCCGGCGTGGTGCAGAAGATGATCGACGCGGACGGGATCGTCTTCGCCGCACCGGTCCATGGATTCGGCACGGCGAGTCTCATGCAGACGTTCATCGAGCGCGCCGGGGTCGGCTATCTGCGCTTCGACCGGCCGCTGAGCAACAAGGTCGCGGGCGTCATCTCGGTCGCCCGCCGCTACAGCGCCGGCGAGGTGTGGGCTCAGCTGACCGTCAACGCCCTGCTCAACCGGATGATCGTGGTGGGCAGCGGATTCCCCGCGACGGTCCACGCGCTGCACCGGGGCGACGCGCTCAAGGACGAGGAGGGCCTCAAGAACGTCTCCCGCCTCGTCGAGCGCATGATCGATATGATCGAACTGCTGGATGAGCACCGCCGGCTGACCGGCCGCGACGACCTGTTGTCCTCCCGCGAGGCCAACGAGCGGGTCGGGCTCGCTCTGAACGAACTCCAGGCGGCGGCGTGACCACGGCACCGAAGGTGGTCCCCGCCCGCCGCGGCGAGGACCCGGACGATTTCCTCGGCGCGTACGAGAAGGTCAGCCGCGCCTTCTACGACTCCTCCCTGACCGACGCGGAGCTGGCGCGCTGGCGCGGCGAGCGGCTGACGGGCGTGCTGCGCCGTGTCACCGAGCGCTCGCCGTTCTACCGGCGCCACCTGGCAGGCGTGGACACCGAGCGCATCACCCCCGAGACCTTGTCGTCGTTGCCCTTCACCACCAAGGACGATCTGCGCCGCGAGATGTACGACGTCCTGTCGGGGCCGATCGCCGACGCGAGCATCTACTACGAGACCAACGGGACCACGGGCGTCGCCACCCCGTGCCCGCGCGGGGCCAAGGACATCGCCACGTCCAACGCCGCCGTCGAGGAGTCCTGGCGGCGGCTGTTCAAGGCCCACTTCGGGGACCGCACGCCGGTCGTCGGACTCATGGGACCGTCCGAACTGTATGCGTTCGGCGATGTGTTCACCGCCGTCGCGGGTTCGCTGGGCGCCTGCCACGTCAAGATCTGGCCGGAGTCGCCGCGGGTGGGCTTCCGCAAGGCGCTGCGCCTGATCGAGGAGCTCGGCGTCGAAGTCATCGTGTGCGCGCCCGCCCTGTGCCTGAGTCTGGCCAAGGCCGCGCTGCACTACGGCTACGACCTCGAGCGCCTGCCGGTGAAGCTCTTCCTCGTGCTCGGCGAGATCTGCACCCCGCAGTTCACCGCCAACGTCTCGACCGTGTGGCCGCACGCCGTCGTCCGGCCCGCGCTGTACGGCTCCCAGGAGGCGCTGTGCATCGCCACGGGGGCCGACAGCGGAAAGCTGCACCTGTCAGTGCCCAACTACCTGGTGGAGGTGATCGACCCGGACACCGGAGCGGTCCTCGGCGACAGTGGTGAGGGCGAACTGGCGCTGACCATGCTTGTCGACGGCATCAAGCCGCTGATCCGGTACCGCACCGGCGATCTGGTGCGCATCACCCCCGCACCGCCCGGCGCGCCGCTGCCCGGACCGGTCGTCGAGGTCATCGGCCGCGTCGCCGACCGCATCCCACTCGGCCGGGCCCTGCTGTACCCGGCGGAGCTGGAGTCCGCGGTTCTCCAGGACGTACGCGGCTGCCTGGGCTACCAGGTCGTCGTCGACCATGCGCCCGACGGTGGCGACGAGATCATCGTACGCATGGACCTGCTGTCCGGCGCCGCCGACCCGGACGCCACCGGCGAGGCCGTCGCCGGCCGACTGCGCCGGCTCACCGGCGTGACCGTCCGCGTCGTCATCGACACCGACCTCGACCCGGTGACCCACACCGGCTCGTTCGTCAGCTGGAAGGCGGCCCGCGTGCTTGACCGCAGGTCGGCGCCCGACGGTGCGTCCGAAGCCGCCCGGCAGGTAGCGCACCGCTACGCGATCACCACCTGAGTCCGAAGGGCCAAGCGATGACTGACCAGCGCCCGGCACCGGCGGAGCTCCGGGTGACCACCCGGACGCACACACTGCCGCAGGTGCCGATGCTGCCCGCCTACCGCGCTCTGGCCGGGCGCTTCGGAGCCGACGAGGTCTATCTCCTCGAATCCGCGGCAGGCCCGATCCGAGACCGGAGGTACCAGTTCGTGGGGTTCGGCGCCCTGCTGTCGGTCTCGGTCACCGACGGCGCCGTACACGTCGAGGGCGTGCCCGCGCTGCGCGGTCTGCTCCTGGAGCGGATCCGGCCATTGCTCGCCGAGGACGCCGACGGCGCGCTACGGCTGCGGACCTTCGCCGACCTGTGGCCGCTGCTGCGTGCTGCGCAGTCACTGTTCGACGCGGAGGGTTCGGCCACCCGGTTCCGGTTCGGTTTCCTCGGCTACTTCGGCTACGACACCGTCCGTTACGTGGAGGAACTGCCGTACCTCATCGAGCAGCGCCCGGACCTGCCGGACGTTCAGCTCGTCCTCCACCAGGGCTGCGTGGTCCGGGACCTCACGAGCGAGCGGACCGAACTGCTGCTCCACGAGTCCGAGGCATGGCCGGCCGTCAGCCCGGACGAGATCGCCTCCCTGCTGGCCCACGCCGAGCGCACCCACCCCGAACCCGTCGCCGACACCGTGCCCGAGGCGCGGGTGAGTGACGACACCGGCTCCGAGGTGTTCCACCGCAACGTCGAACGGTGCCTGGAGCACATCGCGGTCGGTGACATCTACCAGGTGCAGATCGGCCACGAGCTGACCATCCGATCCGGGGCCGACCCGGTCGACGTCTACCAGAGGCTGCGCCGACGTAACGCCTCCCCCTACATGTATCTGGCGAGCATCGGCGGCCAGTGCGTCATCGGCGCGAGCCCGGAACTGTTCGTACGGATCGAACAGGGTGCCGTCACGATGCGCCCGATCGCCGGGACGCTGCCGCGCACCGGCGGGGACGACGCGGCGGGCGTCGAGCGGCTGCGGTCCGACCCCAAGGAGATCGCCGAGCACACCATGCTGGTCGACCTGTGCCGCAACGACATCGGCCGGATCGCGCTCGCGAACTCCCTGGAAGTGCCGGACGAGTTCGTGGTCGAGCGGTACTCGCACGTCCTGCACCTCGTGTCGACCGTTGTCGGGCAGGCGGAGCCGGACAAGGACGCCTTCGATGCCATCGCCGCCCTGTTCCCCGCAGGGACGATGACCGGCACCCCCAAGATCCGGGCCATGGAGATCATCGAGTCCATCGAGCGGAGTCGCCGCGGCCTGTACGCCGGTGCGCTCGGCCTGATCGACGTGGGCGGATACACCAACCTCGCCCTGTGTATCCGCACCCTCTTCCACCACGACGGCACCTACCGTACCCGCGCCAGCGCGGGGATCGTCGCCGATTCCGACCCGGCGAGCGAATGGCGCGAGACCCTGGCCAAGATGAGCGCCACTCACTGGGCGGTCACCGGAAAGGAGTTGCTGTGAGCACGTTCCCCGTCGGCGCGGCCGCACACGCCGCCGCGCGGCCCCGTATCCTGGTGGTCGACGCGTTCGACAGTTTCGTCGACATCCTGCGCCAGTACTTGATGTCCGCGGGGGCCGCCCCGATCATGGTGCGCTCCAATGTGCTCCGACGTGAGGATGTCGACCGGATACGCCCCGAGGCGATCCTGCTCGGCCCCGGTCCCGGACACCCGGACGACTCCGGACACGTCGAGATCGTCCGGGCGTTCGCCGGGCGGCTCCCCCTGTTCGGCGTGTGTCTCGGTCACCAGGCCATCGGCCGGGCCTACGGGGCGAGCGTGGTACCGGCTCGGAGGCTGATGCATGGCAAGTCCAGTCCGATCGAGCACGACGGGCGGGGACTGTTCGACGGGCTGCCCGCCGGCTTCCAGGCGACCCGCTACCACTCGCTGATCGTGCCCGAGCTGACCGTGCCGGACTGCCTGGAGGTCACCGCGCGGTCCGGGGACGACGGCTATGTGATGGGGCTGCGGCACCGCACCCTGCCGATCGAGTCCGTCCAGTTCCACCCCGAGAGCTTCCGCACCGACCACGGTATGCGCCTGATCTCCAACTTCCTCGACGGCGTCCTCGAGTTCGCCGCAGCCGGCACGGACGCCAGGGCCGCCTGACCAGGAGCCAGGGAGCGCACGCACCAAGATGCGCGGACCGCGCCGCGCCTGATGGGCTCTGCCATGGACTAGCGTGCGATGGAGGCGTAGTGGAGTACTGGAACGGCAAAGCGGAAACCATGCCCCGCCAGGAGCTCGAACAGTGGCAGTGGCGCCGGCTGCGGCGTGCACTGGACCGCGCCAAGCGGTCCTCCCCGCTGTGGGCGGAGCGGATTCCCGACGGCATCACCTCGATGGCCGAGTACGTGGAGCGGATGCCGCTGCTGTACAAGGCGGACCTTCTCGCGTCCCAGCGGTCGGCGCCGCCGTACGGCACCTGGCCCTCGCTCGACCCGGTGCACGGCGTGCGCCACCACCAGACCAGCGGAACCAGCGGCAACCCCCCGGTCCGCACGTTCGACACCGAACGCGACTGGAAGTGGATCACGGACACCTTCTGCACGGCGCTGTACGCCAACGGAGTCCGCTCGCACCACAAGGGGCTCGTCGCCTTCGGCTACGGGCTCTTCGCCGGCTTCTGGGGTATGCACTACGCCCTGGAACGCATGGGGTGCACCATCATCCCGGCCGGCGGCCTCGACTCCAAGACCGTGGTCCGGCTACTCGTCGACTACCAGATCGAGGTGCTCGGCCTCACCCCCAGTTACGCGATGCGGCTGATCGAGACCGCCGCCGAGATGGGCGTAGACCTCGCCCGCGATGCCAATGTGAAGGTCATGCTGGCGGGGGCGGAGCCGCGCTCCGACTTCACGACGCGGACCATCGAGGAGGCGTTCGGCGCCCGCGTCTTCAACGCGGCGGGCACCACGGAGTTCGGTGCTGTCTTCATGTTCGAGTGCCCCTCCCGGCGGGGGGCCTGCCACATCAACGAGCCGACGGTCATCGAAGAGGTCCTCCACCCAGTGACCAAGGAGCCCGTCGGGTACGGTGAGGAGGGCGTCCGCGTCACCACCGGTCTGTACCGCGAGGGGATGCAGCTCTTCAGGCACTGGACCGAAGACATCGTGGTCAAGCGGCCTCACAGCGACTGCGGCTGCGGACGGACCTGGGACTTCCTCGACGGCGGCATCCTCAGGCGGGTCGACGACATGCGCAAGATCCGCGGCGTCTCCATCACCCCCGTCATGATCGAGGACGTGCTGCGCGGCTTCACCGAGGTGAAGGAGTTCCAGTCGTCCATCCGCACGGTGCGCGGGCTCGACACCATCCATGTCAAGGCCGAGGCCGGCGACATCACCGGCGAGGCCGCATCGGCGCTGTGCGGGCGCATCGCCGAGGAGTTCAAGCGCGAAATCGGCATTCGTCCCCAGGTGGAGCTCGCCCCTGAGGGCAGCCTGCCCCGATCGAAGTGGAAGGCGGCACGACTTCATGACGAACGACAGCTCGCGGCTCACGCCTGAGCAGGAGCACCGGCTCCTGGAGAGCTACCACGGCCTCGCGGATCTGGCGCAGGACTGCACGGTACCCGCCGTGCTCGCCGCGCTGCGCGGGGCGCTCGCCGAACTGCGCACGGCTCTGGACGGGCAGGCCGTCGACTTCGACTACTACGCGCTCGTCGGCCACAGCCACGCGGCCTGAGTCCCGGCCACCCCGGCACGACGACGCGCAGGACAGGGAGAAGGGGCGGACCGCACGGTCCGCCCCTTCTACGCGCACTGGCTGCTGCGACCTACTCCGACGTGCCCTTCACCGCGTTCTCCAGCTGGGCGCCGGTGTACGCCTCGGCGTCCCGGAAGTACTCCACACGCAGGCTCTGCGGGGAGCGGACACCGTTCTCCACGCGGTCCTGCTCGTACGCGTCCAGCAGCCGCCGGGCCTCGGCGGTGGCCTCGGCGAACCTCTCGGCGGGCACGGCGCCGCGCAACAGCACGTCGTCCGCGGCGCGGGTCATGACGTCCTGCGCGCCGGCGAAGTCGCCGAACAGCGCACCACGCGACGGCGGAACGCCCTCGCCCTGCGGATAGGAGCCGAGCTGCTTGCTCGCCAGCCGGTGGTAGGGGTGAGCCTCGAACCAGCCCTCCTGCTCCAGCAGACGGTACGAGGAGCGGGTCACCGGCACGAAGCTGGACGCGATGTGACGGTCGGCCGCGTTGCGCGGGTTGTTCAGGAACTGCATGAACGCCAGCGCGCCGTCCTGAGTGACCTCGTCGAGGCCGTTGGCCAGCCACAGCGACGTACCGGCGATGATGTTGCCGCCGTACTGCCGGCCGTCGCGGTGCGGGAAGGTGTCGACCGTCATCTCGAAGCCCGCGTTCTCCGCGGCCTGGGCCATGTAGTTGAGGTCGTTCGAGGACGTGATGCGCAGCGCCACTTCCTGGTCCGCGAAGGCCTTCAGGTTGGCCTCCCAGTCCGGGATCTTGCCGGTGTAGAGGTAGTGGCCCTTGGTGTGCAGGCGTTGCCAGAACTCGATCCAGGCGAGCATCTCCTCAGAGGACAGGTCCACCGTGGTGGCCCGTCCGGCACGCCCGTTGTCGTTGTCGGAGAGCAAGCCGCCCTGCACCGCGAGCGCCTGCTGGAAGAACAGCCCGTGGTTGGACCAGGTCACGCCGTGCGACGGCCCGCCGTCGAGTCCGGCGACCGCCTCGCACGCGGCCTCGATGCCGTTCCACGTCTTCGGCAGCTCCGTGACGCCGGCCCGGTCCAGGACCGTCTTGTTGCCGTAGATCAGCATGGCCGTCACCACGGCCGGCATCGAGGTGAGGTCGCCGTCGTGGGAGTAGTACTCGCGGACGGCCGGGATCAGGTCGTCGATGACGACCGGCTCGCCGAGGATCTCGGTGCGCCCGGCCACGGCCTTCTCAACCGACGTGAACAGCGGCTCGCCGTCGCGGGTGCGCGAGTCACGGGCGGCCTGGGTGACCGCGAAGTAGTACTCGGCCACCGCCGGCGGCCGACCCTCATCGGCGGCCCGGGCGATCTGCTGCGAGAGTGTACGGAAGTCGCGGCCCTCGATGTTGATCCGGTACTCGGGATGAGCCTTCTCGAACTCGGCCCCCAGCCGGTGCAGACGGTCCATGTAGCCGGGGAACGTCAGGTCGGCCACCCAGACGTCGATCACGGTCTTGGCGGTCATGCTTGCCTCATCTCTCTCATAACGGTCAGGCGGCGACGTGGACGGGGCGCAGGGAGCGGGCGAAGGCCCGGACGTCCCCGGTCAGCGCTGCGGGCTGCTCCAGCGCCGCGAAGTGGCCGCCCTGCTCGAACTCGGTCCAGTGGGTGATGGTCGGGATGTCGCGGTCGGCGAAGCGGCGGATCGGGACGAAGATGTCGTCCGGGAACACGGCGACTCCCACCGGAACGGTCGGCGGCGGCGGAACGGCCCCGCTCGCGGCGGCCCGCACGCCGGCGGCGCCCTCGTAGTAGAACTGGGCGGACGAACCGGCGGTGGCCGTCAGCCAGTAGATCGACACGATGGTCAGCAGCCGGTCGCGGTCGACCGCCTCCTCCGGCACGGCCTGCGCGCCCGTCCAGTCCAGGAACTTCTCGGCGATCCAGGCGAGTTGGCCGACCGGCGAGTCGGTGAGCCCGTACGCCAGCGTCTGCGGGCGGGTCTGCTGGACCTTCATGTAGCCGGACAGCTCGGCGTCGAACCGGGCCAGCTTGCCCAGGCGCGCCTGGTCCTGCTCGCTCAGGCCCTCGAACTCGGCGGGGTCGCCCGACGGGAACGTCATCAGCATGTTCACGTGTACGCCGATCACGTGCTCGGCGTCGACGCGGCCCAGTTCCAGCGAGATCACCGCCCCGGCGTCGCCGCCCTGCGCGATGTACTCGTCGTAGCCGAGGCGGCGCATGAGCTCGGCCCAGGCCCGGGCGATCCGGGTGGTGTCCCAGCCGGCCTGCGGCAGCGGATTGGAGAAGCCGTAACCCGGGATGGACGGGATGACCACGTGGAACGCGTCGGCAGGGTCGCCGCCGTGGGCACGCGGGTCGGACAGCGGACCGATCACGTCCAGGAACTCGGCCACCGAACCGGGCCAGCCGTGCGTGAGGAGCAGCGGCGTCGCGTCAGGCTCGGGGGAGCGCACATGCAGGAAGTGCACGGGCGCACCGTCGATCTCCTCGATGAACTGTGGGTGCTCGTTGAGCTCCGCCTCCGCCGCACGCCAGTCGTAGGAGGTGCGCCAGTACTCGGCGAGCTCCTTGAGGTAGCCCAGCGGCACGCCCCGGTCCCAGCCGACGCCGGGCAGCTCGTCGGGCCAGCGCGTCGCGTCGAGGCGGTGATGCAGGTCGTCGAGCTGAGCCTGCGGGATGTCGATACGGAAGGGATGCATGAGCGCTCCGGGGAAGGCGGACCACGGGTACCGGGTCGTGGGGTCGTCTGGGCGGCTCGCCGAGGCGGGATCGGTCCCGAATAAACCTGGAGCGCCCAGCCGTATCGTCCGCCGTCCCCGAAGCCCCCCGCATCTTGCGGATTGCTTCATCGCCGCCCCGCGCGGGCCGCAACGACGATACGCAGAAGGGCAGTCCAGAAGATGCGGTGGCGTCCCCGCCGCTGAGAGCGTGGCCCTTCGCGCGCGGCGCCGGCCCCTGCCGCACAGATCCAGGAAGGACGCGTACATGAACGTACCCACTGTCCAGGCCGCCGTCGGCCCCGTCGACGCCTTCGTCCGGGCCGCGCCGGAGAACGTCGCCGAGGAGTTCCGCACGCTGGTGGACACCTTGTGGGCCGACGGCGCGGCGGGCGAGCGGGCCCTGGCGGTGGTGCCCTCGCTCGTGACCGGCCTGAAGCAGGCCGGTGCCGACCGCAAGGGGTACCTGGCCATCCTGCTCGGTCTGCTGGCCGAGGCGGAGTACCCGGCCCTCGCGGGCCCGCTGACCCCCGCCGTGCGCGAGCACCTCGGGACCTACCTGGAGCTGTTGGGTACCGAGGGCATCGGGCAGCCGCTCACCCTGGCCCTGCTCTACCTGCTGTCGCACTTCCCCGGTGACCGCGCCCGGATCCTCGCCGCGGTCGCCGACCTGGAGCTGGAGGCAGAGGACCTCTCGCGCCTGGACCGGTCCCTGAGCGAACTCGACCTGGAGAAGCCCGATCTGGGCCGGGTCTGGCCCTCGCCGTCGGCATGGACCCTCAACGAGGAGGAGCGGGCGTTCGACCATGGGTGGATCAAAGAGCTGACGCGCGACCAGCTCGTGGCGAGCTGGGAGAACGACACCCGTACGGTGCTCGGCTGCACGGGGGCGCGGGCCTACTGGGCAGTGTGCAACGGGGATCCGAAGAACCTGCCCGCCGCCGCCGTTCCCGAGCGCCGCGAGATCGCCGCGCCCCTCGCCGACGCCACCCTGTTCGCCCCGCACCTGGCCGCGCTGCGCTGCCCGTCCTGCAAGGGTGCCCTGGAGGCCCACGACGGCGTCGCGCACTGCTCCGGATGCCAGTCGCGCTACCCGGTGGCGGGAGGCATCCTCGACCTGACCGCGACCGCGGGCGACGGCGACGCCGCCGCCGACTTCCTGGAGAAGCTTTCCCAGGTCCCGAGCATGGGGTTGTTCTACGAGGCCGTGGCCCGCCCGGCCTTCCTGCGGGTCTCTGGTGGGAACTGGGGCGGTGAGGTCACCCCGGAGGACGAGGACCGCTACATCGCCGAGCACGTTCGTCCGGTCGACGGGCCCGTGCTCGACCTCGGCGCGGGCGCCGGGCGGTGGACCGCCGTCATCGCCGAGACGGTCGGCGCCGAGCGGCTGATCGCCCTGGACAGTTCGCTGCCCATGCTCAACGTGCTGCGCGGGCGGCTGCCGGAGGTCCCCTCGGTGCTGGCCTCCGCCGCCGAGCTGCCCTTCCTCGACGCCTCGCTGGGCGCCGTCGTGTGCTGGAACGCCCTTCAGGCGTTCTACGCCGACGCCGCCGCCGCGATCGCCGAAGTGGGCCGCGTCCTGCGGCCGGGCGGCACCTTCACCCTGATGACGTTCCGCCGCTCCGACGACCCGGTCTACGGCTACTTCCAGTCCGCCCACCGCTTCCCCCAGCACCAGGGCGGCCTCCAGCTCTTCGACCTCGACGACCTCAAGCACTGGCTGGCCGACGCCGGCCTGACGGTGCGCGAGGAGAGCGGACCGGGGACGTTCGTTTTCCTGACGGCCGTGCGCCAGCACTGACGCAGACGCAGACGCAGACGCAGACAAGGAAGCAGCGCTTTCATGGATCAGTACGACGTCCGGCGGACGGTCTTCGCGGAGCCCGGCACTCCGGAGTACGACGAGGCCACGCGTGTCTTCAACCTCGCCGCCCCCGTGCACCCCGACACTGCCGTGACCGCCCGCACCGTCGACGAGGTCCGCGCCGCCGTGCGCGAGGCGGACGAGCGTGACCTGCCCGTGCGGGTGCACACCACCGGCCACGCCTCCGGCGCCCGGCGCCCTGTCGAGGGCGGTGTGCTGATCCGCACCGTCCTCGAAGGCGGTGTCCGGATCGACCCCGGGCGCCGCACGGCCCGTGTCCCGGCCGGTACGACCTGGGGCGAGGTCGTCGAGGCAGCGGCGCCGCACGGCCTGGCCGCCCCCCACGGCTCGGCGGCGGACGTCGGCGTCGTCGGGTACCTGCTGGGCGGGGGCGTCAGTTTCTACGGCCGGCACACCGGACTGGCGGCCAACAGCGTGCGGGCGGTCGAACTCGTCACCGCCGACGGCGCGCTGCTGCGCGCGGACTCCGAGAGCGACCCGGAGCTGCTGTGGGCGCTGCGCGGCGGAGGCGGCGGCTTCGGAGTCGTCACCGCCGTGGAGATCGAGCTGTTCCCGGTGGCGAAGGTGGTCACCGGAGCGACGTACTGGTCCGCCGACCACGCGCGACCGCTGCTCGCGGCCTGGCGCGACTGGGCCGCTGACGCGCCCCGCCGGGCGACCACGTCGCTTCGGGTGCTGAACCTGCCGCCGGTCCCCGGGGTGCCGCCCGCCCTGGCGGCCGGGCCGGTGCTGTGCGTCGACGGCGCGGTGTTCGCCGCGACGGCGGAGGATGTGTCCGAGGCCGAGCGGCAGGCGGAACGTCTGCTCGCGGCGCTGCGCGGCATCGCAGAGCCGCTGATGGACACCTGGGCGCTCACGGACGCCGCCGGCGTGCTCAACGCCCACATGGACCCGGCCGAGCCGGTCCCGTTCATCGGCGACCACGTGCTCCTGAAGGACCTCGGCGACGACGCGGCCGCCGCCTTCCTCGGCGCCGTCGGTGCGGGCTCCGGCTCGCCGCTGGCCGTCGCCACCCTTCGCCAGCTCGGCGGGGCCTTCGCGGACGCGGATCCCCGCGGCGGCGTCCTGAACAAGGTGGACGCGGCGTACGCCTACATGGGCTCGGGGCCGCCGTTCGGGCGGGTGACTGCGGCGGACCTCGAAGCCCACTGTGCCCTCGTGCGCGCCGCGCTGGAGCCGTGGAACCCCGGAGTCACCGTGCCATCCCTGGTCGAGGGATTCGCCCGGCCCCAGCGCCATCTCGACGCGGAGCAGGTGGCCGCCGTGGAACGGGTGCGGGCGCGGATCGATCCGCGCGGACGGTTCGCCGGTGACGTCAGTCCCGGAGCGACCACGGTCGGCTGACGACGGTTTCCTGCGGGGCGGCCGCGGCGACGAGGGTGAAGACCCCCGCTGCGGCCGCTTTCGCCATGCCCGGCGCGTTCATCGTGCGGCGCGCGTTCGTCATGCCCGGCCGCGGGCGCGCCCGAGACCCCGGCAGGCCGCCTGGGTTCTAACGGTCGCTCGTGGGTGTCCATGGGCGGGCCGGCCGTGAGTGGCGCCACGGCCGGCCCGAGGGCCGTGTGGACCGCGGATCACATGAAGCTGATCGCCTGGAAACCGCCCGCGCCGAGGTCGTTGAGGACGACCACCGAGGTCTGGGTGGTCTTGGCGTCCACGGTGCCCCAGGCCTGGCCACTGGCGTCCACGACCGCCGTGAACGAGCTGTGGACGGTCATCGTGGTGTTGATGTTGCCCTGGGCGTCTGCGACGACGTCCTTCGCCGTGGTCTTGTCACAGCCGAACTTGTTCGGCTCCACCTGCGCGCACTGACCGATGTGGAAGAGGGTGTTCGGGGTCAGCCCGCTGGCGGTGACGGCGACCTGCTGCCCGTCCGAGAGGCCCGCCCCCGGCGACACCGCGACCACGGGCGACGCGGCCATCGCGGAGGTCTGGACGGCGACGGCCAGACCGGCGGCGAGGGCGGCGGTGCCGGCGACGCGGGAGATGAGGCCGAGCTTGTTCTTCACAGTCACTGTCTTGCTCCATGTTGTGTCGGGGGGATGGGCTCTTCGTTCTGCCCACCAATGAAGTTAGTGATCTTTAAGGGCGTCGGCATCTTCCAGGTTGCTTCATGCAACTCGCCTGGTCGGCTTCATGGACGAGCACGTTGGGAGAGGCGGTTGTGCCGCCGCGGGGTGCGTCCGGCATCGGCCGGAAGCAACGGGCGCACAAGGGGGCGGGTCCACCCACGACGTGGTGGACCCGCCCCCTTGTGCGCCCGTGTGGGCCCGTCAGCGCAGCTCGATGCCCGGGTCGCGGTCGTGTGCGTGAGGGAACTCGTCGTCGCGGGGCCCCACGACAGGCAGTCCGGGGCGGCCGCCGGAGTCGGCGCGCCGGGGTGTGGCCGTCACGGTGTCCTTCCCGCCACGACGGGCGCGGCACGGGCGCATGGTCCGAGGCCGGCCGGTTACGCGGTCGACGGCTGCCAGGGGAGGTCCCGGGCGGCGAAGCCGTCCGCGTCCACCCATAGCGCCTGCAGGCCGCGCAGCGCGGCGGCGGGACGGTAGGACGGGCTGCCGAGGGCGAAACGGGGTGCGACGACGCGCTGGGTGAAGCGCACGAGCACGGACTGCGCGATCAGTCGGGCCAGCGGCGCGCCGAAGCAGTGGTGCGGGCCCGCCCCGAACGCCAGGTGCGGCGAGTCACCGTTCGGAGCGAAGACGTCGGGGCTGGAGACGAGTGCCGGGTCGCGGTGGGACGCCGCGGGCAGCAGCAGCATCACCGTGCCCCGCGGCACCGTGGTGCCGCACACGTCGAGGTCGGCCTCGGCGCGGCGCTGCACGATCTGGAGCGGCGGGTCCATGCGCAGGGTCTCCTCCACCAAATGCCGCGCGTGGCCCGGATCGCGCTGCAGCGCCTGGATCTGATGAGGTGCGCGCAGCAGCGCCAGGACACCGCCCGAGATGAGCGCGGCGGTGGTCTCGTATCCGGAGGCGAGAAGGGACCGGCCGACCGATGCGGCCTCGGCGTCGGTGAGTCGTCCGGTGCGGTCGTCCCCCCGGATCAGTCTGGAAAGCAGGTCGTCGGAGACGGCCCCGCGCCGCCGCTTGCGAACCGCCTCGGCGAAGTACGCCTCCAGTTCCGTCAGTGCCCGGCTGTGCTCCACCAGGCCGGATGCATCGCTTGTCCCCGTGAGCAACGGACGGGGGTCCAGGGCCCGCGAGAGGGCCATGGTGCGCCGGTGCAGCCAGAACGCGTCGCCGGATGGGAGGCCCAGTACGTGGGAGAGGACGGCCATCGGCACCGGATAGGCGAGGTCGGTGACCGCTTCCAGACGGCCGCGGGCAGCCACCGAGTCCAGGCGGTCGTCGACGAGGGCGCGGACGAGGGGGAGCAGGTTCGCCACGGCGTCTGCGGAGAAGGCGGACTCCGCCGCACGGCGCAGCCGCGCGGCGGAGACCGTGCGGGCGTCGACGGAGGCCGGCACGCTGTCCGTCGCGCGCAGCGCGGCCTCGCAGTGGGCGCGCGAGGAGAGGACGACGACCCCGGTGCCGAACCACACCGGCCCCGTCTCCCGGATGCAGTTCAGCAGGGGGTACGGGTCGGCGCGGACGTCTTTGTCGAGGAACCGCAGCACGAGGGCGCGGGGATCGTCGTGGTCGACGTCGTGCCCGGAAGGCAGGCGCACCGCTGTAGGACCGCTTCTCATCGCACAGCCTTTCTGCGTGTGGTTGCGTCGCAGAGTGTGCGGCCCGGCCGGGCTGTGTCTACGGCGAGTTGCGCAAGCCTCCACGGGCCTCGCGAACCGCGAAGACTCAGCCAAGTCCGCTTGCCGCGAGCCGGGGCCGCTCCTGGATGTCCGCAGGGACGCACGTCGGGACTCATCGCGGCCCGGCTCGTCCGGGGCGTTGCCGCGGCCGTACTGCGGCCGCAGGTTCCGGCCCTATCCGCGGCCCCGGTTCCCGCCCGCCGAACAGCAGAAGGGCGGCCATCGTCGCTTCGGGACCGTGAAAGGCCGCCGTGATCTGCGCGGTGGTCAGGCCGCCGAACGGGTCCCAGGTCGGCAGGGGCCGCCGAGAATCCGGCCGGACACGCCCGACCTCGTGGACCTCACACCGGCCGAGATCCGCCGTCCGCCGGCAACTGGACCCCACCACCCCGGCCGCGGCCACGCGCCGAGCTGGTCTCGGTGGTGCCGCTGACACCAGGCACAGGCCCGCCACTGCCACGACATGCGGCGCGGTCACCCGATGGTGGGACGGTCTGACAGAGACCGTCCCCCACCCTCCTCCGCACCACTGCACTCCCCACCCCGAGCTTCGTCGGGGTGCTGGACCAGGACGACCTTCACGCCGAGCGCGGTGAAGCACTCGAGGTGGGCGTCGACGCCACCGATCAGCAGACGGTCTTCCGGGTCTCGGCGGTCTCGGCGGTGCTCAACGGAGGGCTCCGGTCGGGGCGGCGGTGACGGCTTCGCCGACCTCGACCCGCAGCAGGTCGCGGACGCGGGCGATGCGCGCGGCGGCCATCGGGGCCGAGTCCGCGTCGACGACGACGTAGCCGTGGCGGGTGAACGAGTCGGCGGTGCGCGGGAGTTCGTCTCCCACGGCGAAGGGGAAGTGCAGGACGTGCACGTAGGGCAGGGCGCGGATCGCGTCCGGGCCGACGACGGACTCCAGGCGGCCCGGGGGAAGGAGAAAGTACCCGACGGACGCGGTGTGCTTGGCCCTGGGGGGCCGCACGGGCGCGCCGGCGAGCGTACGGAAGATCTCGGCCTCGATGTCGTAGTCCGAGGCGGTCTCGATCAGCTGCGGGATGCGGTCGCCTCCCAGCCGGGCCCGGGACCCGACGATCCGCGGGCCGTCGGCGGTGAGGACCACCTCGGTGTGCGCCGGGCCGAAGCGGTAGCCGGCCAGGTCCAGCAGCCCGGTGACGACCGATCTGATCATCGTCTCCTCGGTGGGGTCGAGGGGGGCCGGGTGGATGTGGGAGGTCTCCACGAACAGGGGGGCGCCGGTCGTGTGCTTGGCGGTGATGCCGATGATGTGGTGCACACCGTCGGCCGAGAGGGTCTCGACGCTGAACTCGGGGCCCTGGAGGTACTCCTCCACCAGGTACGGGCCCGCGAGGCCGGCCCGCTCGACCCGCCGGGTCCACTCCGCCAGGTCGTCCGCGTCGCGGATCAGCGCGATGCCCCGGCTGCCCGAGGCCCGGGCCGGCTTGACGATGACGGGCAGCGGCAGCCGGGCGACGGCGGCCGCGACCGCCTCGGCGGTGGGCGCGGGCTCGGCGCGCACGGGCGACAGCCCGTGCTCGGCGAGCAGGGAGCGCATCGCGGCCTTGTCGTTGAGCAGCTGCACGGCGGTGGCCGGGTTGGGGGACAGGCCGAGCGCCTCGGCCTCGGCCACCGCCGGGCCCGTGCTTTCCTCGGCGCCCAGGTGCAGGACCACGTCGATGGCGTGGTCGCGCGCGGTCCGGGCGATGAGGGCGCGCAGCCCCGGCTCGTCGGAGAAGTCGGCTGGCAGCAGTTCCCGCGCGTGCTCCGCCACCTCGTCGAGGTAGGCCTGCTCGCGCAGCGAGGGATCCCAGATCGCCCACACGTCGAAGCCGGCCTCGGCCGCCTTGCGGACGAACCGGCTGTAGGGCATCACCATGAGCAGCCGCTTCCTCGGCGTGCCGCTGTGCGTCATGACGGACGACTTCCTCTCGTACGGGGGTGGCGGCGGGGGACGGGAACAGGCGGCCGTGGACTTCACGAAGAAGTGGCGAGGGCCTGCCGGCGGTTCCAAAAAAAAGAGGTGGACCGTATTGTTTCCAGGGTCGTGGGGGCGGGACTCGGTCGGGAGTCGCGCGCTCGGGCCGCGGGGATCCGGCGGGGGGCCGGGTCAGGCGGTCCGCTTGTGGTAGCGGGTGACCGCGCGCGGCTCCGTCTGGACGGCGAGCACGCGGCGCAGTCCCTCGTGGTCGGTGAACTCGCCCGGGTTCATGTCGATCAGGGCCCGGGTGCTGCCGAGGGAACGCAGCTCCGCGAGGGCCGCGGTCACCAGGGCGAGTCCGACGCCCAGCCCCCGGGACGCGGGGGCGACCCCGAGTTCGACGATGCGCCCTTCACCGCCGCCCTGCTGGCCGATCGCGAGGACGTACCCGGCCGCCCGGCCGGCCACCTCCAGGACCAGGGCGATGCCGCCGGCCTCCCGGAACCGGTCCAGCCGCGCGCGGAACAGGTCCACACTCCCGGTCTTGGGGCCCCGCGAGCGGTCGCGCAGGTGCACGGCGTGCACGGCGTCCGTGTCCGCCGCCGAGGCGATGGCGCGGATGCTCCCCTGGTCGGGCAACACCGGAGGCAGCGGAGCGGTCGACAGGGCGACGTCGTAGCGGCCGTACGTCGTCCCGCGGACGAAGCCGTCCCGCTCCAGGACCGGCGGGACCACGGTGTCCCCGCTGAGCACCCCGCCGACGCTGACGGCGTAGGAGGTGTCCTGTTCCCGCCCGAGTTCGTCGGCCCGGTTCAGCAGGATCCGCAGGAGTCCGCGGGCGGCGGCCTCGTCGTGCTCGCCCGGCAGGACCGTGAGCGCGCAGTCGGCCGTGTCGCCGCCGCGCACCGTCAGCGCCGCCCAGGCGACCAGCTCGCCCTCGGCGTCGGTCAGGCACCAGCTGTTGTCCCGGTAGCCGGGGATCCCGGTCTCCAGCACGATGTCCTCGCGGCTGCACGTGGGCGTGCCGTTGACGGACGTCTCGTAGGCGCGGACGAAGTCGACCAGGCGCTCCAGCGGGATGTCGGTGGGGTTCTTCAGCGTGAGTCGATCGGGCAGGGTCATGGCGGCCCGTGCCCCCTTTCAGTCGGGTCGGGTCCTCGGGCGGCGCCGGGTCGGCGGCGCCGTGTCGTCGGAGGTGCTCGTGGGAGTGAGCCGGTCGGCGGGGGTCAGGCCAGGGCCGTCGCCGCCTCGCCGCGGTGCGCGGGCAGGCCCGCGTCGGCGGTGTCGCGGAACCAGGCGATGGTGCGCCGCAGCCCGTCCTCCAGGGACGTGCGCGGTGCCCAGCCGAGCTCCTCCCGCGCGGCGCGGATGTCGGGCCGGCGCTGCTGCGGGTCGTCCTGCGGCCGGGCGACGAAGGTCAGCCGGCTGCTGGAGCCGCACAGGTCCCGGATGGCCAGGGCGAGTTCGCCCATGGTGACCTCGGTCGGGTTGCCGAGGTTGATCGGCCCGCTGTGCCCGGACCCCATGGCCAGGACCAGTCCCTCGACCAGGTCGTCGACGTAGCACAGCGAACGGGTCTGGCCGCCGTCGCCGGTGACGGTCAGGTCCCGGCCCTCGAGGGCCTGGGTGATGAACGCCGGCACCGCGCGCCCGTCGTCGGCCCGCAGGCGCGGCCCGTACGTGTTGAACAGGCGCACGATGGTGGTGCGGACCCCGTGGGTGCGGCGGTAGGCCATGGTGATGGCCTCGCCGAAGCGCTTGGCCTCGTCGTACACGGACCGCGGACCGATCGGGTTGACGTTGCCCCAGTAGCTCTCGGGCTGCGGGTGCACCTGCGGGCTGCCGTACACCTCGGAGGTCGAGGTCAGCAGGAAGCCGGCGCCACTGCGCCTGGCGAGTTCGAGCGCGTTGCGGGTGCCGTACGAGCCGACCAGGAGCGTCTCGAGCGGGAGGCGGAGGTAGTCGGCGGGCGACGCCGGCGACGCCAGGTGGTAGACCGCGTCCACCGGGCCGGGCACGTCCAGGCCCTGGGTGACGTCCTGGAGCTGGAACCGGAAGCCCGGGAGGTCCAGCAGGTGGGCGATGTTCTCGGCCCGTCCGGTGGAGAAGTCGTCCACGCAGACGACCTCGTCGCCCCCGGCCAGGAGCCGTTCGCACAGGTGCGACCCCAAGAAGCCTGCGCCGCCCGTGACCACTGCTCGCACGGTGTTCCCCCTTCTCTCGTGGATCCTGTGATCCGGTTCGGCCCTCTCGGGTCGGATCTCTGCCGTCCCCCGGCTGCTCCCGGTGCCCCGGGGCGCCGCTAGGGCCCGGTGGTGACCGTGAGCGGCAGGCTCGCCAGGTCCGGGAGCCGGCCGCCGTCGGCCAGGACGTACCAGCCCGGTGCGTCGTCCGGGTCGAAGCCGGCGTCCAGGAACAGGTCCCGGGCCGGGGTGTTGCGGTCGGTGGTGACGGTGCGTCCACGCAACCCCGTCGGATCGGCGGGGCCGCTGCCGCCGTCCCGGCGGGCGCCGTCGCGGAGCGCGGCGACCAGGAACGGCACCGCGATGTCCAGGCCGATGACACGGCAGCTGAGCGCGAAGGCCGTCACCGCGTCCCCCTGTACCAGGCAGGCCCCGGTCAGTCCGTAGTCGGCGAACCGGTCGGACGCGAAGGCCACGTGCAGACGGGTGTCCGGGGAGGCCAGGACACGCCGCAGCTCCTCGGGCGTGGTCCGCCAGGCGGTCGTCGTGAACTGGTTCGTCCGGTTGAACAGTTCGCAGGCCCGGGCCAGGTGCTGCGCACCGGCCCGCTCCACCCGCAGGCCGATGCCGAGGGAGCGCAGGAAGTCCCCGCGGTCCATCCCCGTCCCCAGCTCCTGGCGGTGCAGCATGGCGCGGGTGGTGTCGGTGCGCCGGGCCGCCTCCTGCGTGGCCCGGCCCGATTCCAGGGCCGGGCTGGAGAGCAGCAGGTCGCGGAAGCCGTGCACCGGGCCCTCGGCGATGTGCAGCCCGGGGAGCGCGGCGGCGACCTCGGCGCGTTCGACCGGGTTGTCGTCGAGGAAGAGGACCTGGTCCGGGGCGAAGCCCAGGCGGGCGCAGATGTCGGCGATACCGGCCGACTTGGCCCGCCAGTTGATGCTGTGGAGCACGAAGTCGTCGGGTCCCAGCAGCGGCCGGCCGCCGCGCTCCCCCCAGACGCCGAGCGTCACGTCGGCGTCGCCCTTGCTGGACGTGGCCAGGAGCACGCCGCGCGACTTCAGGACGGACAGCGCCTGGTGGAGGCCGACATGGACCCAGCGGCTGGTCGCGTCGCCGTCCAGCCAGTCGAAGCCGTCCTCGGCCGCTATGCCGGGCCACAGGGTGCCGTCGAGGTCGGTGACCACCAGCTTGATCCGGCCGGCGGCCCGGTGGGCCTGACGGCAGGCCAGGTACTCGGCGGCCAGGGCCCTGCCCAGCGCGGGCAGCTGGTGGGGGCGTTCGTCGGTCGGGTCGAGGGACCCGCCGTGGTGCCCGAAGGGGAACACGAGGTCGTCGAACAGGGCCGCGGCGCCGTGGCGGGCCACCAGCCGCTCCTCGTCGACCACCATCAGGTGCGGGTGACGCCGTACGCAGTGGTCGACGTGCGCGTTCAGTTCGGCGACGATGCGCCGGAAACCGTACTCCTCGGCGAAGTCGAAGCGTCCGAACGGGGACAGGGCGGTCGGCCCGACGTTGTGGACGAGGCCGAGCCTGCCGTCGAGGGCGTCGGCGAGGGCCGTGATGTTCATCGAGAGGGCGCTCTTCATCAGCGACAGCGTCCGGCGGCGCTCCTGCGCGTCCTGGAGGTGCGCGCCGTCCCACAGCGCCGACAGGAACGGCTGGACCCCGGCCTGGTACACCGTGACGTCCGGGCGCACCCGGGCCACGGCCCGGGACATCTCCACGACGGAGCCGGGCCACAGGTGCTCGGTCCGCACGTCGAGTCCCTGCTCCCGTCCCAGGGCGACCAGGGGCTCCTCGGCGAACTGGGTGACGCAGCCGCCCAGCAGGAGGTAGGTCACCGACGCGGACACGGGCTGCCCGGGGTACAGACGCTGCGGCAGCCCGTACCGGGCGGTCGGCCAGGACCCGCCGGGCCGCGGCCCGGCTCCCAGCGCCTCGGGTCGGTCGGCGAGCAGGGAGCGCAGCTCCGCGTGCTCGTCGGCCTCCGCGGGCACCACCAGGTTCCGGTCGCGCAGTGCGCGCAGCACCGCCTCGGCCCCGGCGGGGTCCGGGGCCGCAGCGGCGAAGCCGGAGGCCGTGAACGGAGCGCCCAGGAGTGCGCGCACGGGCCGCGCCCACTCGGCGTCCAGCACCAGGCGCTGCATGTGCGGGCCGTTCGAGAGAAGAATTCCCGATTCCAGGTCGACCGCGGCGAGGAAAGCGCTGAAGCGGAATTCACCGGAAGTCATGGCAGCCCCTCTCGTCTCGGTGCGGTCACCGGATCGGATACGTCTCGGATGTAGTCCCGGATGCTACTCGGCGGCCCCGCCGCGCACATTCTCCGAGAATGCTGACCGGGGTCGAACAGGGTGCGAAGAGAGCACGCCACAAGATGCGCGGGCGGGGCCCGCCGGGCGACGCTGCTGCTCGGGCCCGGGCTCACGGGCATGCTCGAGGGGGTTGAGGGATGCACAGCGGCGTCGTTGAAGCAGAGCCGGACACCGCGTTCCCGGAGGGCGGCACGACGCGTTCGCCGTACCCGGCGGCGTCCGTTCCCGCCGAGGCGGAGAACACCGTCCCCCGGCTCGTCCAAGCGCTTCTGGAGAACCGGCGGGAATTGCTGTCCGTCCTCACCCGGGTCGCCACCCGGCAGGCCGCCGGGGACGAATTCCTCCGATCCCTGCGCGCCCTCTCCGGCGCGCCCTGGGAACTCCTGCGCAATTCCCCCGGCCGGCTCGGCCGGCTCGCCACCTTCCTGCCGTCGAACAACCTCCTCTACTCCTACGTGCTCTTCGGCGTCATCCCCGCGCTGTACACCGACGAGGTCCGGCTGAGGCCCTCCGCCCGCGTGGCACCCGCCGCCATGGCCGTCCACGGGATCCTCGGACCGCGTGTCCGCGCGGCGATCGGCGGCCGCTTCGAGATGGCCCCCGACTCCCAGCGGGAGTTCCTCGCGACCTGCGCCGTCTCCGACGCCGTCGTCTTCACCGGCCAGCCGGACAACGCCGCGACGGTCGCGGGGCGGATCCCGCACGACGCCCTGTTCCTCGGCTTCGGCTCCGGCCCCAACCCGCTGGTCGTCGGCCCCGAGGCGGACCTCGACTCGGCCTGCCGCAGCGTGCTCGCCGCCCGCCTCTACAACTCGGGCCAGGACTGCCTGTGCACCGACATCGTCTTCGTCCACCGCTCGGTCGCCCGCGATCTCGTCGGCCGGCTCGCCGACGCCCTGTCCGCCGTGCGCGTCGGGGACCGGCGCGACGGCGACACCCTGGTCGCCCCGCTGGTCTACCCCGACGCGGTCGAGGGCGCGGCCGGATTCCTCGCCGGCCACCAGGAGTTCGTCGTACGCGGCGGACACGCCGACCCGGACCGGCAGGTCGTGGAGCCCTCACTGCTGCACATGCCGTGGCGGGGCGCCTTCCACCCGCCGGAGTTCTTCTCGCCCGTCGTGCTGACCATGGAGTACGACGACCCGCGCCAGATCGAGCGGTGGCTGCGCTCCCCCGAGGAGACCGTCCGGGGCATGTACGTCCAGGTGTTCGGCGAACCGGGGCTGCGGGGCCCGCGCATCGGCACCAGCGTGGTCTGCACCGAGCGCATCACCTTCGACGTGGAGGACGGGAACCAGCCCTTCGGCGGCTACGGCCTCCAGGGCGGCCACGTCCGGCGCGGCGGCACGGTCGTGTCGCGACCGCTGCTGCTCTCCGCCGAGGTCGGCCGCCGGGCCCGCTCATGACCGTCGTCCTCGGCCCGCCCGTGGCCCACGGGCGGGCCGACGGCGACGCCCCCGTCGCACCCGTCACCGGGGCCCGCCGCCTGGTCGCCGACCCCGACGCCCTGGACGCGGTGTGCGCCGCGCTGTCCGCGCTGTACACGCCCGACGGCCAGGGAGCGCCGGTGCTCCTCGCCGCCACCGACTACACCGTCTACGCCGTCGGCCAGTTCGCCGCCCGCTGCACGGACCCGGCCCGGCGGCTGCGCCCCTCGGACTCCGTCGCCCTCGAACCCTCCGGGCTGCTCCAGAGCTTCAGCGCCACCACCGGCTGGCGGGGCCCCGGCTACATGATCGGCGAGGCGGCCGGGGACGGCCGCTGCGCCCTGCGCCTGGCCGACGGGCTCGTCGCGTCGGGGCGGGCGGCCACCGTCTTCGTCTGCGAGGTGCTGCGCCGGGGCGACACCGGTGCCTTCTGGGCCGTCGCCACCCGGCTGCGCCCCGCCGGCGCCGACCTGCCCCGCACCGCCGCGGCCCGGCCCGCCGCGCTGGACGAGGCCACCTGGGAGCGCAGCGCCGTCGTGCGGGAGTACCGGCGCCGCGCCGACGCCGTCCGGCCGGGGCCCGCCGGCCGCGCCCCCGCGCCGTCCCTGTCCGACCACCCTGCCGAGGAGCAGCCGTGACCACCGAGACCCACCCCTGGAACGTCGTCGCCGACACCCTCGCGGACGCCGGGTGCGACAGCGTCTTCGGCCTGCCCTCCGACGAGCCGGGCCTGATGGACGCGGCCGCGGGCCACCCGCGGCTGCGCGTCGTGGGCGTGCGCGACCAGCGTGTCGGGGCCTGCGCCGCGATCGGGCACGCGGCGGTCACCGGCCGCCCCGCCGTCCTCGCCGTCAACTCCGGCCCCAGCTTCGCCAACACCCTGACCGGACTGCTGGAGGCGTCCTCGCTGGGCGCCCCGCTCGTCGTCGTCACCACCCGGGTGCCACTCGCGGGGATCGGCCGCGGCGGCTTCCAGTACACCGACCAGGCCGCCATGGCCGCGCCGCTGGCCAAGTGGACCTTCCTGGTGGAGGACCCGCGGCAGCTGACCTGGGCGCTGCGCCGGGCCGTCCACCTCGCCGTGAACGGCGGCCCGGGCGTGGTCCTGGTGGAGATCGCCGACGAGGTGCTGCGCGCCCCGGCCCCGGAGGCGGCGCCCGCCGCGCCCGTGCGCCGGATCCGCGGCGCCGCGGCCGCCGAGGAGGTGGCCCGGGCGGCCGCCCTGCTCGCTGGCGCGCGACTGCCGGTCCTCGTCGCGGGCGGCGGCTGCAAGCCCTCCGGCGCCGGCCCGGCCGTGCGCCGCCTCGCCGAGACGCTCGGCGCACCGGTGTTCACCACCGCCGCCGGACGCGGCACGATCGACGAGGAACACCCCCTGGCCTGCGGCCTGGTGGGCCTCTACACCACGCCCCCGGCGGACACCCTGCTGGCGGCGGCCGACGTGGTGCTGGTGATCGGCTCCCGCCTGGAGGAGACGGCCCGGATGGGCTGGGACAGCCTCCCGGACAAGAGGCTCGTCCACATCGACATCGACCCCGGCGTCTTCCTGACCGCCCTGGAGCCGGAGGTCGCCCTGCTCGGCGACGCCGCCACCGTGGCCGGCCAGCTCACCGAGGCCCTGGCCGCCGCCACGCCCGCCGACCCGGGGGCGGGCGAGCGGCGCCGGGCCGAGGCGGCCGCCGTACGGGCCGCGCTGCACGCCGGGTACGGCGCACCGGCCGCACCCGGCGCGGGGGACGCGGCCGACGGCGGCGACACCCCGCTCACGGCGCCGGCCGCGCTGCGCCTGCTCCAGGAGTCCGTCACGCGCGAGGCCATCCTGGTCCAGGAGAACGGCCTGCACGACATGTGGGGCTACCACTACCCGGTCCTGTCCGTCAGCGACCGGGCCACGGTCGTCACCCCCGGCGAGCAGACCATGGTCGGCTTCGGCCTGCCCGCCGCCCTGGGGGCCGCGCTCGCCGACCCCACCCGCCGCACCGTCCTGGTCTGCGGCGACGGCGCCTTCCAGATGAGCCTGGCCGCCCTGCCGACGGCCGCCGAACACCGGCTCGGCCTCACCGCCCTGGTGCTGGACAACGCAGGCTACGGCTGGCCGCGCGTCGTGCGCGCCAACGAGGGCGCCCCCGACA
Organism: Kitasatospora sp. NPDC018058; assembly: GCF_044327205.1. Classification (NCBI taxonomy): domain Bacteria; kingdom Bacillati; phylum Actinomycetota; class Actinomycetes; order Kitasatosporales; family Streptomycetaceae; genus Kitasatospora; species Kitasatospora sp. NPDC018058. Next base: position 28,697 of record NZ_JBIRFA010000027.1, on the reverse strand, counting down.
CCCTCACCCGCTTCGCCGCGCCCGCGCACGCCGAGGCCGCCGTGCGCGCCGTCGGCGGCTGGAGCGCCCGCTGCACCACCGAGGGCGAACTGGCCGCCGCCCTGGCGACCGCGGCCGCGGTCACGGCCGAGGGGCGCACCGCCGTGATCACCGTGCCGGTCCGCGACGACGACGTCCCGGTGGGCGTACGCGGCCTGTTCGCCGCCGAAGCCGCCGCCGAGGCCGCCGAAGCCGCCGCCGAAGCCGCGGGCCGGGCCGAGTCCGACGGGCCGGCCGCGTGAACGGCCCCGCCGCGCCCGCCCGGTCGGCCCCGGCGCGCCTGACCGTCGACGGCGAGCACATCGCCCCCGCGCACCTGGCCCGCCTGGTCGCCCGCACCGCACGCGCGCTCGACGCCGCCGGTGCCCGGCCCGGCACCGGCGTGTCGCTGGCCTGCGACCATCCGCTGACCGCGGTCGTCACCGCCCTCGCCGCCGCCGCCACCGGCGCCCCGCTGCTGCTCGACGGCTCCGCGCCGGTGCGCCGGATCGCCCCGGCCGCGGTCGTCACCGCCACCGCCGCCGGCGAGCCCGTCGTCACCCGCGCCGCCGGACGGCCGCCGCTGGAACTGCCCCCGCACACCGCGGCCGTCTTCTGGACCTCCGGCAGCTCCGGCGACCCCAAGGCCGTCGCCGTCTCCCGCGCCGCACTCGACCACCAGGGCGCGGCCACCGCCGCCCGGATGCGGGTGAGCGGCGGCGACGGCCTCCTGCTGCCACTGCCGCTGCGCCACGCCTACGGGTTCAGCGTGCTCCAGGTCTGGCACACCACCGGCGCGCACCTCTTCGCCGAATCCGCCTTCAGCCAGCGGCGCGTGCTCGGACTCCTGGGCCGGGAACGGATCACCTCGCTGGACGGCGTCCCCACCATGTACCGGATGCTGGCCGCCGAGGCCGCCAAGGACCCCGCGGCCGCCCGCCTGCTGCGGGACCTGCGCATCCGGGGCTGCGGCGGCGACGTCCTCACGCCCGCCCTGTACGAGGACTTCCGCACCGCCGTCGGCGCCCCCCTGCACGACGGCTACGGGCTGAGCGAAGCGGGCCCCAACGTCGCGCTCAACGCCCCCGGCGACGTCCACCCGGGCACCGTCGGCCGGCTCCTGGACGGCGTCCGCGCCCGTCGCGCCGGCCCCGCCGGGGAGATCCAGATCAGCAGCCCCTCCCTGATGCTCGGCTACCTCGACCCGGTCACCGCGGGCCTGTCCACCGCGCCCTTCACCGAGGACGGCTGGCTGCGCACCGGCGACACCGGATCCGTCTCCTGCGACGGCCTGCTCAGCATCACCGGCCGGATCAAGGAGGTCCTCGTCGTGCACGGGGAGACCGTGGCGCCCACCGTCGTCGAGGACGCGGTCCGGGCCGCCGACGGTGTCCTGGACGCCGCGGTCGTCGGGGTCCGCCGGGGCGACCGGGGCGACGCCGTCTGGGCGTTCGTGGAGAGCGCGGACGGCGACCGGGCCGCGGTCGCCGACCGGGTGGCCGCCGCCTGCCGGCGCATGCTGCCCCCGCACGTGCGGCCCCGCGCCGTCCACGTGCTCCCCGCGCTGCCCCGCACCGGCAGCGGCAAGCACGACCGGGTCCGGCTGCGGGCCTGGGCGGCGCGGGAGCAGGCGGCATGACCGCGGTCGCGCTCGCGGGCACCGGCCTCGTCACCGCCCTGGGCAGCGGACCCCGTGCCTTCTGGGACGGCCTGCTGCTCGGGCGCCGGGCCTTCGGCGAACTCACCGCCTTCGACGGCGACTTCCGCAGCCGCACGGTGGCCGCGGTGCCCGCCTCGGTCTGCCCGGCCGCGCCCGGCCGGCGCAAGGAGGCCATGGCCCGCACGGCCGCCCGGCAGGCCCTGCGCGCGGCGGGCCTGCCCCGGCTGCCGGACGGCTCACTCGTCGTCCTGGTCTCCCAGGCCCCGGGCGGCGCCCGGGGGAGCGACGGCGACTTCACCGGCCCCGGCCCCGACCCCCTGCTCGCCGCCCTGGGCACCTCCGCGGACCGGGTCACCGTCGTCCACCTCTCGCACGCCTGCGCCTCCGCCGCGTTCGCCGCCTCCTTCGCCCGGGACTGGCTGCTCAGCGGGCTGGGCGACACCGCCCTGGTGGCGGGCGCCAGCGCCCTGAACCCGTACGAGTACGCCAGCATGGACGTCGTCAAGACGCTGAGCCCCGGCGGGGCCCGGCCGCTGGACGGCGGGCGCGACGGCATCACCGTCGGCGAGGGAGGCGGCGCCTTCGTCCTGGAGACCGGGGCCGGCGCCCGGGCCCGCGGCCACCGCCCGCAGGCCTGGCTGGCCGGCGCCGCCTGCCTGGTCGACAGCACCCAGGCGGTCGCCTCCGAACGGGACGCCATCGCCGCCTGCATGCGGGGCGCGCTCCAGGACGCGGGCGTCGGGCGGATCGACTACGTCCACGCCCACGCCACCGGAACCGCGCAGGGGGACGCCGCCGAGGCCGAGGCCGTCGGGGAGCTCGCCCGCGCGCTGGGTCCCCGCCCGGTACCCGTCAGCTCCCACAAGGGAGCCGTCGGCCACCTGCTGCACGCCTCCGCCTTCCCCGCCCTGGTGGCGGCCGCCGGCTTCCTGCGCGAGGCGCGGGTGCCGGGCACGCCCGGACTGCGTGACCCGATGGAGGTCCCGGACGGAGTCCTGGCCGTCCGGGAGGCCACCACGGCGGCGCGGGCGGAGCACGTCCTGGTCAACAGCTTCGGCTTCAGCGGCAACAACGCCTCCCTCGTCCTGTCGGCCGTCGGCCGCTGAACACCGCACAAGGAGTCCCGATGACCCTCCCCCTGGTAACCGTCGTCACCCTGACCAAGGGCCGCCCCGAGACCCTCGTCGAACGGGCGCTGACCTCCGTGGCCCGCTCCGAGGGGGTGCGCGTGCAGCACGTCGTCGTCGCGGACGACTGCCCGTTCCTGCGCCAGGAGGCCAACCGGCGGGAACTCGCCGAGCGGTTCCCGCACGCCGAGTTCGTGCACGCGGCGCCCGAGGACCACCCGGACATCCCCGGCTACCTCGCGGCCCGGCTGGCCTACCTGCGCAATCTCGGCATCGCCCGGGCGCGCGGCGCGTACGTCGCCCACCTCGACGACGACAACGCCTACCACCCGGGCCACCTGCGCAGCCTGGTCGACGCCCTGGAGGCCGACCCCGCCGCGGAGGTCGCGTACAGCTGGCGCCGGCTGCGCACCGCGGACGGCGCGGGCTTCGTGCCGGACGGCGAGGACCCCTGGCACCCGGTCGCCGAGCGGCGGACGGCCTCGTACGAGTCGCTGCGCCGGCAGGGCGTCTTCGTACCGGGCTCGGACGTGGTGCGCGACGCGATGCGCGTCGTGGACGGCACGGTGCTGGCCCGGGTCGACACCAACGAGCTGATGCTGCGCCGGGAGACCCACGCCAGGATCCCGTTCCCCACGGACTTCACGCTGTGGGAGCGGATCCTGGAGACCACCGAGGACATGGCGCTGTGCCGGCGGCTGCTGGAGCACGGGGTCCGGTCCGTGTGCACCGGGCGGGCCACGGTCGACTACTACATGGGCGGATTCTCCAACGCGGCGGCCCTCGTCTGACCGCCGCGCCGGCCGGGCCCCGTCCGGGGGCCCGGCCGCCCCCTCAGCGGAGGCCGGCCAGGCCCTCCACCGCGCGGGTGTCGGCGGCGTGCAGCTCACGGACCCGCCGTCGGCACAGGTCCAGGGCCTCGGCGGTCCACGAACCGCTGAGCAGGAAGACGGCGCGGGCGAGGTCGAGGACCGCGTCGGAGGAGCGCTGGAGCAGGTCGGCCGTGTCGGCGGCCAGCGCCGCCGTCCGCGGGCCGCGCGAGCGCAGCAGCCCGTCCCCGGCGAGCACCCGCGCGAGCAGGTGCCGGTCACCGGAGACCTGGCGCTGCAGCGGGCCCGACACCCGCATCTGGAGCAGCCTGCGGCGCCCGGGGCGACCGGCCAGTTCCTCGATCACCTCGGGCAGCGCCAGCAGTCCGGCGAGCCCGGCCTGCGGCAGGTCCGGTTCGGTCATCTGCCGTACGGACCGGTCGATCAGCAGGCCGAGCTCGCTCTCCCAGTCGGCCCGCGGCTTCGCCACGTCCCAGACCAGGACGGGGGCGCCGGCCATGCCCCGGCGCAGTTCCTCGAGGGGGACCGTGCCTCGGTTGTCCTCGAAGGCTGCGGCCTTGCGGGTGTTGCGGTCGGCGACGTGGGCGGTGCCGGGGTCCAGCCGGTGCACGAGGAAGGTGTGCGGGTAGCCGAAGAACGGGACGCGGTAGTACTCGGAGTGGCGCATCCCCGACAGGTCCGGGGAGACCGGCACGGCGTGGCCGCGGGCGAGTTCGCGGCGTACGAGGTCCAGCGCCGCGTCGGGGCGCTCCGGGTCGTCCGGCGAGGTCTCCCAGCGGACCGTCACGCCCCGCTGGAAGCGCGGGGCGTGGTAGTCGGTGTCCAGGCCGCCGTAGAGGGTCAGCAGTTCGCCCTCCGGCGTGCGTTCGACGGCGAAGTTCAACGGCTGGGCCAGGGCCCGGGCCGTGTCGCGCAATCCCGACGCGTACAGGCAGTCGCGCAGGCAGTGCAGCCAGCAGGAGACGCGGTGGTAGGCGATGCCCTCGACGGCGTCGAGCTCCCTGCCGAGGTACGGGAACGGGGCCGCGGGGACGGCCGGAGCGGCGGGCGCCGTCACGACAGCGCGCCCGACGCGGCCGCAGCGGGCGCGTCGGCCCGGGCCGGCCGCTTCTCGGGGACCAGGCGGGTGACGAGCAGCAGCACCGGCACCGCCATCGCGAGGCCGACCAGGGTGGCGGACCAGGCGATTCCGGCGGTGGCGACGAGCGCACCGCCGGCCACCGTGCCCGCGACGAGGAAGACGTCGGACATCGGGACGAGCGTGGCGTAGTACCTGCCGGTGAGCTCGGCCGGGAGCCGCTTCTGCACCTCGGCGAAGTACACCACCGAGGCGATGGACTCGAACACGCCGGACAGGAAGAGCAGGACGAGGGCGACGCTCCAGTCGCCGGTCCACAGCAGCGCGATCCAGCAGACGCCTTCGAGGGCGTTGCCGAGGATGTAGACCCAGCCCTGGTTCCAGCGGCGCAGCCGGGCCGTCAGCAGCGCGCCGCAGGCGCCGCCGAGCCCCATCGCGGCGAGCAGGTAGCCGAGCATGCCGGGGACGCCCTCGAAGTGGTCCAGCGAGTAGGCCGCGAGGAAGGTGCGGCCCAGGCCCAGCGCGACCATGTACGTGAAGGCGGTCAGGGTCAGCGAGGACAGCCGGCCGTCGTTGTTGACCATGCGGACCAGCTCGCGGGCGCCGCCCGCCACGGCGCGGGCCCAGGCGGTGAGCCCGCGCAGCACGGCCGACCCGTCCCGGCGGGGTGCGGGCGCCGGGGCCGCGGCGGAGCGCGGCGCGGCCAGCGGCAGGCGCAGCAGGAGCGCGGCCGCGACGAGGGCGGTGGCCGCCTCGGCGCAGAATAGCCAGCCGACGCCGAGGCCCGCGGCGATCGGCCCGGCCAGGGCCGGGCCGATGAGCTTCGGGATCCGCTCGGCCGTCACGATCAGGCCGTTGCCCTCCAGCTCGCTGCCCTCGGGGATCACCTGGGGGCGCAGGGCCATCGTCGCGGGGAAGCTGAACATGTAGCCGACGCCGATCGCCAGGGCCAGCAGCTGGATCTGCCACATCGCGGTGGTGAGCGGGAACAGCGCCACCACCAGGCCGCTGCCCAGCGCGGCGAGCATCGCCACGCGGCGCGGGTCGTGGCGGTCGACGATCTGGCCGGCGAGCGCGCCCAGCAGGATGTTCGGCAGGAACCGGGCCGCGAGGGTGAAGCCGACCTCCAGGCCGAGGCCGTACCGCTGCATCACCAGCAGCGGCAGGCCCACCGTCGTCATCGCGGAGCCCAGCTCCAGCACGAAGAGCGAGCCGACCAGGCGCAGGGCGCCGGGATTGCGCAGCAGGCGCGCGAAGTTGCCGCCCGCCGCCGGGGGAGCCGCCGTGTTCTCGTCGGTCTGGTCTGCCATGTTCCCTACCTGTTCTGGGCGGTGGCCGCTGCGGACGGGCGCAGGGCGGCCTCCTGGGCCGCCCTGCACCGGCCGAGCACGTGCTCGGCGAAGTCCTGCGGGAGTTCGAGCTGGCGCAGGCGTACGGCGATGGTGGCCAGCAGGTCGTTCGCCGAGCGGGCGGCCGCCGCGGCCTGCCCGGGAGCGGTGGCGCCCCCGACACCGACGACGGCCGCCAGCGGCATGCCGGTTTCGATCATGTCGTTGATCGCCTCGGAGTAGCCCTCGCGGGCACCGCGGCGCAGGGCGTGCAGGCCGAAGCTGACGTGCCGTGACTCGTCACGGGTCATGGCGGTGAAGCCCGCGCGCAGGCCGGGCAGCAGGGGGATGTGCTGCAGGCTGCGGACCAGGCCCCGCTGGCCGTGCAGGGCGAGGACGCCCTCGGTGACGAGGTGGAAGAAGGTGACGGCGCGCAGCCACTGCGCGTAGTCGTGCGGGGCGCGGGCGAGGTCGCGCAGTACCGCGTTCTCCAGGGCGTGCACGGCCCGGTGCGCGGGGCTCAGAGCCGACCACGACTCGATGAGCTGCCCCCGCAGGGAGCCGGTCAGGCCGAGGAGTTCCTCCGCGGCCCGGCTGACGAACACCGTGTGCCGCGACTCGTCGGCGGCCTGCGTCCCGAGGTAGACGAGGTACTCCTCGTCGGGGCAGGCGGCGAGGATGGGGCTCATCAGGTCGAGTCCGGTGTACTCCCCGACCAGGAAGCTCTTGAGGAAGTATTCGAGGCCGCGGCGGGTGGCCGGGCTCAGCAGGCCGTCCCAGTGCCGGCGGTCCCGCTCGAGGTCGATGTCGGAGGCCAGCCACTGCTGGCGTTCCCAACGCCGGTAGAGGTCACGGGGGGTGAAGCGCCGCTCCAGCGTGTCACCGGCGCCGCGCAGCAGCGCGTCCGCGTCCAGCAGCGCGAGCTCGTCCAGGTCCGCCTCGTCGAACAGCAGCGTGGTCCAGCGCATCGCCCGGTCCCTCCCCCTCGTTCCCTGCGTGCCGCGGGGCGCGTCCCCCGCGTGTCCCCGTTCGCGTCCTGCCGGGGAAGACCGTCGGCCGGTCCACGGAGGAACACCCCGTGGGACCGGCCGGCCGGATCGATGTGAGTCGACCTCACATGTTCTTCATGCCCATGGCCTGCTCGATCTCGCCGGCGATGCCGACGAAGAGGCCGTGGTTGGACTCCTTGACGCCCTCCAGCCAGGTCTCGAAGGCCACGGCGTCGTCGGTGCTCGGAGCGGCGTTGCCGGTCTCCTCGATGATGCGCTGCTGGATCTCCACGCTCAGTGCAGTAGCCATTTCCGCACCCTTTCTCGGTTCGGCGGGCCGGAGCCCGCTCGGATTTCGCAGGGCCGGAGGTTCCCCCGGTCGTCACGGATCGTGTCAGCGGAGGTGGGGGCCGCGCATCTTCTGGACTGCTCTTCTGTCGGCAGCCTTCGCCGACCCCGGCCGGCACCGTGGCCACCGCCTCCGGCTCGAAGTCGACGGCGCTCGACCAGCCGGACACAGGTGTGAGTCGACCTCACATGACGTTCAGTTCATGATCTTGTTGCCCATGGCCTGCTCGATCTCGCCGGCGATGCCGACGAAGAGGCCGTGGTTGGACTCCTTGACGCCCTCCAGCCAGGTCTCGAAGGCCACGGCGTCGTCGGTGCTCGGAGCGGCGTTGCCGGTCTCCTCGATGATGCGCTGCTGGATCTCCACGCTCAGTGCAGTAGCCATTTCCGCACCCTTTCTCGGTTCGGCGGGCCGGAGCCCGCTCGGATTTCGCAGGGCCGGAGGTTCCCCCGGTCGTCACGGATCGTGTCAGCGGAGGTGGGGGCCGCGCATCTTCTGGACTGCTCTTCTGTCAGCAGCCTTCGCCGACCCCGGCCGGCACCGTGGCCACCGTCTCCGGCTCGGCGTCGACGGCGCTCGACCAGCCGCCGCCGACCAGCCGGAACCACACGGAGCTGGTGATCACACCGTCCCGGTGCTCCCCCTCGACGACCTCGTCGCCGAACGACCGGCCCTCGGCCTCGTGCCCGGTGGCCGGGTCCGGCAGCAGCGGGACGACCGGGCTGTCCGGGGACAGGCCCGAGCGGATGTCGGCGTCGCGCCGTACGGGGCCCAGGAGGTTCGGCGTGGAGTCACTCGGTGGACCGGGACATGCGGGTACTGCCTTTCGATCTCGGAGTGCTGTTCGCTGACGGACCCGTGACGGGGCTTCGCTCAGGCGGCCTTGCCGACCAGGGAGGGCCGCGCGGCTGCCACCCGGGCGCGGGCCAGCCACATCACCTGGGACACCATCTGCGCCAGCCGCTCGCCCTCGGACGAGAGCGGTTCGCCTGCGGCCGGCTCGGCCGGGACCCCGGCCAGCGCGACCCCCACCGGCGTCGGCCAGCCGCGCAGCGCGTGACCGATGGTGCGCAGCGTGGTCAGGGTCGAGACCGCGCCCTGGGCGCCCGAGCCGATCGCGACGGTTCCGATGGCGCGGCCCTCCAAGTAGGGGAGTGGTCCGTCGATGTCGTTGACGAGGTCGAGGGCGTTCTTCAGCAGACCGGAGACGGTGGCGTGGTACGTCGGAGACACCAGGACGACACCGTCCGCCCGGCGCAGCTCGCCCAGGTAGTCCGCCGCTGCCTCGTGTGTCGCCCCGAGGCCCGGGCGGTAGGCGGGGAAGTCGATCGCCGCGCCCGTGAAGACGCGTGTGGTCGCGCCCTGTTCGGCGAAGCGGCGGGCACACCACCCGGCCACGCGGTCCGATGTCGATGCGCTCCGGAGCGAGCCGCTGACCAGGACTATGTGCGGGGTCCTCATGGTTTCGGCACCCTTCGCAGTTCGGCGGGCAGGTCCCGGTACCCGGCGGTCGCGTTGGCGATCACGGTGTCCCCGCCGTAGGGCGGAAGGACCACACTGCGCAGTGTCGTGCCCGGTGAGGGCGAGGTGGTGACGCTGATGTCGGTGTGCCGGTGGTCGGCGCGCTGGTGGTCGTCGGTGACGTCCTGGTCCCGGAGGAAGAGGACCTCGTGCTCCGGGAACGCCTCGTTCGGCTGTCCGAAGACAGCGTCGGAAAACGTGCCGGAAAGGTCGACTCCGGTGACCTCGGCACCGATCCGGCCACCGATCTTCCGTAGGTCAAACGTAGGCACCAGATTCCTTCCGGGTTCGGTCCTGTGCCGCCCGTCTCGGAGCGCGCCGCGCCGCCCGTTCGGGCCCGGCACGGGTCCGGCCGCAGGGGCCGGTCGGCGACCGGACGGGGGCCGACCGGCCAGGACGGCGCCGAGCCAACCACGGGGTGGTTGACGGGGCAACAGGCGTTCCGGGAGCGCGACGACTCCGCCAAGTTGTCCAAGTCGCAGCAGGTCGCGGCGGATTCTTGGCGCGCGACTGCGCACGTGCTCCCCTCGATGGAATCGCCCCGTGCTGCCCGAGAGCCGTAGTCATTCCGTGGAGAAGAGGAACACCGACATGCCGGTGATCAAGGTGAACTGGTGGGAGAGCAACGACCGGTCCGCACGCAGTGATCTGGTGGCGGGGATCACCGACGTCGTCACACGGGTGTCGGGCTGCCCCGCCGAGGCCGTCACCGTCATCGTCCGGGACGTCGACCCCGGCCACTGGGGCTCCGGCGGCCGGCTGGCCGACGAACGCGGCCCGCACACCCTCCGGAAACCCCGGTGAGCCTTCGCGACCTGCACCCCGACATCCGGCTGAGGACCTGCGTCGGATTCGTCCGTCGCCAAGAACATCGTCGCCGCCGGCCTCGCCGCCCGCGCCGAGGTACAGGTCGCCTACGCGATCGGCAAGGCCGAGCCGGTCGGCCTGTTCGTCGAGACCTTCGGCACCGAGACCGTCCCGGTCCTCACCATCCAGAAGGCCGTCTCCGAGGTCTTCGACCTGCGCCCCGCCGCGATCATCCGCGACCTGGACCTGCTGCGCCCGATCTACTCGCAGACCGCCGCGTACGGCCACTTCGGCCGTGAGCTGCCGGACTTCACCTGGGAGCGCACCGACCGCGTCGACGCCCTGCGCGCCGCCGCCGACATCTCCTGACCGACTGCTCCATCCCAACGTAAGGAACTCCCGTGTCTGTCACCGCCGTCCAGTCCGTCCCCACCGCCCTCTTCCTGGAGCCCGCCGCGACCGAGCGCTCCCGCCACCGGGTCCAGGAGCTCCTGGACGACTACCGCGCCGGGGCCTGGTCGCCCACCGCTTTGGAGCGGCGCGTCGCCGCGACCCTGCTCACCGCGACCGAGGCGGACGGGGAGCTCACCGCCGGACAGGTCCGCGCCGCCCTGTGGGACGGCGCCGTGACCATGATCCAGGAGAACCACGGCCGGTTCGCCTCCGCCCTCGCCGACCTCGTGCCGGTGCTCGACGAGACCGAACCGACCGCCCCCGAGGTCGTGGACGCGGCGGCCGAGCTCGTCGCCGCGGTCGCCGACCTCGACTGACCGAACCCGATACACGACGACGGCCCGGGACCCGCCGCACGCGGATCCCGGGCCGTCGCACCGCCTCAGCCGAAAGACACCCCGGTCAGTTCCTGCGACCGCTCCCACAGCCGGATCCGCGCGAGCCCGTCACGCGCGGCCCGTGCGGAGCGCGCCGGCACCGCCCCGCCCGCGCATTCCGCCACACCGGCTGGCCCGAGGTAGGAGCCGCCCGCGACGAGCGGATCGGTGGCGGCCCGCAGCAGCGGAACGGCCGCCCGGGCCGGCTCCTGCGCCAGCCACCGCAGGGCGACCCCGCTGACCGGCCGCAGCCACGCCGGTGCGCCGTTCTCCCACAGCCCGGTCGGGGACACCCCCGGATGCGCGGCCACCGAGGCGGTGGCCGCCCCCGTGTCCTCCAGCCGGAGCTGCAGCTCCCGGGCGAACATCAGGTTCGCGAGCTTGGACCGGCCGTACGCCACCACCGAGCGGTGCCCCGCCGCCGCCCGCGCCTCCTGCGGCCGGGCGCCGCGCACCGCCAGCCGGTGCGCCAGGCTCGACACCGTCACCACCCGCGATCCGGGCACCTCGCGCATGAGATCCAGCAACAGGCCGGTCAGCGCGAAGTGTCCCAGGTGGTTGACGCCGAAGTGCGGCTCGAAGCCGTCCTGGGTCCGGCGGTACGGCGGGAACATCACCCCGGCGTTGTTCACCAGCAGGTCCAGCCGGCCGTACCGGTCCCGCACCCGCCGGGCCGCCTCCCGCACGGAAGCCAGCGAGGCCAGGTCGAGCGGGACCACGTCGGTGCGCCCGCCGATCAGGGAGGCCGCGGCGCGGCCGCGGCCGGGGTCTCTGCAGGCGAGGACGACGTGTGCGCCCCGGGCCGCGAGCACCCGGGCCGTTTCCAGGCCGAGACCGGACGCACCTCCAGTGACCAGTGCCGTCCTGCCGTGTTGGTCGGGTACGTCTGCCGTGGACCACATCACGTCATCACCATCCGTGCGGGCCGGCCGGGGCCGGTGAGGGGACGTCAGAGGGAAGCGCCGTAGCCGTGCTCGACGATGAGCGCGGCGGCGACGTCGTAGAACGCCGGATCCGAGGGGACCTCGGTGGCCAGGCCGCTCACGTAGCGGTTGAACATGGCGAACGCGGCCGCGATGAGCACCGTGTCGTGGATCTCGGCGTCACCGGCACCGGCCGCGCGCGCCGCCGCGATCGCCCCGTCGGAGACGGGCCGCGCCTCGGCCTGGACCTCGGCCGCCACCGCCAGCAGCGCCCGGATCAGCGGGGAGACCGGAGCGGACGCGGGGTCGGCGATGACCGCCCGCACCAGGTCGTGGCCACCCTCCAACTGGGCCGCCGCGAAAGCACCGTGCGAGGCGGAGCAGAACTCGGTGCAGTTGAGCGCCGAGACGTACGCGGCGATCAGCTCCCGCTCGCCCCGGCTCAACGGGGAGTCGCCACTGCGCAGCAGGACCTCCGCCAGCCGCGACAGCACCGCCCCGGTGTCCGGGCGCTGCGCCATCAGCCCGCTGATGCCGGGAAGGTCGTTGGCGATCTGAATGTGGGGCACCGTATGTCCTCTTTCCCTGCGCCCGGTTCGTGTCGCCGCTCATGCTCCGCAGTCCGTCCGCTCCCCTCCAACTCCCACCGTGCGCAGGTCGCCTCCTCCTCGAACACTGAACAGCGAGCGTGCGCACCCCACCATGACGCAGCTGGCCGAAGCACTGGCGCCCCACTCCACGGTGTACAACTACGACCGTCGCGGCAGCGGCGACGCCGACACGTACGCCGTGGAGCGGGAGATCGAGGATCCCGCCGCCCTGATCGCCGAGGCGGGCGGTTCGGCGAAGGTGCTCGGCCTCTCGGCGGGTGGTGTCCAGGCGCTCAAGGCCGCCGCCGGCCCGGCGAGGTCGAGCCGTGGCTGCAGACCGCGGCCCGCGCCGTCGCCGACGTGCTCCCCGACGCGCGGCACCAGACGCTGCCCGACCAGCGCATCGCCGTCGACCCGCCGGTGCCCGCCGCCGAGCTGAAGGACTTCTTCGCCAACTGAGCGCACCGCTCCGGCCCGTCCGGCGCCCGTGGAAGCACCCCTCCACGGGCGCCGGACGCGTGTGCGGGGACAGGCGCCCACGCAGAGGCTGTCAGCGGGCAAGCCGCCGTAGCCGGCCGGACAGCGCACAGGAGGAGTTGGCGTGGCCGTCGCGGCCCGCCAACGATGGCACCGACCCGCGACCCGCCCACCAGTGAAGGACACACCCGGTGCCGCACATCACGATCACCAGCGACCTGCCCGGCATCCGGGGCCTGATGACCGACCACCCCGAGTCGGCGGCCCCCCTCAACGCGGTGGCCGACGCCCTGCTGCGCGGCCCCTCCCCGCTGTCCCGCGGCGAGCGGGAGCTGATCGCCACCTACGTCTCGGAGCTCAATCGCACCCGGTTCTGCTCCGACACCCACGGCGCGGCCGCCGCCGCCCAGCTCGACGGCGGCGCCGACCTGGTCAAAGCCGTCCAGACGGACGTCCGCTCCGCCTCGCTGAGCCCGTTGCTTCGCGCCCTGCTCAACGTGGCCGCCGAGGTCCAGGCCCAAGCCGCGCCGGTCGCCGACGAGACGATCGCCGCCGCCCGCGCCGAAGGCGCCACCGACGGCCACATCCACGACACCGTGCTCATCGCCGCCGCCTTCTGCATGTACAACCGGTACGTCAGCGGCCTGGCCACCGCGCTGCCCACCGAGCCCGGGTACTACGAGGAGGCGGGCCGGCGGATCACCTCCCACGGCTACGCCCGCGCGGTCTGAGGGGAGCGACATCGCCATGCGTGTACCGACTCGAGACACCAAGCGCGCACACCGCCGTGCGGTCGCCGCGACGGTCGTCGGCAACTTCGTGGAGTCCTTCGACTGGCTGGGCTACGGGCTCTTCGCACCCCTGCTCGCCGCCCGGTTCTTCCCTTCCAGTAACCCGGTCACCTCCCTCATCGGCGCCTTCGCCGTCCTCGGCGTCGGTGTTCTCGTCCGCCCGCTCGGCGGCATCCTGCTGGGCCGCCTCGCCGACCGGCGCGGCCGGCGCCCCGCCCTGATGCTCGCCATCACCCTGATGACCTCGGGATCGTTCCTGATCGGCATCACTCCGACCTACGACCAGATCGGTCTGCTCGCCCCCGTCGTCCTGCTGCTGGCCCGCGTTGCCCAGGGTGTCTCCTCGGGCGGTGAATGGCCTGCCGCGGCCGCCTACCTCATGGAAGTCGCACCGCGGAGGCGCAAGTCCCTCTACGGCAGTCTCTTCTCCCTGACCACCTGCGCCGGTGCCTTCACCGCCTCGCTGCTCGGCGGCTTCCTGACCGCCGGCCTCGGCCCGGACGCGATGGGCGCCTGGGGATGGCGCATCCCGTTCCTCGTCGGCGGCTTCTTCGGTGTCATCCTGCTGGTCCTGCGCCGCCAGCTCGCCGAGACCGAGGTCTTCCAGCGCGAAGCCGGCTCCCAGGCCACCCGCGGCTCGCTGCGCGAGGTCCTCGGCACCTACCGGCGCCAGGTGCTGCTGTCCGTGCTGCTCGTCGCCGGCTTCGCCACCGTGGGCGCTACCTGGACCTCCGTCATCCCCGCCACCGGAGCGCAGCTCGCCGCCCCCGGCGAGATGTTCTGGGTGGTCGTCTGCGCCACCACCATCCTGATGGTGATCAACATCCCCATCGGCCTGCTCGCCGACAAGGTGGGCCCCCGGCGCTTCCTGGTCGCCGCGACCGTCCTGTTCGCGATCTGGGGCTCGTACAGCTTCCTCACCATCGAGGGCACCTTCACCAGCCTGCTGTCCACCTATCTCAGCGGCACCGTGTACCTGGTCTCCGCGACGACCACCCTCCCCGGCATCCTCTCCGAGCTCTTTCCGGCGGAGAACCGCGCCCTGGGACTCGGCCTGCCCAACGCGCTCACCGCGGCCGTCCTCGGCGGTGTCGCCCCGCCGCTGGCCACCTACCTCGGCGACCACGGCCGGCCCGGCTGGTTCATCGGCGCCTTGATGGCCACCGTGCTGCTCGCCCTGCCCGCAGCCCGTCTGACCCGGCGCACCCCCGCCCCGGCCGCCCCGGCCCTGGACCGCTCGTCCCTGACCCTCACGAAGTAGCCGCCCACGGTGAAGAGGCCACGGGCCGGCCCCGGCCTCACCGCTCGTGGCCGACCCCGTACAAGAGCCCTCCAACGCACCAGTGGGCTGTCCCACACCGCGGATACGGGTGGGACAGCCCACCGCGCGGAAGCCTTCGGCCCCTTCCCTCCGCTCAGGAGGCGGAGGGGCGGGTCTTCTTCCCGTCGAGCCAGAGAGTGTCGGACTCGTCGCGGTGGCTGCCGGTCGTCCCGACGTGCTTCCCGTCGATCTTCGCGCCGTTCTTGAAGACGTGCACCAGCGCCATACCGTGACCGCGGCCCAGACCGTACTCCTCCTTGAGCCACTCCAGGATCGGGCCCGCCTTCTGACCCGGACCCTCGAAACCACGCTCCTGCGCCAGCGCGATGAACTGGCGCGGCGTCAGGCCGGTCTTGTCCTCAATCGTGTCCAGATACGCCTGAAACGACATCTGATCTCTCCGTACTTCTGCTCCATCGGACGTTCGGGGGACAGACCACACCCCGCCCCGGCCAAGGATGTCCGAGAAACGCCCTCCCCGCATCTTCCTGATCGCGCAGAAGCGAGAAGGGACAGCCGGCCGGACCGGATAGGGCGCGGGTTCGACGTTCGCCCGGGCCGGCCCAGCCGACGGGGCGGTGGACTCACCCCGTGGTGAAGCCGGTCTGCACGGGAGGGTGACCGAATCCCGGGCCGCGGCAGCGGACCACCTTCGCACGCTGGGAGTTGGTCCATGTCCCGCGTCCCCCACACGATTGGTCGTCGTCGGCCGACCAACGACTGAACGGGGAGACACCCGATGCCGCACATCACGCTGAGCAGCAGCCTGCCGGGCATCAGTGGTCTGATGGCCCAACGCCAGGACACCGCCGGCCCGCTCAACCAGCTCGCCGACGTCCTGTTGCGTGGTCCCTCCCCGCTCTCCCGCGGTCACCGCGAGCTCATCGCCGCATACGTCTCCGAACTCAACGAGACGCGTTTCTGCTCCGACAGCCACAGCGCGTTCGCGGCGGCACAGCTCGAGGGGGGCGCGAGCCTGGTCGCCGCGGTCCTGCGCGATCCGGAGACCGCGCCCATCCCGGGCAGGCTGCGGGCGCTGCTGCGCATCGCGGCGGAGGTTCACGCAGCCGCGCGGCCGGTTTCCGGAAAGGCGGTGGCCGCCGCGCGAGCCGAGGGCGCCGACGACGCCGAGATACACGACACGGTCCTGATCGCCGCCGCGTTCTGCATGTACAACCGCTACGTCAACGGTCTCGACACGGAGCTGCCGGCGAGCCGCGACTACTACGCCGAGGCGGCACGGCGGATCGTCGCCCACGGCTACGGCAGCACGCGCTGATGGCGAGGATGGTTCTGCTCTCCATCTGGAGGGGGCTGGTGCTCACCGGATCCGCACGGCGGACGATTCCCCCCTCCGACATCCCGGAAGCGAGGATGTTCAAGCGTCGCCGACTCGGTCGGCCCCCGGCATCACACCCCGAGCGGCTCGTGCCCGACGCGGCCGTCACATCTGCCGAAGCCGTCTTGCGGCGTCGGCTGGACCTCCACAGGAGGACGTCGTGACCACTGCACAGAAGACACGCCCGGTCCGATCCCGCGAGGAGACACCGAGCCTCCCATCCTGCGGCATCCGTCGGACCTCATTGTTCGTCACCGGAAACTTCCCACGCCGCCGTTGGGCGACCATCTTCGTCGGCGTCCTGGGCGGGCTCCTGCTTGCCTATGCCTGGAATCCGACGCTCGTCGACGACGACATCGGCTTCGGCACCGCGAACGCCATCCTCGGACACGACGCACACCGGACCCCGATCACGGGCGTCGTTGCCGGGATTCTCTTCTCCTTCGTCTCGGGGCTGGCAGGAACCTTCACAGCGTGCAACGTTGCCGTCTTCAGCGCGATCGGCCCGCTCGTCGGGCAGGCTTCGTCACAGCCCTCCAGATTCCTGCAGATCGTCAAGCCACTGGGCTGGATCTGTGCCGGGCTGGTTCCGGTGTCGGCGGCCTACGGTGCGCTGGTCGGGGCGGCGGGTACACACATGCCGCAGTTCGCGACGGCGGCGGGTACAGGCCTTTCGCCCCGCAGTGTCCAGTCGATGGTGACGTTCGGCCTTGTGGGGCTTGTCATGATCGTCCTCGGCCTCGCCGCGGCGGGGATCGTCAGGGATCCGCTGGCGGCAGTGTCCCGACGCTTCCCCAACGCCCCGCTGGTGCTTGTCGGAAGCCTGATAGGCGGTTTTCTGGTGGGGCGCCCTTATCCGCTCTTCCGCGACCTGTTCCGGCACGCGGCGACGTCCCACGATCCGCTGTACGGTGCAGGCGTGTTCGTCCTGCAGTCGGTCGGCAACATCGCCGTCATGGCGGTGCTGTTCGTGCTCTTCTCGTACCTTGCGGGCGGACGGTTCCAGCGCTGGCTCGCGGCGAAGCCGACCCGCGCGGCCGTGCTGACGGCCGTGGCGTTCCTGATCGCTGGAGTCTTCACCTGCGTCTACTGGGACGTGCGTCTCCTGGCCCGGGTCGGCTACCTCTGGTTCCCGCCCTCGCCCTGGAGCTGACCGGATCCGCTGTGGGATGGCCGGAACCCGGCCGTCCCACAGCCTCGCCCGCGCCCTGGCCCGCGAGACCCGCGAGCGATTGCGGTGCCGCAACGGGCAGGGCGAGGACGGTGGCTGAACGTCGGATTGCAGGGGGCCGTGGTCGTGGGCGAGAGCGAGCCAGGGCCGGCGGATCGTCAGCGCGGGGAAGGCCGACGGCGGGCTGCGCCACCGGTCCGGGCGGCTCGCCGATGCGGCGCAGCGCCTCGGTGAGGGCGGCGTCCCAGTCGCCTTCGAAGCACAGGCCGCGGTCGTCGATGTACGGCCGGGAGAGCTTCGTGGAGATCCGCCGGGCGAAGTCTCTGGAGTCGGCGGACATCCGCGGTATGGACGGCACCCGCTTCGTCAAGGTGTCCTCCCAGCCGTGCTGGACGATCGTCGAGATGACCGGCCGCAGGCCCGCAGACGGCAAAATCGTCGGCTCCCCGGTACTCCTGCTCGCTGACGGCAGGGCCGGCCGCTACTGGCCCGGCCCGAAACTGAAGGACCTGCGGCCGGCGAGCGTGTGGGCGGTCAGCTGGAGCCGCTTACGCCCGACTCCCTCATCCTCCGCGCGGATGACGACTTCCTGCGGAAGGTGGAACACCACCTCGGCCACGCCGTCGTGCACTACGAGCGCGGCTAACCGTCCTGCACGAGCCTTATCTAGGGTGAATCGCCGTTGTGGCAGGTCAGAGCTTGATCGCCGTGTCAGGCAAGTCAGGCAAGTCAGGCAAGTTGCTCGACGTCGGGTAGGGCGGCGAGCCGCCGACAGGGATCAGGCCGTCGAGGACGTCGACGACGAACTGGGGCGCGGGGCATCGCTTCGAACTCGTCTCGTGAGTCGTCGTTCAGCACCGTGTGCGTTTGAGGTGACGGATGCTCAGCGATAGCTGGGCCCGCCGGTCAGTCGATGCCTTCGATGATGCGGAAGTCGCGCTCGAAGCCGTCGGGGAGGGCCACCAGCGCCTTCTGGTATGCCTCGCTCTCGTATGCCGCGACGGCCTGTTCAAAGCTGTCGAACTCGATCAGAACGACGCGTTGCGTGATTCCGGCCTCGTGGGCGACGACTCGACCGTCACGGGACAGGGTCCGCCCGCCCGCAGCCCGGACAGCCGGACCGGCCAGCTTGTTGTAGGCAGTCAGCCTCTCAGGGTCGGAAATGGCGGGGTAGACACTGACCCAGTAGCCCTTGGCCATGGAAACCTCCTGTGTTCGGCCGGACACGTCTGACTTCGAATTGACACTCAGATCGATCGATCCCGGCATGCGCAGGTTAGGGCTTGATGTGCGGTCGAGGGAAAGACCGGTACGGGATAGGCTCAGAACGGATCGTTATCAATCGGCAGGGAGAGCACGTGGCGCCGGATACGGTGAGCCTGCGGTACTTCCTGGTGCTGGCGCAGGAGTTGAACTTCACCCGCGCGGCCGCACGGATCGGTATCGCACAGCCCGCACTCAGCGCCCGGATGCGCCGATTGGAGGCGGAACTCGGTACGGCCCTGCTGGTCCGCAACACGCGTAACGTCGTGTTGACCACGGCCGGTGCGGCTTTGGCGGAGTCCGCGCCGCCCGCGCTGGCGGCGCTGGACCGGGCATGGGACACCGCCCGGAGCGCGGCGGCCGGTGAACTGGGCACGCTGCGCATCGGATACAGCCTCAGCACCGGGGCCGAGACGGCACCGGCCCTGGTGGACAGGCTGATTCGCGGCAACAGCGGACTCGAGGTCGGCGCGGTCCCGATGGCGACACCGGAGATCTCCCCCGCAGTCGCCGACGGCCGCATCGATGCCGGGATCACCCGCGGTGAACAACCGGGCCGTGGCGTGCGCCGGTTCCTGCTGCGGCGTGCGCGCATCGGGGTCCAGCTGGCGCAGCACCATCCGCTGGCCGAACACCCGGAGATCGAGATCGCCGACGCGGCCGCGTATCCGCTGCGACTCCCGGACCGTGCGACCAACCCCGTGATCCACGATCAGCTGTCCGCACTGTTCCGAGACACCCGACCACACCCCCGATTCCACACGCCCGCAGTCTCTTTCGACATGTCTCAGCGCGACCTGCGCGACGGGGTCACCCTCGCCCCGGCCGGAGAAGCCGCGGCCACGGCACAACCGGCCGGTCTCACCTGGCGACCGCTGCGGGGCGCGCCCAGCCTGACGTTCCACCTGGTCCTCCCACGCGAGCAGTCGCCACTACACCGCCGCATCCGTGCCGTCGCCAAAACCCTGGCGCACGAGCTGCACTGGCTGCGGTACTGACGCGCAAGAGGTCAAGCGAGACGGACGCCCGCGGTGGCGAGGCCGAAGACCCTGCGCCCGGCGGACTTCGCGGGGACGACGACGGCGGTCTTGCTGAATGTCCGACACGACCTCGCTACGCCGGCGGATCGGCGTCCGAAAGCCTGAGCACGAACGCGCCTTCGAGGTACCTGCCGAGCGGCTGTACCAAGCACTCCACCGGACCCGAGCCGACTGGGCTGCCGACTGCGCGCGATGGCACCGAGACCACGAGGCACTCGGCCCACTGGCTCCCGGTGAGGGCCAGATAGCGCAGGTCGGGGAACTCGGCAAGCGCGGTCAGGTCCCGGACGACGGCCCGGGAGAGGTCCAGGCCGCGCAGGTTCGGGACGGTGCGCAGTGGGGTGATGTCGATCGGGACGGTTGTGGCGAGGTCGAGGGAGCTCAGGTACCGGTGGCCGTCGAGCGGTGCGAGGTCGCCGCCGTGAAGGGTGACTCCCAGGGACTCGATGGGCAGGGCCTGGATAGGGGCCAGGTCCGTGATGATGGAGCGGCTGAGGTGGAGTCGCCGCAGGTTGAGAGCGGCGGTGAGCGGGGTGAGCCGCCCTGGCCCGGGTGGCGGGCCGGATTCAGCCGAGCGGGATGACGCCTTTACCTGCGGTGGCCTGTTCCCAGGTGGGAGCGGTTCACAGACAGGCTGTGTTACCTGTAGGGCAGGCGGCCAGGCCGGCCTCCACGGCGGCGTCCATCGTGGCGGCCAGGGCGGGCAGCTCGCGCTCCAGCTCGCCGAGCACCGTGCGGGGCATCGCCGCGGCCAGCGCGCAGACCGCGACCAACGCGATCCGCTCGCCCATCACCAGCTCCGGGAGCGCCTGGGCGTACGGGCTGCCGGTGACGACGTCGGCGGCCAGGTCATACGCCAGCTCCTCGGCCGGCTGCCCGTCGCCGCCCGGGATGACCTCCCGGCCGGCGGCCCGCTCGATGGCGTCGGCGGCCCGCCCCAGCACCGCGCGGTTCCGCTCCTCCGCCTGCCGGGCCGCGAGCTGGCGCACCCACCCAACCGGCCGCCACGCGGCCCGGAGCCCGCCGTTTCACCCCGAGGCGAAACGCGGCCCGACTCCAACGCGGCCACGATGGTCACCGAGGCGAAACCCACCGCCCCGCCCCACGACCGGGCAGCGGCACCCGGCACCGAACCGCCCGCCGCTACGCCCCGGGGAGAAACTCCGGCGCCCGCGGCACCGGTCCCGAATGGTCGGCAGGCTTGCCCGGCAGCCCCCGAACCCCCCGAGGGGAAACGCCGCCCGCCGCCACGGACCCAGCCTCGGCGCCCGTTGCGCCCCGGGGAGAAGCATCCGCTGCTCCGGCAGGCGGGGGCGGGCTGCGTGAGTTGGTGGACCGCCGTCTGGTCCAGCAGAGTGTCCCGGCCCCGGCCCCGGCCCCGGCCCCGGCCCCGGCCCCGGCCCCGGCCGCGCCCGCCGTGTCGAAGCCCGCAGAGGTCACGGTCCCGGCGGACCCGATGATGCGCCGGCTGCCGGACACCGACGTCTCCGTCGCCCTGGACCCGCGCGTGTTCGGTGACTGGTGGTCGCTGGCCGGATGGACCGTCAACCCGGACGTGTACCTCGTCCTCGGCGAGGGCCACCAGATCGGCTGGGTCGAGCGCGGCCTGCCCGGCCTCGGCCACGACGGCACGTGGGTGGCGGTGTACGAGGGCTACTTCATCGGCGACCAGGCCACCCAGGAAGCGATGCTGCACAGCACCCCCGAGCAGGCCGCCCGCACTGTCCAGCTCGCCTACCTGCAGAACCCCTGACTGGTCCTGCGAGGCGCATCTGTGGGCTGGGCACCCGGACTTGCTCCGGTCGCTGCGGATACCTTGGCGGATGCCTTGATGCCGCAGGTCAGCGGGCTGTGTCCGGTGGCCCGAGAGGCGCCTGCGGTGAGGCCGTCAAGGTTTCCACCGGATACCTTGACGGCCTTGCGACGCGGGAACTTGATAGCCACCTGGACGGAGACCAGGCGGCGGTGGGCACTGGACCCGACCGTCCGCGTGTTGAACGAACGGCGGTCACCATCGAGGTGAGCTGGGCCTGCTACGACCGCTCGGGCGCCGCGTTCCAGCGCCCCCGCGTGTTCTACTTCCTCGCTCGCACGCCGGACGGCTGGCGGATCACCACCTCGGCGGTCCTGGCCGACTGAGCTGGCCGTCTTCGTCCTGCGGCCCGAGGCGCGTGCGTGGTGGGTTTGGCCACCGCGCACGCTGTCGCCTTGGCCGTTGGCGCCGACGACGAAGAAGGCCGCAAGGCTCTGCTCGGCCCACACCGCCGGCAGCTGGGGCAGCTGCCCGGTGGCGGAGCTGCGCACCGTCCAGGCGACGCCCTGCTGGGCGACCCCGAGCAGGGCGACGCGGTCCGGTGCTCCGACTACGCCGCCGAGCAGTTGAAGGCCATCGGGGTGCGTGCGGCCGGGCGTGGGGAGGCCGTGCCCGACGTGGAGACCCTGCTGGACGTCGTCGTCGCCCCCCTGATGTACCGGATCCTGTTCCGCCCCTCGGATCTGTCCGCGGCCTACGCCGGCCATCTGGTGGCGGCGGCGCTCGGCCGCACCACACCCCCTCCCATCACCTAAAAGCTAAATATTTGCGTTCCGGGGGTGCGCGGGCCTAGAGTGCTTAATGCAAAGCATTCGCCTTAAGGCTCGGAGGTGCTTCCATGACCAGCGTCACAGCCCTGCCGTCCCGCCCCCGCCGCCTGCCCGTGCTGAGCCGCCACGGTGCCTTCCGGCTCCACGCCTCGGTCCTGGTCGGCCTGCTGGCCGCCTCCAGCGCGCCGACCCCGCTCTACGCGCTCTACCAGGCCGCATGGCACTTCTCGGCCATGACGCTGACCGTCGTGTTCAGTGCCTACGCGCTCGCCCTGCTGGTGGCACTGCTGACCGCGGGCACGCTCTCGGACCACCTGGGCCGGCGTCCGGTCCTCGCCGGGGCGCTGCTGGCGGAAGGCGTCGCGATGGCCGTCTTCGCCACCGCCCAGGGGGTGCCGGCGCTGATCGCCGCCCGGATCCTGCAGGGCCTGCGGCCGGCTGCTCGACGCCCTGGCGGACACCGACGCGTTGCTCCTGGGCTCCCACTTCCCGCAGCCCACGGCCGGCACCGTCCGCCCGGGGGAACGGCCGCTACCGGCTGTTCGCCGAGCCGGGGAGGGAGATCCCGGCCGCCGCGGCCTGATCACGCGGCCGGTGCCGCCCGGCCGCCCCGCGCGGGCCGCCGAGCAGCTGCGGCGCCTGCAGCTACCTAAAGCAAATCCCTGACCTTTACGGCCTCGGTCACTCCGCCACTCCAACCTCGACCGAGAAGGAGAACATCCATGTCCACCGTCGCACTCACACCACCGGAGGCCGCCCGCTGGGCCGCCCGCGCCGGACTTGTGCTGCCCGCCGAGCGCCACGCCGCGGTCGCCGCGGTTGCCAACCACATCCACGGCGTCGTCGCGGTCCTGCGCGAGCTGGACTTCGCGGACGTCCCGCCCGCCGCCGCCTACCGCGCCGGAGAGGAGAAGCACGATGCGGCCGTATGAGCTGTCCCTTGCCGCCGCCGCGGACGCGATACGTGCCCGGCGACTGTCCCCCGTCGAACTGGTCGACTCCGTCCTCGAACGCATCGAGAAAGTGGAACCGCACCTCGGCGCCTACGTCACAGTCACCGCGGAGCAGGCACGCCGGGCGGCAAGCGAGGCCGAACACGAAGTGGCGCACGGCCGTTACCGGGGACCGCTGCACGGCATCCCGATGGGCCTCAAGGACCTGATCGACGTCGGCGGGATGGCCACCACGGCCAGCTCTCGGGTCCGCGCCGACCATCGCGCGACGGCAGACAGCACGGTCACCGCGCGCCTGAGCGCAGCCGGCGCCATCCTGCTCGGCAAGACCCACACCCACGAATTCGCGTTCGGCCTGACCACCCCGCAGACCCGCAACGCCTGGGACCACGGCCGGGTCGCCGGCGGATCCAGCGGCGGCTCCGCTGTCGCCGTCGCATCGGGCACCGCGACCTTCGCCCTGGGCACCGACACCGGCGGGTCGATCCGGGTGCCCGCCGCGCTCAACGGGGTCGTCGGCCTCAAACCGACCTACGGTCTCGTCCCCCGCCACGGCGTCACCTCCCTGTCCTGGTCGCTGGACCACGTCGGTCCGCTCACCCGCACCGTCGAGGACGCCGGCCTGGTCCTGACCGCGCTGGCCGGACACGATCCGCGCGACCCCGCCTCGCTGTCCGTGCCCGCCACGGATTATTGGCCCGGTGCCGGCACGGACCTGACGGGGCTGCGCATCGGCCTGCCGCGCACCTACTACTTCGACCACGTCCACCCGCAGGTGGAGGCCGTTGTCCGGCACGCCGTCGGGCAGCTGGAAGCCCTGGGCGCACGGCTCGTCGAGGTCGACATCCCGATGACCCGCTACATCCAGGCCACCCAGTGGGGCCTGATGGTGCCGGAGGCCGGGGCCTACCACGAGGGCAGTCTGCGCACGGTCCCCGAGCTGTACCAGGAGGACGTCCGCATCCTCCTGGAGGCAAGCGAGTTGATGAGCGCCGGGGACTACGTACGTGCGCAACGCGCCCGCACGCTCATGCGCGCCGAGTGGGCCCGGCTGCTGGATCAGGTCGACGTGATCGCCGCCCCGAGCGTCCCGATGCCCGCGGTCGGCGCCGACGAGGCGACGGTCAGCTGGCCCGACGGCACGGTCGAGGGCGTCTCCGACGCCTATGTACGCCTCTGCGCCCCCGCCAACATCACCGGGGTGCCCGCCCTGACCGTTCCGGTCGGCCACGACTCGGCGGGCCTGCCGATCGGCATGCAGTTGCTCGGCCGTCCCCTCGGCGAGCCCACGCTCCTGCGGGTCGGCCACGCCTACGAGCAGACGCAGCCCGCCCGGGCACTCGCCACAGCCGCCTGAGCGAGCGCCCCGGGCGGCGGGTTCTCGCCGGTCTTGCTATCCGGGGCGGGGAGTGCCCGCCAAAGGGTTCGGCTGCTGCCGGGCCTACGACGACGCCGCACCGGTCATCGCCACCACCCTGGAGCTCCTGCCGAGCACGGCCCGCTCGGGCCGGTGTGGTGGCGCTACGACCGCGCCGGACGGCACTCCCTGATCGAGGCGCTGGACGACCCGAACGCCCGAGCCTCCTACGACCAGCGCCAGACCGTCCGTGAGCGCGAGCGGCACAAGGCCCGCCGGGAGCTGATGGGCTCCCTGGCCTGCGTCGACTGCGCAGGCGTACCCGAGCAGGAGAGCTCCTGGGTGTACGGCGGCCGCTGCCGCCCTGCCGGCAGGGACGCGAGGAACGACTGCAACGGGAGGCCGAGGAGCGGCTGGACGCCGCCCGCACGGCGAACGCCGCGCTGCGCCCGTGCTGGACGTGCCGGGGCTCGATCGGCTGGTCCGGCCCCTTTTCGAGGTGCTGGGCCCGCAGGACGGTCAGGTAGGCATGGGCGGCCATGGCGAGGGTGATGTGCCGGTACCACCCCTGGTGGCGGCGGACCTGGTAGTCATCCAGACCGCACTGGCCCTTCGCGCTGCCGGCGAACGAGCGGACCGGGGCGGGAGCGTCCTGCTCTGCCTGGCGGATTCATTCCAGCAGCGTGCCGCCGCGTCGGTTGACCAGCAGGCCGCGGAAGCATCTGGCCAGGTCGCAGGCCCGGGCGATGTCCGGGCAGGCGATCCTGACGTCGAGCAGCTTCTCCACCTCCTGGTCCGTGAGTGTCTCGCGCGGGCGCATGATCCACGAGGTGAGGCGGCGCGGGCTGGGAATGTTGGCGCGGAGCGGCTCGGTCGTCCCCTCGCGGAGCGGCGCTTGCGTGCCGACGGCCCGGCTGCAGGGCTGCGGCCCGGACCTCGAAGTCGCCGACTCTCCCCAGGTGCTGACCGGCGTTCAGCTTCGACCGGATGAGCCAAGCGAGAAGGGAAAATCCGCCCTACGCACACGGCCGGTCACCAGGAGTACCGGTCGGCCGGGTCGGTTCGGGTGCCCCGGCGAACTGGCGCGCGAAGCATGGCCGGAGTCCGGTACCGTGCACGAAGGAGTGCCGGGAAGCCTGGTCGGCGAACAAGGGACAGCTGTGTCCGCGGGCCGGTCCGGGGGTGGTGTGCGTGGCGCTCGACGCAAGATCCGCCGGCACACCGTCGGCCCGGCCGCGGCTGCGGACCCGCCGCTCCTCACGCCGGCTCCGGCCCCCTCTTCAGAGGGCTTCAGCGAACTTCGGACAGATGCCGAGAACTGTGACACCGTCCGGCGTTCCGGCCGCCCGGTGCCGTCCGACCCCGGAAGGGGGCGGGGCGGCACGCCCCGGCGACGGCAACCCAGGCGTTCCGGCCACGCACCGGACCGGGGGGAGAACCGTCATGACCCACCGTCCCTCACCATGGACCCGCACCGGCGGCGCGCTGCTCGCCGCGGCGGCACTCGTCCCGGCCACGGTCGGCTGGTATGTGTTCGCTGTCCGGATGCCGGACGACGCCGAGCGGTTCCGCTTGTACTCGGTCGCCGTGACCTGCCCGGCCGGAAGCCCGGGCGCGGCGGTTGAGGAATGCGTGCGCATCGTGCCGTTCACTGTCAGCGGCACAGTCCTTCGGCACAAGGACCGCCTGGCAACGCTGGACGGCGCGCCGTTTTGGAGCGGCACGGTGCGGTTCGGCGACCCTGGGCCGCTGCTGGAGGACCTGAAGCCCGGCGACCGGGTGGACGGCACGGTGTGGCGCGGCCAGGTGATGGGCCTGGAGCGGGCCGGCGTCGCGCAGGCCTCCGTCGACGAGCCCCGCGACGAGGCACAACTCATCGCCGGGCTGGGCACAGCCGTCGCGCTGCTGGCGGTGCTCGCCGCCGCCTTGGGCGCACTACTGTTCATCGGCCGTCCCGCCACGTTCGCCCTCGCCCGGTCGCTCTTCTTCTGGACGCTGTTCTCCTGCGTCATGCCCGCGGTGCTCGCGTTCTGGGTCGGCCTGCCGTGGTGGACGGTGCCAGCCGCGGCCGTCCCGACTGCGCTGTTCGCGGCGGAGGCGGTGCGGCGCCTGAAAGCAGGGAAAGTCCCAGGGGAACCGCAGGGGTTCGCGGCCGGCCATCTGCCTGCTTGACCTCCCGGTAGTCGACGCGGTTGCCGTCGACTGCCCGCGGCGGCCCGTGCCGACGCCCGAGGCCGCCCCGGCCCCCGAGGGGGGACGGGGCGCCCCGGCGGCGTCTCTGCGGTCGCCGACGCCCCTGGCCTGCGCGACCAGGCGATCACCGAGAACGGCCTGGACGATCGGCTGCTCGTCCAGGAGCCCGAAGACCTCGTCGGCCACCTCCGCATGGGCCTGATCGACTGGCCCTGGTAGAGCGGTAGTCGGATGCGGCCACCGCCGCCAGGCCGAGCAGGACGCTCCCACCCCGGTCCGCTCGTTCGCCGGCTTCCTCCGCCACGACCTCGACGCCGTGACCGCCGGCCTCACCCTCGAATGGAGTTCCGGCAAGATCGAAGGAAACGTGAGCCGGATCAAAACGCTCAAGCGCGCCATGTACGGCCGGGCCTCGTTCCGGCTCCTCCGGATCCGCATCCTCACCCGAGCATGACCTTCACTGAACTCCGGCCAGAGCCATCTCGGCGTGTCCGTTGACAGCCTCACCCGAGAACGTCGTCCAGCAACGCCCGAAGGCCGCCATCCCACAGTGAGGTGGCGGCCTCCAGTGCCTTCTCGGGGCCGCCGTAGCGTAGCGCGTGCCTCGGACAACGGCCCCGGTGCGGCCTCCAGGAGGACGGGTGCATCGGCGAGGCTGTGGGGGCGGTGCCCGCTCGCGGCTTCGCAAGTCTTCCGCTGCACCTCGGCGCTGCTCAGAACCTCTGCGACGGCGACGGCCTCCGGGTAGGTGACCGCCTCGCGCAACAGGAGGCGCCACCACTGCCTATCCGCCCCGGCAGGCGCGATCTCCTGCGTTCGACGCGGCCAGATTTCCTCCGCTGGCCACGGCTGTGCCCACCAGGAGGTCACGATCGCCTGCGCGAGGGCGAAGATCTCCCCAGCACGCCCGTTACGGTGCACGAATCCGAGGTGACGCTTGCAGGCGGCAACCAGCTCCGGCTGCTCCGACACATCAACCTGCGCGACCGGTACGAGCGCACCGTCCACCCAGTGGGAGCCGAGCAACCACACCCGATGGCGGACACAGATTCGGTCCTGGGGCGCCAGGTAGACCCGGGCGGTTGTGGTTCGGCCGGTGCGTGCGGCCACGCACCGCGGGCAGCCCGGGCCGACGGGTGGCAAGACCTGCCCGAAACGGAACCGCCCCGCCGGCCCCGCCCCGTCGGAGCGGGCCGGCTCCTCCTGCTCCCACGCGGGCAACGCACGGCGCAGATGCTCCTGCGGCACGCCACAGAACGCGGCCACCCGGGTGCGAGCCGCCGAGTTCAGGTACACCTCGCCGTCCGGCCGGTAGTCCTTGAAGAGCGTGTGGCGCTCACCGCGGCTGACCAGCGGCGGCAGAAGATCTCTGACATCCAGGTGGTAGCGCTCCGCCACCCGGCCGAGGTACGACAACGTGGTCTCACCGGGTAACGGAGCCAGGCGGACCACCCCCGGCCGCCCTTCCGCAGCGGCGTGTACCTGATCCGGTGTCATTTCACACCCCCGGGAGAAACGAAACGGCGCCCGGCCGGTCGCCTGGCGAGGAGCCCGGCGACTGGAGCGGCCGCACCCACGCCGACTTCAGCCACCGGTGCTCTGCGGACGGTGGCTTCGGCGAGGTCGTGCCCGTTGTTCGGCGGCGGTGTCGAGTTCGATCTCGGCCAGGAGTTTCTTGGTGACCCGCTCGCTACCGTCGTAGAGCGCCGCGATCGCGGCCTCGCGGACCAGGTGGGAGAGGCTGCCGATCCTGCCGCCCGTGCGGGCGTGGAGGTAGACGGCGTGCCGCGGCAGCGTGCCCGCCACATGCCGGCGCAGCCGCAGCGCCCGGTCCATGCCATCCAACAGGTCGTGCCACACGGCCTTCTCGCTGGTGGTCGCGTAGGCCAGGGGCGGGCTGCGAAGGATCTTGAACCGCCCGGCGAGCTGCGCCCCGCGAACCCCGCTCAGCAGGGGAGAGGTCTCGACGTCGACGCCGGAGTAGACGAACGTCGCGGGAATCCGCTCGCCGAGGTATTTCAGCTGGTCGGAGGTCTCCGCGCCGACCCGGCTGCGCGTGTCCATCAGGTGCACGTCGTCGACCAGCACCAGCTGGGTGCCCAGGTCGCACAGCAGCTCGCACACCGCGTTGGTGATCTGGATCTGGTTCATACGCTCGG
>NZ_JBIRFA010000026.1:0-131049 GCF_044327205.1 Kitasatospora sp. NPDC018058 | reverse complement strand
AGCAGGTGCGTCTGGAGGCGGATCAGGCCGTAGAGGAAGAGCACCGAGACGGCCGAGAAGGCCAGCACCGAGCGCAGGTACACCGGCCAGCGCTGATCGGCGTCACCGTCGACGCCGATCAGCTTGTAGATGCCGCGCTCGACTCTGAGGTGCTTGGCGGTGGTGAGGAGCTTGGCGATGTAGTCGCCAAGGGGGCGGTAGCACAGGGCCAGCGCGCCGACGAGGGCGAGGGCCTGCATCCAGCCCGCGAGAGTGGATCCCATGTCAGAACTTCTCCGGGAAGATCAGCGCCACAACGAGGTAGCCGACGAGAGCGACGGCCACGACCAGACCAGCGAGGTTCTCGGCACTCACAGCTTCTCCACCCCCCGCGCGATCAGGGCGATGACGGCGAACACGGCAACCGTGACACCGACGTAGATGAGATCGGACATGGGCTCCACCAGACTGGCTAGAGGATGTGCTCGCGAGCGGACAGGACGGCCTCGCGGCGCCGGCTGAAACCGGCGGGAGCAGCAAACCAGCAGGCGGGAGCGCGCAGCGCGTCCCTGATGCCATCCATACGGGTGATCCGGAAACCTTGACGCGGCCCTTATGTCGGCGTCATTCACTCGAGACCGCGGATTGTCCTGAACGTTTCGATGAGCCTGTCAGCGCGGCTCTCACCTGCCTACATCCGCATCCGCAGCCGGCAGACCACCGCGTCGGTGTGCCGGCGCAGGGCGCGGTCGATCACGGCGCCGCGCCGGTTCTGCAGCGCCCGCTGGAACCAGTGCGCCGGCTCGACCTCGGGGATCAGCACGGTGAGCCGGTCGTAGGCGTGCTCCTCGCCGAGCCTGTTGACGAACTCGGCGATCGGCAGGCCCAGGCGCCGGTGGTCCTCCGGTATCTCCAGCAGGGGCACGCCGGGCTGCCACAGCTCCCAGTCCCGGCGCAGCGCCTCGGCGTCGGCCGGGTCGTGCACCACGGTGACCGCGAGCACCTCGTCGCCCAGCGACAGGGCCGCCGACAGGCCGTCCCGGGTGAGCCGGGTGATCGCCGTCACCGGGACCACCACCAGGCTGCGCCGGCGGGTCACCGGGCCCGGCACCCGGCCGAGCTCCAGGCGTTCGCCGATCCGCTCGTAGCTGCGGTGGATCGTCTCGAACAGCACCACCAGCAGCGGCAGGGCGACCACGATGCCCCAGGCGCCCTCGGTGAACTTGGTGCCGGTCACCACGAGCGTGGCGACGCCGGTCAGCAGGGCGCCGAAGCCGTTCAGCGCGGCCTTGCGCCGCCAGCCGGCCGGGCGGTTCCGGTGCCAGTGCCGGACCATGCCGACCTGGCAGATGGTGAAGCCGACGAACACGCCGATCGAGAAGAGCGGCACCAGGCTGTTGACGTCACCGCCGGAGCCGACCAGCAGCGCGGCCGACACCGCGGCGAGGAACAGCACGCCGTACCGGTACACCTGGCGGTCGGCGCGCAGTGCGAACACGTGCGGGAGGTGGTTGTCCCGGGCGAGCAGGTCCATCAGCACCGGCAGGCCGCCGAAGGAGGTGTTGGCGGCCAGGCCGAGCAGGACCACGGTGGCGAACTGGACGACGAAGAAGCCGGCGCCGTGGCCGAGCGAGGCGTCGGCGAGCTGGGCCAGCACGGTGACGCCCTCGACCGGCTGGAGGTGGAAGCGGCCGATCAGCACGGCCAGTCCGATCAGCATCACGCCGAGCAGGGCGCCGAGCGCGACCTCGGTGTGCTGGGCGCGCCTCACCCGCGGGGTGCGGAACGAGGGGACGGCGTTCGCCACCGCCTCCACCCCGGTGAGTGCCGAGCACCCGGCCGCGAAGGCCTTCAGCAGCAGCAGCGCGCCGACCGCGGTGGCGTTCTCGGCGAGCACGGAGGCGTGGCCTGCGGCGGCCTCGGTGCTGACCGGGGCGTCCCGGAACAGGCCGACCACGATGATCGCCAGGATGGCCAGGACGAAGACGGCCGTCGGGGCCATGAACCAGCGGGCCGACTCGGCGATGCCGCGCAGGTTCACCGCGGTCACCAGGGCGAGCACGCCCAGGCAGAGCCAGACCCGGTCGCCGTAGAGACCGGGGACGGCGGAAGTGAGCGCGGCCACGCCGGCGGTCACCGAGACCGCGACGTTCAGGATGTAGTCGATCACCAGCGAGGCGGCCGCGGTCAGCGCCGTCCGGCGGCCCAGGTGGGCCTTGGCCACCGCGTAGGAGCCGCCGCCGTCCGGGAAGGCCGCGATCACCTGCCGGTAGGAGGCGACCAGCACCGCGAGCAGGACGGCGATCGCCACCGTGACCGGCAGGGTGAAACCCAGCCCGTACGAACCGGCGGCGGCCAGCACCAGCACGATCGACTCCGGCCCGTACGCGACCGAGGCCATGGCGTCCAGCGAGAGCGCCGCCAGTCCGCCCATCACGGTGAGCCGGTGCCGCTCGTCCCCCACCCCGGTATCCGGCGGCTCGGGTTCGGCCGTGACAGTCGGAATCGTGCTCTCTGGCATTCGCGGCTCCTCGATCGTGATGGTCACGATCGTGAAGCCGCCCGGAACACCGCCCGCCGCTTCCTACAGACTCTTGATGCCGGCGGCACCGCCTTTGATGCGGTCTTGATGACCCGTGCAACGGCTCGGCCCCTGAGGCACCGCCCGTCCGCACAGCCGGACGGCGGGCCTCAGGGGCCGAAGATGTGCACCCGGTGCCGGTGGCACACGGCACCGGGTGGGTCCGTCGGTTACTGCCCGGGCTTGCGGCCGTGGTTCGCCTTCTTCTTCCGCCGGGCCTTCTTCTTACGGGCGCGCTTGGACATCGTGTTCTTTCTCTTGATCGTCGGGTTGATGCGTCGGTCGGTGCAGTTCAGGCGGCCTGGCCGACCAGCTGGTCGGCGAGCTTGGCCAGGCGCTTCAACGAGCGCTCCTCCTGGGCGGCCGGCGCGGTCGCCGCGATGACGCCACCGTCGAAGTAGGCGCCGTTGACGACGACCGTCTCCGGCAGGCAGAGCCGCATGACGGCCACCGCCCCCTCCGCCGCCGGCGCGCCGACCCGCCCGTACAGCGGCAGCAGCGCGGTGTCGCACAGGCCGGGGTTGACGCTGACGGCGGTGATGCCGGAGCCGGCCGGGGCCATGTCGGCGGTCGCCATGGTGAGCGCGAGCTGCGACTGCGCGTACGCGGCGACCCGTGAGTACTTCTTCACCCGGTGCGGGTCCGACCAGTTCATCGAGGCGGTCCGGTGCAGGGACGACGACACGTTGACGATGCGGGCGTCGCCGGCCGACGAGAGCGGGGCGCGCAGCAGCTTGGCCAGCAGGTGCGCGGCCAGGAAGTTGACCTGCAGCGAGACCTCGTTGCCGTCGTCGGTCAGGGTGCAGCGCTCGGGCGCCATCGCGGCGGCATTGTTGACCAGCAGGTCCAGCGCCGGGTAGTGCTTGACGACCGTGCCGGCCAGCACCGCGACCTCCGACAGGTGGGTGAAGTCGGCTGCCAGCTCGACGAGTTGGTCCCGTCGGACACCCGCGTCGACCAGCCGGGCGACGGCCGCCTCGGCCTCGCCGGTGGTGCGTGCGTGCACGAGCACGGTCGCACCGTGCCCGGCGAGCAGCCGGGCGGTCTCCCAGCCGATCCCGGACGAGGCGCCGGTGACGAGGGCGGTGCGGGCGGACAGAACAGCGTCGGACATGACCAATCCAAGGGTGGAAGGCACCGGCGGGGTGCGAAGGCGGCGCGGCGCGGAGCCGTGCGCCACCGGGGCCGCCGGTGCGAGAAGGGTGCGTTGCGAGGGGAGGCTCGTCCGTCCCCTGCCCCCGGAGCCGGTCGGGGCAGGGGACGGACGGCGGAGATCGGCACGGGCACGACGAACGACGCCCGGCCCGTGCCCGCGGCCGGCGGCGAGCGGGGTAGCGGCTCGGTCCTACCGGACGGCGGCGGCGACCGCGACAGCGACGATCCGCGGCCGGCTATGCGGCGGGCGGTCGTGGTGGCGTGTCGAGCGGTGCATGTCCCCCATCAAAGCCTTCCGCGACGCCGGGGGCAAACTCGTTCACCCTCCCTGACGAAGCCCTGACGGGCTCTCGACGCGTCGTTGATGCCGGTGTCCCCGGCATCGCCGGGCTTCCGGAGCCTGCCAAGGTTCCGTCAGCAGGAGCCCCGTCGCTGCCAGGTTTTCGTCAACGAGCCGACACCTGCCGGCGCGGTCTGCCGTACTGGACGGATGTCCGTCACCGTTCTGCCCTCCACCGAGTGGTTCACCCCCGAGCAGCCCGGCGCGAGCGTCCTGCCCGCCCACGTCGAACGGAGTGCCCACGGCGGCTGGTGGGCGGACGACCCCGACACCGTCCGGGCACTACTGGTGCACTGCGGGCCGGAACGGCTGCTGGACGGAGACCCCGAACGTCTGGCCCCGGGCGTCCTTGCCCGCTTCGGGCGAGGACAGTTCCACGCCCCGGACCGCTTCCTTCCCTTGTTGGGGCGCACCTTCAGTCACATCACCCCGTGGATCCGCGTGCTGCACGTCCACGCGGAGCAGCCTCGGCCGGTCTCCCGCAACACCGCGGCCTGGGTACGCCCACTTCACGCTGCCGACGAGGCCCACCTCGAACGGTTCGCCCGCCGCGCCTCCTCCGCAGACCGCCCGGGACTCCCGCACTGGGTCGCCGAGACCTGGGGCGGTCATCGAGCGCTCGCCGTGAGCGGCTTCGCCTGGGGCGCGTTCCTCGGGCCGTACCTGGCCTCGCTGGCCTGTGGCTACCTCGCCGGACGGAACCACCTGGACATCGCCGTGGCTACCGACCCGGCGTTCCGGCGGCTCGACCTCGCACTCGCCTGCGTCCGTGCCGCCACGACCGCTGCCCGCGCCCAGGGGCTGACCCCGACCTGGTCGGCGCCGCAGAGCAACCACGCCAGCCGGACCCTCGCCGAAGCGGCGGGCTTCCGGCCTGTGCGACAGGAGGTGGTGTACTGGGCCGGCCCTGCCCTTGCTCACTGACGAACACACGTCCGACACGGCGCCAGAGTGCCGCCAAGGAAGCGGCGTCGCACGCCAAGCCGCCGTCAAGGCGCGCATGCCGTGTGAAGATCCGGTACTTCGCTGTCCGGCGCTACCGCCACTCCCCCGAACCGCCGCCCCACCCGCCCGGGCGGCATCAAGGCCATCGACCTGCTCATCCGGTTCGTCCCAGGCCCGGGGTAGCACACCGACCTGCCGCCTCCCGAGTGGCGGCGGAGACGGCAGGGCATCAGCCGGAGCGGTTTCCAGGGTCCTCGCCGACCGGCAGGCGCGTGACGCGGATCGCCCGGCGCGGCAGCGCGGCGGGCAGCGAGAGCAGCAGGGCCACCACCGTGAAGAGGACGAAGTGCCCGCCTTCCGCCCCCGGCCCGGACCAACCGAGCTCGGCGTGCCGGTGTTCAACGAACGCGTTGCAGCACAGCCAGGCGGCCAGCCCGACCAGTGGCGCGGCCAGGGGCCGGGAGAAGGCTCCGGCCAGCGCGGCCAGGCCGATGTACGCGATGTAGGGGAACCAGCCGGCATGAAGCTCGCTCAGCCGGCCGAGGCCGAGCGCGAGCGCGCCACCGGCGGCCAGGGCGACTGCGCTCGCGTTGACGAGATCCTGATGCTGACGCCCCGAATCACAACGCGATCTTGACGCGTCGCCTCATGGGCCGACCCGGCGCCCTGTGATCAGGCCACCGCACGAGGCAGGCTGATCCGGTATGCGGTGCCTTCGCCTGGCGCCTCCTCGACGGTCAGCTCGCCGTTCATCGCTTCGACGAATCCCCGGACCATCGCCAGACCTGCCCCGTCCTGGGCAAGCACCCCGCCGCTGTGGACCGTCATCCTCACGTCCACCCGCCCGGCCACCACCCCGGCATCCACCATCACCGGCCCTGCTCCCGCCGCTCCCGAGGCCAGGATGTCCGTGAACGCGCGCTCCAGGAGCCCGCGATCGACGAGCACCCGGGGCAGCCCCGACCCCAGGTCGACATGGACACCGGGCATGCCCTCGGCAGCGGCGCGCACCACCTCGGCCACCGCCGTCGGCCGCAACACGACCGGCATCACGCCGGCCCGCAGCCGGCTCAGGTCCAGCAGGTTCGCGATCAACCGCTCCATCCGTTCCACCTCGGCGCCGACTCGCTCCCCTCCCGGATCCGGCATCCGTTCCGCCTCCCGGCGCACCGCCGCCAGCGGCGCCCGCAGGTCGTACACGACGGCTTCCAGCAGCGCCGTGTGCAGGGCGTCGGTGTGCGCGAGCACCTCGGCCGCCGACGCCTGCGCGGCCAGCCGTTCCCGCTCCCGAGCCAGCTTCAGCTGGGTGACGTAGGGCCCGAGCAGGCGGGTGTCCTCCTCCGTGAGCGGTGCACCGCGCAGGACCAGGACCGCGTCGTTCCCCAGGTCGACGGACAGGGCCGCCTCGTCGGGCTGCAGCGGCACCGCCCCACCGGCCGAAGCCTCGGGTTGCCACAGCTCTCCGGCGCGGCCCAGCACGGCTGCAGCATCCAACCCGAAGACCTGCCGCAGCTCCGCCACCAGCTCAGAGGGCACCCGGGCCCCGGATTCCACCGTCTCCCCCGCCAGGCGGGCCAGTACGGCGGCCTCCGCGCGCGCCCGGTCCGCCTGCTGCGAGCGGCGCGTCAGACCGTCGATCAGGTGGGAGATCACCCCGGCCACCGCGAGGAAGACCAGCAGCGCCGCGACGTCCGCACCCCGATCCACCGTCAGGCTGTTCCACGGCGCGGTGAAGAAGTAGTCCGCTGCCAGCGCCCCGGCCGCCGTGCTGCCCGCCGCGGGCAGCAACCCGCCCAACCGAGCCGTCCCCGCCACCACCAGCAGCAGGCACAGCAGCACGCCCGACAGGCCCAGCGACTCGCGTAGCGGCGACAGCGCCCAGGTCAGTGCGACCGCGCCGGTCGGCCCCAGCAGCCAGGCCAGCCGGCGCCGCCGGACCGGGACCAACGCCGGGCGACGCCGCCGGGGTGCGGGCGGCACCGTCAACAGTCCGGGCTCGGGCGGCGGCAGCACGCGAACATCGATCGGGCCGGCCAGTCGGATCACCCGGTTGATCACCGAGCCGGAGACCAGCTCGCGCAACCTGCTGCGGCTGGTGGGCCCCAACAGGAGCTGCGTGGCGCTCTCCGACCGGGCGAAGTCCACCAGCGTCCGGGCCACGTCCCCGCCGCTCACCTCCACGTAGCTGCCGCGCAGTTCCCGGAGCAGCTCCCGCTGCGGCGCCAGGCCCGGCGGCTCACGCTCGGCCGTGCCGTCGTCCAGGCGGACGTGCACGCCGATGAGGTCCCCGTGCACCCGGGTCGCGGTGCGGGCGCCCCGGCGGATCAGGTGCTCGCCCTGCGGAGCGCCGTTGAGGGCGACCATGATCCGTTCCTTGGTCTCCCAGGGCGCGCGGATGCCGTGCCGGGCCCGGTAGTCGGCGAGTTCCTCCTCCACCCGGTCCGCGAGCCAGAGCAGCGCCAGCTCGCGCAGGGCGCCCAGGTTGCCGGCCCGGAAGTAGTGGCGCAGCGCCACGTCGATGCGGTCCGGCGGGTAGACCTCGCCGTGCGCCATCCGGGTGCGCAGCGCCTCCGGGCTCAGGTCGACCAGCTCGATCCGGTCGGCGGCGCGCACCACCTCGTCCGGGATCGTCTCGCGCTGGGCAACGCCGGTGATCTGCTGGACGACGTCGTTGAGGCTCTCCAGGTGCTGGATGTTGAGGGTGGTCGCCACGTCGATCCCGGCGTCCAGCAGCTCCCGCACGTCCTGCCAGCGCTTCGCGTTCCGCCCGCCGGGCGCATCGGTGTGCGCGAGCTCGTCCACCAGGGCGAGCGCCGGGCGGCGCGCCAGCAGGGCGTCCACGTCCAGCTCGGTCAACTTCACCCCCCGGTACGACACCGGACGCCGGGGAAGCACCGGCAGGTCCCTCAGCTGCTCCTCCGTCCCGCGTCGCCCGTACGTCTCGACCAGGCCGACCACCACGTCCAGCCCCTCGCCGCGCAGCCGCCGCCCCTCCCGGAGCATGGCGTACGTCTTACCGACCCCTGGCGCCGCTCCCAGGAACACCCGCAGCTTCCCGGTCACCGCCGTCCCGCCGCCTCTCTCCGCTTCCAGGTCCATGCTCCGCCCAACCGTCGGCCGCCGACAGGGTGATGGTGATCACGAAGTCGGTCGCCGCGAAGCCCAGCAGAGCCAGGACGAACAGCTTCCCCTGCCAGTACGACAGCAGCCGCTCCAGCATGGCGATCGAACCCTCCCCGTGCGGGCTCTCCTGCGCCACCCGCCGGTACACCGGCAGCGCGCCGAACAACGTGACGATCACCAGCACGATGGTCGCCACCGGCGACAGCAGCCCGGCTGCGAGCGCGGCGATGCCGGGGCTGGTAGCCGAGCGTGGAGAAGTAGTCCAGACCGGTCAGGCACATCACCCGCCACCAGCGCTGGCCCTTGTGCTCGACCGGGGCCTCCGCGTGCGGCCCGGGGTACTGCTTGGCCATGTCGGACAGGCCCTCCAGCAGCCACGCCCGGAACCTCGTCCGCCGCGTCGACGCAGCCGCACCCGACGAACTCACCCTGCGCCCCTGTCCACGTCCCCATGTCGGCGCCACCGAGGCGGCGGCAGGGCGAAAGGCTATGCGACCTGCCCCTCCGCTCCCGGGAACCGCCCGCGCGGGTTCGCCCTGTTGGCTCAGCGGCTCGGCAGGCAGCCACCCGGCGCGCGTCGTCCGGGGTCAACACCTCGTCAAGAACCCGGGAAGGACGCATCGGGGTACTGGCCGCCGACGTGCTGTCCGCCACCTCAGCCGCTCTGGCCTTCGCCACTGGCCGCCGCGGCGCCGACCCCGAGGCCGCACCGCCCCGAGTGGGATGAACACGGCACCTTCGTGGGTCTTGGTCCAGGGATCCACAGGGGTCGAGTTCGCCCGTAACTGCTCGACATCAAGCCGGAACAGCGGTGGCCCGCACTTGACGGAGTCAAGTGCGGGCCCTGAGGAAGCAGCGTGAACGTCTCCCGCTGCTGGCCAGCCGGCAACAGCCGTCCGGAGAGCAGCGCGGCGAGGAAGAAGGTGCTGAGGTCGTCGGCAGTGGAGATCACGTCGCCGGTGGCCAGGACCACGACGGGTTCAGTCCGGTGACGTCGTGCGCCTTCGAGCGGGTCGGGTGAGGCGTGAACGCTGTCGGCCGAGCGGTCCGTGGATCGCCGGGTCACCAGCGTCGGGCTGAGCCCACCGTCTCCCGTCGCCCCCGAGAACCCCGCTCGCCCTGCGCACAGCACGGCTGATCCGCCCCCACCCGCCGAGACGCCCCGCAGCAGCACCCATGGGCCTTGGCGGAACCACTACTTGACGAAGCTCTCCACGACCTTCGGCGGCCAGACCCCGACCTTGAGGGCCCCCATCGAGTAGGCTCGGGATACCAGTGCGGCGCGGTTGGGGACCCGCAACTTCCGCAGCAGGCACGTCACGTGGTACTCCACGCCCTGACGGCTCAGGTACAACCGGGCGGCGAGCGGCACGGTCGAGACACCGGCCGCGATGCCCTCGAGAATCTTCGCGTCGATCTCGCTCAGCAGCTTCTTCTGGCCGGCCACGACCTCGGACCCACCCGAGTCCGGACGCCCGTCGGGCATCATCACCAGGATCGACGACTCGTCAGGGAGATCGCCGCGCACCATGACGGCGGTGAGCGGGACGGTGAACGTCTCGTCGTGCGGACCGACCGCTATGACGTCGGTGGCGAAGCGGTCACGCCGCCCCTCTATCAGGCCGGAGAACTGACGAAGCAGCGGCTGTTGGACACTCGGATGCACGAGGTCGCTGAAGGTCCGGCCGCAGAGGTCGGTCGAGGAGCGCCCGAACTGCCAGAAAAAGGCATCGTTGGCCTGCCGGATGGTGAGGGCCCGGTCGAGCTGGGCCATGGTCAGACCGGGCTGTCCGGCCAGCGGATTGCGCTGGGACCCCGCGACGTCCCCCTGGACGCGGGCGGGCTCGATGGTCCGGACGGCACCGGCCTGATCTACATGGGAAGTCACCACGGAAAGTCGGATCCCTTCAAGGCGCGAGTGCGGTTGGATCTCCTCGGGATGTCCAGGCGCCATCTCCGGCGGCCTGAGCCGAAGTGAACTCCGCGAGGAAGCACGGATACCGGCCAACACGCCGATCAACGTTGACCGGCGCCCACCCCCGGCCGATTCCGTGGGTGTACTGAGGAGAGGTTCGATGACGGTTCCGAATATTCCGGGGCCATGCCTGGAACGAACCGCAAATTGCAGCTGACAGGGATTCAGCGTACCCAAGCCCTCTGGGAAGGAATATATGGGGCCCGTCAAGAAGCCGTCCGGTACCCGAACGATGGCAGCCGGGGCCGTATCCAGGCCCGGAGCCGGTGGATCGCCACCCGGCCACCGGATGCCACCCGAGGGCAAGCTTGACGGAACCGTTACGTTCTCTTGACTCAAGGCTTCCGGCCAAACCGGGGCACAAGCGGAGGATCAAGTCGCAGCGGCGACCGGTCGGGCCGAGGACTAAGGAATTCCCGGCGCCGGGCGTGAGACCAAGGTGGGGTGCAGTCCCGACCACCGATCCCGCCCCGAGGGAGTCCGATGAGCGCCGCGCAACGGCCGATCCTGTTTGTCAGCCTTCCGGAGAGCGGCCTGCTCAATCCCCTGCTGGTGCTGGCCGGCGAGCTGACCCGACGGGGCGTGCCCGACCTCTGGTTCGCCACCGACGAGCCCCGGCGC
Organism: Kitasatospora sp. NPDC018058; assembly: GCF_044327205.1. NCBI lineage: Bacteria > Bacillati > Actinomycetota > Actinomycetes > Kitasatosporales > Streptomycetaceae > Kitasatospora > Kitasatospora sp. NPDC018058. The sequence continues at coordinate 120,330 of NZ_JBIRFA010000026.1, read as the reverse complement.
GCCGAGATCCTGGGCCTCGCGGACCGGTCGGCCGTGGAGTTCGCCTCCCTCGGCGACGTCTTCTCCGAGCTGTCCGCGGTCAGCTGGAGCGACGAGGTGTACCGCCAGGTGACCCAGCCGTCGCGGTTCAAGGCGCACCGGGCGGTGATCCACCAGTCCTACCGACCCGACCTGCAGGCCGAGAAGTACCGCCGGCTCGCGGCGGTGGTGGACAAGTGCGAACCGGCCCTGATGGTCATCGACTGCGTCTGCGCCTTCGCCGTCGATCTGGCACTGACCCGGGGCATTCCCTTCGTCCTGAGCGTCCCGTTCCTGCCGAGCAACGTCCTCACCTCGCACAGCCCCTTCGGGCCCTCCTACACGCCGGGGGATTTCCCCGTCCCGCATTCCGGACTGCCCTACCCGATGAGTTTCGGTCAAAGGCTCTACAACCGCCTCTTCAAGTTCCGCACGCTCGCGCTGTTCTTCCACCCCACGATGGGGAAGGTGCTTTCCGAGGACGCCCGGCTGCGCAAGGAGCTGGGCCTGCCCAAGCCCAGCCCCATGACACGGATCGACCGTGCGGAAATGGTGCTCTGCAATTCCGTTCGGGAGCTCGATTATCCGTTCGATATTCCCGGGAAGGTGAAGCTCGTCGGGGCCATGGTGCCGCCACTTCCGGAGGCCTCGCCGGACGACGACCCGACCGGCGTCATGGGCTGGCTGGACGTGCAGTCCTCCGTAATCTACATGGGATTCGGCACGATCACCCGGCTCACCCGGGCGCAGGTGGCCGACCTGGTGGAGGTCGCGCGGCGCCTGGACGGTCGGCACCAGGTGCTGTGGCGGCTGCCGGCCGAGCAGCAGCACCTGCTGCCGCCGCGCGACGAACTGCCGGGCAACCTGCGGGTCGAGAGCTGGCTGCCGTCCCAGCTGGACGTGCTGGCCCACCCCAAGGTCGAGGTGTTCTTCACCCACGGCGGCGGCAACGGCTTCCACGAGGGCGTGTACTTCGGGAAGCCGCTGGTGGTTCGGCCGTTGTGGGTGGACTGCTACGACCAGGCCGTGCGCGGACGGGACTTCGGGATCAGCCTGACCCTGGACCGGCCGCAGGACCTCGACCCGGACGACGTCGTGGACAAGCTCACCCGCGTGCTCGGCGACCGTTCCTTCCGCGAGCGCGCCACCCGCGTCGGCGAGGCGCAGCGCGCCGCCGGTGGCCGGTCGGCTGCGGCCGACCTGCTGCTCGGACTGCCGGCCCTGACCTGATCCCTTCCCCGACCGTCCACGAGCGACCCACCGTACGGCGGCCCGTCGCGCGGCGGCCTTTCCCGAAGCGAGGACCCCATGCCCTTCACCATCCCCGTGTCCCGGCCGAGCCTCGACGGGCGGGAGCTGGAGTACGTCACCCGCACGATCGGCGACGGCTGGATCTCGTCCCAGGGGCCGTACGTCCGGCACTTCGAGGAGGCCTTCGCCGAGTACAACGGCTCCGCCCACGGTGTCGCCTGCTCCTCCGGCACGGCGGCCCTCACGCTGGCCCTGCGCGCGCTCGGCGTGGGCCCCGGCGACGAGGTCATCGTGCCGGAGTTCACCATGATCGCCTGCGCCTGGGCGGTGACCTACACGGGCGCCACCCCGGTGTTCGTCGACTGCGCCGACGACGTGAACATCGACGTCACACGGATCGAGGAGCGGATCACCCCGCGCACCAAGGCGATCATGCCGGTGCACGTCTACGGCCGCCGGTGTGACATGACGACGATCATGGAGATCGCCCATCAGTACAACCTGCGGGTCGTGGAGGACTCCTCCGAGGCCCACGGCATCCGGCCGGTCGGCGACATCGCCTGCTTCTCGCTGTTCGCCAACAAGATCATCACAGCCGGTGAAGGCGGCATCTGCCTCACCGACGACCCCCGCCTGGCCGGCCAGCTGGCCCACCTGCGGGCCATGGCCTTCACCACCGACCACAGCTTCCTGCACAAGAAGCTCGCCTACAACTTCCGCATGACGGCCATGCAGGCCGCCGTCGCCGTCGCCCAGACCGAGCGCCTGGACGAGTTCCTCGCGGCCCGCAAGGAGATCGAGCGGCGCTACGACCAGGGCCTCAAGGACGTCCCGGGGATCACCCTGATGCCGCCCCGGGACGTACTGTGGATGTACGACCTGCGGGCCGAACGTCGCTCCGAGCTCCGAGAGTTCCTGACCGGCGAGGGCATCGAGACCCGGCTGTTCTTCCAGCCGATGAGCCGCCAGCCCGGCTATCTCGATCCGGCGTGGCCGAGCCTCAACGCGGCCCGTTTCGCCGCCGACGGCCTGTACCTACCCACCTACACCACCCTGACGACCGCCGACCAGGACCGCGTGATCGAGCGGGTCCGCGCGTTCTACGGCACGCCCTGAAGCGCATCAAACCCGAGGGAGACCCGACGACATGACGAGCGCCGAACCGCGGGTGGTCGAGTTCCCGCTGCGCAGGCCCGGCGAGGCCTTTCCGCCGCCCCGCTACCAGGACTACCGCGAGCAGCGGGGACTGGTGGTGTGCCACCTGCCCAACGGGAACCGGGTGTGGCTGGTCACCCGGCACGAGGACGTCCGGGCCGTGCTGACCGACCGCAGGATCAGCTCCAACCCCGACCACCCGGGCTTCCCCAACATCAGCCAGACCATGGGCGTGCCCCGCCAGGAGCAGATACCCGGATGGTTCGTCGGCCTGGACTCACCCGAGCACGACCGCTTCCGCAAGGCGCTCATCCCCGAGTTCAGCGTCCGACGCGTCAGGGAGCTGCGGCCCGCCGTCGAGCAGACCGTGGACCGGTGCATCGACACCATGCTGGCCGCCGGCAACGAGGCCGACCTGGTCGCCGACTTCGCCCTGCCCGTCCCGTCACTGGTCATCTCGGCACTGCTCGGGGTACCGCCGGTCGACCGGGATTTCTTCGAATCCCGCACCCGCACCCTGGTCGCGATCCGCGCCTCCACCGAGGAGCAGCGCGACACCGCCTCGCGCGAATTGTTGCGTTACATCAACCGGTTGGTCGCCATCAAGCAGAAGTGGCCCGGTGACGACCTGATCAGCCGGCTGCTGGCCACCGGCGCGATCGAGCCCCAGGAGATGTCCGGGGTGCTGATGCTGCTGCTCATCGCCGGGCACGAGACCACCGCCAACAACATCGCGCTCGGCGTGCTCACCCTGCTGGACAACCCCGAGTGGATCGGGGACGACCGGGTGGTGGAGGAGACGCTGCGCTTCCACTCGGTGGCCGATCTGGTCTCCCTGCGGGTCGCGACCGAGGACGTCGAGATCGCCGGCCAACCGATCCGAGCCGGCGAGGGCATCATCCCGCTGGTGGCCGCGGCCAACCACGACGAGCAGGCCTTCGCCTGCCCGCATGCCTTCGACCCGGCCCGCACCGAGCGCCACCACGTGGCCTTCGGCTACGGCGTCCACCAGTGCCTGGGCCAGAACCTGGTCCGGATCGAGATGGAGACCGCCTACCGCAGGCTCTTCGAGCGCATCCCGGGCCTGCGGCTGGCGGTGCCGGCCGAGGAACTGCCGTTCAAGTACGACGGCGTGCTGTGCGGCCTGCACGCGCTGCCGGTCCGCTGGTAGCCCCCGCCCACGACACCGCCCCAGGAGATGTCCATGCGCGTCACCGTCGATACCGAACGCTGCGTCGGTGCGGGCCAGTGCGTGCTCAACGCCGGCGCCGTCTTCGACCAGAACCACGACGGCGTGGTCGAACTGCTCGACCCCGCCGCGGCCGACGAACACCCGGACGCGGTCGGGTTGGCCGCCACGCTCTGCCCGTCGGGCGCCATCACCGTCCACCGGGGCTGAATCCCCATCGAAAGAGGACCGAACCCATGACCAGTCCCGGCACGTCGAGCACGCTCTGGCTGCGCCGCTTCCACCCGGGAGCCGACCATCCCGTGCGCCTGGTGTGCTTCCCGCACGCCGGCGGCTCCGCCAGCTTCTACCACCCCGTCTCCGCGGCCCTCGCCGACGACACCGAGCTGATCGCCCTGCAGTACCCCGGCCGACAGGACCGCCGCCTGGAGCCCTGCATCGAGGACATCGACACCCTCGCCGACCGGATCACCGACGAACTGCTCACCCTGGACGACCGTCCCACCGTCTTCTTCGGCCACAGCATGGGCGCCGTCCTCGCCTTCGAGATCGCCTGGCGTCTGGAGCAGAAGGGCACCCACGCGCCCCGGGCCGTCATCGCCTCCGGCCGGCGGGCACCGTCCACCACCCGGACCGAGAACGTGCACCGCCAGGACGACGAGGCGGTCATCGCCGAGCTCAAGCTGCTCAACGGCACCAGTGCCCAACTGCTCGGTGACGATGAGATCCTGCGCATGGCGATGCCCGCGATCCGCGCCGACTACCGTGCCATCGAGCACTACACCTGCGGGCCGGAGCGCATCCTCGACTGCCCGGTCACCGCGCTCACCGGAGACGCCGACCCACGGACCACCATCGCCGAGGCCCGGGCCTGGCAGGACCACACCACCGGCGCCTTCCGGTTGCAGGTCCTCCCCGGCGGCCACTTCTTCCTCGCCGACCAGCAGGCGGCGGTCCTGCGGGAGATCGCCTCCGAACTCGCCGCGCTCCGCTGACGGACCGCCGGCCCGGACAAGGACCCCTGATGCGCACTCTCCTGCTCGACAACTACGACTCCTTCACCTACAACCTGTTCCACTACCTCGCGGAGGTCAACGGCCGGGAGCCGGAGGTCATCCGCAACGACGACCCGTCCTTCCGGCCCGAGCTGCTCGACGCGTTCGACAACGTCGTGCTCTCCCCCGGCCCCGGCACCCCGCGCAACCCCGCCGACTTCGGCCACTGCGCCGGGATCGCCCGCGAGGGTCGGCTGCCCGTCCTCGGCGTCTGCCTCGGCCACCAGGGCCTCGCCCTCGCCCACGGCGCCGCCGTCGGCCGTGCGCCCGAGCCCCGGCACGGGCGCACCTCGGACGTGCGGCACACCGGCACCGGGCTCTTCCACCACCTGCCCAATCCGCTGGAGGTGGTCCGCTACCACTCGCTCGCGGTCACCTCCCTCTCCTCTGCCCTCGAACCGATCGCCTGGGCCACCGACGACGGGGTGGTGATGGCTCTGCGCCACCACGAACTCCCCATGTGGGGCGTACAGTTCCACCCCGAGTCGATCGGTACCGAGGCGGGCAAGCAGCTGCTCGCGAACTTCCGCGACCTCACCGAACAGCACGGCCGCCGGCGCCGCGCCGCTCCACCGCACCCCCGTACCTCTCCCGAAGCCGACGCCGCACCGCGGCCGGACACCCGCCACCTGGCTGTCCGGACCCGGCGGATCGACACCGAGTGGGACGCCGAGACCATCTTCGACCGCGTGTTCCGCGCCGGCAGCCACCCCTTCTGGCTCGACAGCAGCCGCCCGGGCGGCCGGCTCGGGCAGATCTCCGCGATGGGCAACGCCTGCGGGCCGCTCGCCCGCGTCGCCACCGCCGACGTGCAGCGCGGCACCGTCACGGTGACGGCCGGCGGCATCACGCAGGTGCTGGAGGAGGAGTTCCTGCGCTGGCTCGACGAGGACCTGAACTCGCTGGACGTCGACGTGCCCGAGCTGCCGTTCGACTTCGCGCTCGGCTGGGTCGGCTACCTCGGCTACGAGCTCAAGGCCGAGTGCGGCGGCGAACGCGCCCACAGCTCGCCCGACCCGGACGCCGTCATGGTGTTCGCCGACCGCGCGGTCGTCGTCGACCACCACACCGGCACCACGCACCTGCTCGCCCTCACCGAGGATGGCCGGGACGCCTCCGCCCGGGCCTGGCTGGACGACACCGCCGCCCTGCTCACCGGGCCCGCCCCTCACGCCGGCCCGCCCTCGCACACCCGGCCCGACCCCTCCTCGCCCGCAGGGCGGCCCGGCCTGCAGCTGCGCCACCACCGCGAGTCCTACCTCAAGCTCATCGACGCGTGCCAGGACGAGATCGCGGCCGGCGAGACCTACGAGGTCTGCCTCACCAACATGATCGACGCCCCCGCCGATCTCGACCCCTGGCAGGCCTACCGCGCCCTGCGGCGGATCAGTCCGGCCCCGTTCGCCGCCTTCCTCGGCTTCGGCGACCTCGCCGTGCTCAGCTCCTCCCCCGAGCGCTTCCTGCGGATCGGCCCGGACGGCCTGATGGAGTCCAAGCCCATCAAGGGCACCCGGCCGCGCGGCGCCACCCCGCAGGAGGATGCCCTGCTGGTCGCCGACCTGGCCACCAGCGAGAAGGACCGGGCCGAGAACCTCATGGTCGTCGACCTCGTCCGGCACGACCTCGGGCGGTGCGCCGTGACCGGCTCCGTCGTCGCCGACCCGCTCTTCGACGTCGAGACCTACGCGACCGCCCACCAGCTCGTCAGCACCGTACGGGCCCTGCTGCGCCCCGAGTGCAGCACGGTCGACGGCGTCCGGTCGGCGTTCCCCGGCGGCTCGATGACGGGCACACCCAAGCTGCGCACCATGCAGATCATCGACCGGCTGGAGAACGGGCCGCGCGGCGTCTACTCCGGCGCGATCGGCTACTTCTCGCTCACCGACGCCGCCGATCTGAGCATCGTGATCCGCACCGCCGTGCTGAGCGGCGGCCGGCTGCGCTACGGCGTCGGCGGCGCGATCATCGCACTGTCGGACGCCGAGGCCGAGTTCGACGAGACAGTGGTCAAGGCCCGCCCGCTGCTCGCCCTGCTCGACGCCACGCTCCCGCAGGAGGAGCAGCCCACCCCGCGTCGGCGCCGTACGTCTAGGGCTTTCCCCGCCGTCTCCGGCTGAGGATGGCCTCCGCAGCCGCCCAGCAACGTCCTCGGGAGTGAACGTGCCCATCCACAGCGATGACTACGCGATCGATCCGGTCGCCGGCTCCCCCCGCGCGCTGGGCGGCCACACCCTGCCGGGGGTGTTCGCGGCGGCGGTGGCCCGCGCACCGGAGGCCGTCGCCCTGGTCGACGGCGAGCGGGAGCTGACCTGGCACCAGTGGGCGGACGACGTCGCCGCACTGGCCCGAGCGCTCCAGGAGCTGGGCGTCGTGCCGGGCGACGTGGTCGCCGTCCAGCTGCCCAACTGCCGGGAGTACCAGACCGCGCACGTCGCCGTCGCGACCGTGGGCGCGGTGCTGCTTCCGGTCCACGCCGGGCACGGCGCCGCCGACGTGCGGGCGCTGCTGGCCCGGGTGGACCCGGTGGCCGTCCTGCTCCCGCCGGAGGCGGCGGACACCGCGCCGGAACTGCTGGCTCACGTGCCGTCCCTGAGGGCGGCGCTGGTGGCCGGTCACCCGGACGAGCTGCCACGGGCGCCGCACGTCCACACGCTGGACCGGCTGACGGCCGACTGGGCGGGCCACGCACCGCACCCGGTCGAGGTGCGGCCCGAGGACCCACTAATCCTCATCCCGTCCTCCGGCACCACCTCGGCCCGGCCGAAGATCTGCCTGCACAGCCACGACGGGCTGCTCTCCAACACCGCGTCCGTCGCCCAGGAAGGCGGCGCGGCCTTCGCCGACGCGATCCTGACGGCCTGCCCTCTGACCCACCTCTTCGGGCTGCAGTCCCTGCACACCGCGCTGTTCCGGGCTTGCCGGCAGGTACTGCTGCGCGGCTGGGACCCGGAGCGCTTCCTCGCCCTCGCCCGCGCCACCGCGCCGAGCGCCGTCTTCGCCGTCCCGGCGCAACTCCACGACGTCGTCGCCACCCTGGCCCGCAGCGGGCAGCCGGCCGGCTTCCGGCCGCACCAGGTGCGCACCGCTGGGGCGGCGATCCCCGCCGCGCTGGCCGCGGACGTGCGGGCGGCGCTCGGCGGCGAGCTCGTGGTCGTCTGGGGCATGTCCGAGCTCGGCACCGGCACCCGGACCTCGGCTGCCGACCCGGCCGGCACCGCAGTGCGCAGCGTGGGCCGGCCCGCTGTCGGAGCGCGCGTGCGGATCGTCGGCGAGGGCGGACGGGAGCTGCCGCCCGGCGAGGCGGGCGAACTCCAGTACCGCAGCCCGAGCATGTTCCGCGGCTACTACCGGGATCCCGAGCTGACCCGCGCGGCGATCACACCGGACGGCTGGCTGCGCACGGGCGACCGGGCGAGCCTCGGGGAGGACGGGCTGCTGCGCTTCCACGGGCGTGCGGCGGAGCTGATCAACGTGGGCGGGCGGAAGTTCGACGCGACAGAGGTCCAGGAGCTCCTGGCGGCGATGCCGGGCATCGGCCCGCTCGCGGTGGTCGGGCGGGCCGACGCGCGCCTCGGCGAGATCCCGTGCCTGGTGCTCACCCGCGCGGCGGACCCGGCCATCGGTCTGCGGGCCGTGACCGGCTTCCTGCGGGAGCGCGAGGTCGCCGAGTACAAGATGCCGCTGGAGCTGGTGACCGTCGACGACCTCCCGCGCACCCCGGCCGGGAAGCTGCACCGGCGGTCGCTGGAGGAGCTGGTGGCCCAGGAGGCGTCCGTCCCCGGTCCGTCCGCGCTCGACTACGGCGACGCGCTGGACCTCGTGCGCTCGTGCGCGGCCGAGGTCATGGACCGCGGCCCGGACGGCGGCGAATCGATCGGCGCCGACACGGCGTTCCGCGCGTACGGGCTGGACTCGGTGCGCACCATCCGGCTGCGCAACCTGCTGGCGGAGGCGACCGGCCGTCCGCTGCCGGTGAGCCTCGGCTTCGACCACCCCACCCCGGCCGCCGTCGCGTCCCTGCTGTCGGGCGCAACGCCGGACCGACCGGACGAGGGCCCGTACGACGCCTCCGACGAGCCGGTCGCGATCGTCGGCATGGCCTGCCGCCTGCCGGGTGGGGTCTCTTCCCCCGACGACCTCTGGACACTCGTCGCCGACGGCAGCCACACCGACTCCGCGTTCCCCGCCGACCGCGGGTGGGACCTCGACGGCCTCTTCCACGACGACCCCGAGCACCCCGGGACGTCCTACGTCCGCCGGGGCGGGTTCCTGGACGGCGCAGGGCGGTTCGACGCCGCCTTCTTCGGCTTCTCCCCGCGCGAGGCCCTGGCCGCCGACCCGCAGCAGCGGCTGCTCCTGGAGACCGCCTGGGAGGCGCTGGAGCACGCCGGCATCGACCCGACCGGGCTGCGCGGAAGCCGCACCGGCGTCTTCACCGGTGCGATGTACCACGACTACGGTGCCGGCGCCCCTCCGGAGTTGGAGGGACTCCTCGGGATCGGCACCGCCGGCAGCGCGCTCGCCGGGAGGATCTCGTACTGCTTCGGCCTGGAGGGGCCGGCGCTCACCGTCGACACCGCGTGCTCCTCCTCGCTCGTCGCCCTCCACCTCGCCTGCCGCTCGCTGCGCTCGGGCGAGTCCTCGCTCGCCCTGGCCGGCGGCGTAGCGGTGATGGCCACGCCGGGGTCGTTCGTCGAGTTCTCCCGGCTGCGCGGCCTGGCCCCCGACGGCCGTTGCAAGTCCTTCTCGGACGACGCCGACGGCGCCGCGTGGGCCGAGGGCGCGGGCCTGCTCGTCCTGGAGCGGCTGAGCGACGCGCGGCGCAACGGGCACCCGGTGCTCGCCGTCGTCCGCGGCTCGGCCGTCAACCAGGACGGCGCCTCGAACGGCATCACCGCGCCCAACGGCCCCGCGCAGCAGCGCGTGATCCGCCGCGCACTGGCCGATGCGGGGCTCGCCCCCGGCGACGTCGACGCCGTCGAGGCGCACGGCACCGGAACCGCTCTAGGCGACCCGATCGAGGCGCAGGCGCTGCTCGCCGTCCACGGCGGCGCGCGCCCTGCGGACCGGCCGCTGTGGCTGGGGTCCGTCAAGTCGAACATCGGGCACGCCCAGGCGGCGGCCGGCGTGGCCGGGGTGATCAAGACGGTGCAGGCGCTGCGGCACGGCATCCTGCCGAGGACCCTGCACGTCACCGAGCCGACCACCCGGGTGGACTGGTCCTCCGGCGCAGTCCGGCTGCTGACCGAGGCGCAGCCGTGGCCCCGGGAGGACGGGCGGGCGCGGCGGGCCGGCGTGTCGTCGTTCGGGATCAGCGGGACCAACGCGCACGTCGTGCTGGAGGAGGCGCCGGCGCTGCCCGAGGCAGTCAGCGGTTCCTCCGGCGGGCCGGTGCCGCTGGTGCTCTCGGCCCGCAGCGAGCCCGCTCTGCGGGCCCAGGCCGGGCGGCTGGCCGAGCACGTCGCCACCCGGTCTTCGTACGCCCTGCCCGATCTCGCCCACGCGCTCGCCACCACCAGGGCGGTCCACGGCCACCGGGCGCTGCTGGTCGAAGCCGAACGGGGCGAACTCGTCGACGCGCTGAGGCAGTTCGCCGCCGGGCAGCCCTCGCCGGCCGTTCCGGCGGCGGGCCGGCGCGACAGCGGCGGGCGCCTCGCCTTCGTGTTCGCCGGGCAGGGCAGCCAGCGGCCCGGGATGGGGCGTGAACTCGCCGCCGCTTTCCCACAGTTCGCGGCTGCGCTGGACGAGATGTGGGCCGGCCTCGACCCGCTGCTGGAACGGCCGCTGCGCTCCGTCCTGTGGGATGTCGACGGGCACCGGCATCCCGAACCGCTCCTCGACCGGACGGAGTTCGCGCAGCCCGCGCTCTTCGCCCACGAGGTCGCCCTCTACCGGCTGCTGGAGTCCTGGGGCGTGCGGCCCGACCTGCTGGCCGGGCACTCGGTCGGCGAGATCGCCGCCGCGCACGTGGCCGGGGTCCTGTCGCTGACCGACGCGTGCGCGCTGGTCGCCGCCCGGGGACGGCTCATGCAGTCCCTCCCGGCCGGGGGCGCGATGCTCGCCGTCCGGGCTGCAGAGGACGAAGTGCGGCCTTTTCTGGGCGAGTTCGTCTCGCTCGCGGCGGTGAACGGTCCGTCGTCCGTCGTCGTCTCAGGCACCGAGGACGCCGTCGCGGCGATCGAGGCGCACTTCGCGGACCGGCGGACGACACGGCTGCGCGTGTCGCACGCCTTCCACTCGCCGCTGCTGGAGCCGATGCTGGCGGAATTCCGCGGCGTGCTGGAGGGGTTGTCGTTCGCCGCGCCCGCCGTGCCGCTGGTCTCCGGCGTGACGGGGCGCCCGCTGACCGCCGTCGAGGCCCGCGACCCCGGCCACTGGGTGCGGCAGGCCCGGGAGCCGGTCCGCTTCCGGGACGCCGTGTCGCGGCTGGAGGCGGAGCGCGTCGACGCCTACCTCGAACTCGGGCCCGCCGCCGCGCTCGCGCCCATGCTCGGTGAGTGCCTGGCCGCCGGGGACGCCGGACCGTCGGCCGCCGTCATCGCGAGCGGCGCGGCGGACCAGGCGGACGAGACGCGTGCCCTGCTCGCCGCCGCCGGTCGCCTCCACCTGCACGGCGTGCCGGTGGACTGGGACGCCGTCCTGCCCGGCGCCCGGCCCGTGCCGCTGCCGACGTACCCGTTCCAGCGGCAGACGTACTGGCTCGCGGCCGCCGCCCCGACACCGCCGGCCGTAGCCGTTGCCGACGTACCGATCTTCGACGACCGACTCGCGACAGCGAGCCCCGAGGAGCGCGACGCCCTCCTCCTCGAACTCGTCCTCGCCGAGACCGCCGCCGTAGTCGGGCGCGGCGCCGACGACCTCGATGCCGCCCACGCGTTCTCCGACCTCGGCGTCAACTCCGTCAACGCGATCGAGCTGCGCGAACGCATCGCCGCCGCCACCGGCACCGCCCTCCCTGCGACCCTCGTCTTCGACCACCCGTCCCCGGCCGCCGTCGTCCGCGCCCTCGGTGCCCGGCTCGACCGGGGAGCCGCACCGGAGCCCACCGCCGCCGACCTGGTCGACCGGCTCGCCGCGCTGCTCTCCGCCGGCACCGCCCTCGACCCGGCCACCGCCACCCGGCTGCGCGACCTCGCCCGGCGCTGCGCCGCACCCGCCGGGCCGGCCCGCCCGGGCCCAGGGCCCGACCTCGACGCGGCCACTGACGAGGAGCTCTTCCGCCTGATGGACGCCGTCGACTGACCCCGTCGGCTGACAGCCCCGCGTGCCCCTGCCGATCCCCCGTACGGAGACCCGACCATGCCCGCCCGCACCGCCCCGCCCCCGCCAGCCGCGGCCGACGACGACCTCGTGATCGAGGCGGTCGACGTCGGCATGACCTTCGGCACCGTCCGCGCCCTCGACTCGGTCAGCCTCGCCGTCCCGCGCGGCACCGTGCTCGCCCTGCTCGGCCACAACGGCGCCGGCAAGACCACCCTTGTCGGCGTCCTCACCACCGCCCTCGCGCCCACCACCGGCCGGGCCCTCGTCGCCGGGTTCGACGTCCGGCGCCGCCCCGCCGAGGTCCGCCGCCGGATCGGCCTCACCGGACAGTACGCCACCGTCGACGGGCGGCTCAGCGGGCGCGACAACCTCCTCCTGCTCGCCGGACTGCTGGGCGCCGGGCGCCGCGCCGCCCGGACCCGCGCCGACGAGCTCCTCGACCTGTTCGACCTCGGTCACGTGGCCGACCGGCCCGCCCGCGGTTACTCCGGCGGCCTGCGCCGCCGCCTCGACCTCGCCGCGAGCCTGGTCGGCCGGCCCGAGGTGGTGTTCCTCGACGAGCCGACCACCGGTCTCGACCCGGTGAGCCGGCTCGGTCTCTGGGAGATCGTCGAAGGCCTCGTTGCCGAGGGCACCACCGTCCTGCTCACCACCCAGTACCTCGACGAGGCCGATCGGCTCGCCGACGCCATCACCGTGCTCTCCGGCGGTAGCGTCGTCGCCCACGGCACCCCGGCCGAGCTCAAGGCCCGGGTCGGCCGGCGCACCGTCACCGTCGTCCTCGACGGGCCTGCCGGGAGCGACTCCGAGCGCGCCGCCGAGGCACTGCGCCGAGCCGGGCTCGCCCCCGTCACCGGCCGCGAGGGCGCAGCCCTCGTCGTCCCGATCGAGGCCACCCGGGACATCGCCGCCGTCGTCCGGGCGCTCGACGGGGTCGGGATCGAGGCCGCGGAGCTCACCTTCGGCGAGCCCGGCCTGGACGACGTCTACCTCGCCCTGGCGCACCGCGCCGACGGCGCCGACCGCCCCGCCCGCCTCGGCAGCCCGGAAGGACCCGCTCGGTGACCACCACGCTCGACACCGGCCGACCGCCCCGCACGTCGACGGCCACCGCGCCCGCCTGGCGCGGCAGTTCGCGGCTCACCCAGGTCCGCATCCTCACCGGCCGGTCGCTGCGCGCGCTCGTGACCGACCCCGCGGTGCTGCTCTTCGGCCTGCTCCAGCCCGTCATCACGCTCGTGGTGCTCTCCCAGGTGTTCAGCCGGATGGGGCTCCCGCCGCACTTCCCGCCGGACGTCACGTACCTGGACTTCGTCCTGCCGGCCGTCCTGGTCGACAACGCGGTGCAGTCCGCCGTCCAGTCCGGGGTCGGCCTCGTCGAGGACCTGCAGAACGGCATCGTCGCGCGGCTGCGCTGCCTGCCCGTCGCGCCGAGCTCGCTGCTGGTCGCCCGCAGCCTCACCACGCTGGTGCGCGCCGCCGTCCAGGCCGTGATCATCCTGCTGCTCGGCATCCTCGTGCTCGGTTACAACCCCAGGGGCGGGGCCGGCGCGGTCGTGGCCTCCATCGGGCTGACGCTGTTCATGAGCTGGGCACTCGGCTGGCTGTTCATCGCGGCGGCGGCCTGGCTGCGCCGCGCCGAGCCCATTCAGAACCTCGCGATCATCGCCGTGCTGCCCCTGATGTTCGCCTCCAGCGCCTACGTCCCGACCGCCGACCTCCCCGACTGGCTGGCCGCCGTCGCCCACGTCAACCCGCTCACGTACGCCATCGACTCCACCCGCGCCCTCGCCCTCGGCCTGCCCGGAACGAGCACCGCCGTTCCGGCGCTGCTGCTCGGCGCGGCGGTGGCAGGGGTCGGCGCGTGGCTCGCAGTGGCCGGCTTCCGGCGGCCTTTGACACCCCGCTGAACACGACCGGCCGGGTCCCCTTCCGCATCCGTGGAAGGGGACCCGGCCGTCTGCCGGTCAGGAGGAAGGCGCATCGGCCCCGGTACGGACGGCCGTCGAGTACAGCGGCCAGCCCTCGTGGTCGGGCCGGCAGGACACCTCGGGGAAACAGCCGGACTCCCGTAGCAATGCCGGAACCGTCGCGCCGTGCAGGTGGCCGTGCTCGACGACCAGCGTGCCGCCCGGCCGCAGCAGCCCCGCCGCCGCCTCCACCACCTGGCGGACGACCCGCAGGCCGTCGGCTCCGCCGAACACGGCCTGGCGGGGCTGGTAGCGGCCGAACTCGTCCGGCACGGCGGCCGCGTCCGGCATGAACGGCGGGTTCGCGAGCACCAGGTCCGCGTCGCCCGCCAGCCCGGTCAGCGCGCCCGCCCGGCCCGCCACGCCCTCGTGGACGGAGATCTCGGTGTCCCCGAGCGCGGCACGTCGGGCCGCGTTGCGGCGGGCGAAGTCCGCGGCAACCGGGTCGAACTCGACCGCGTGCACCCGGGCGTCCGGCCGGGCGTGCGCGAGGGCCAGCCCGATCGCGCCGGAGCCGGCGCACAGGTCGACCACCGTCGGCCCGGCGGTGCCCGCGAGGGCCTCCAGGCCGGCCGCCAGCACGAGCTCGCTGTGCACCCGAGGAACGAACACGCCAGGCCCGACGAGGAGTTCGAGGCCGGCGAACACGGCCCGCCCGGTCAGGTGACCGAGCGGCACGCCGTCGGCTCTTCTGCCCACCAGGTCCCGCAGCCGCCGTACCGATCTGCCGTCGACGTCCCGCCGCGGGTTCAGCCCGGTCGGATCCACTCCGAGCACCCGTGCGGCAAGTTCCTCCGCTTCCTGCCGTGCGTCCGTGCTCCGAAGTATCAGCACCGCCTCGTCGAGCAGGTCCCCAAGCACCATCGTTCCCATCCGTCGCCTCCCGGCCCGTGGTGCGGCGCCCTCGGCCGCACGATGCCGCCAACTGTGTGGCCGGGGAGGCTAGGGGAGTGCCCAGAACTGGTGTCAGAAAGGGCGGGTCGAGCCCCGGCGCCGACGGTTGGGACCGTAGAAGGGGAGGTCGCGGGAGCCCAGGGTTCGGGCTCCCGCGACCCGGGGAGGGGCGGGGCGGGTCGTCAGTCGGACAGGCCCAGTTCGTTGTCCAGGAGGTCGAACATCTCGTCGTCCGAGGCCGACTCGAAGTCGAAGACTCCGGTGCCCGGGAGTCCGTCGGCGGCAGCGGCGTTCCGGGCGGCGAGCCACTTCGAGCGCAGCACCTCCAGGCGGGCAGCCACCTGGTCGAACAGCGCCTCGTCCGATCCGTCCACCTCGGTCGTCCCGAACGCCTGCTCCAAGCGATCGAGTTCGGCCAGCAGCACGGCTGCGCCCGCGGTGGGCTCGGGCTCCAGGCCGAGCCGCTCGAACAGGTGGTCCGCCAGCTCGGCCACCGTCGGGTGGTCGAAGACCAGGGTGGCCGGGAGGCGCAGGCCCACCAGCCCACCCAGGCGGTTGCGCAGTTCGACTGCCGTGAGGGAGTCGAGGCCGAGGTCCTGGAAGGCCCGCTGCGGATCCACCCCGGATGCGTCGGTGTGGCCGAGAACCGCGGCCACCTGGCGGCGGACCGCCTCCCGCAGCGCCTCGCGCCGTTCGGTGCCCGGCAGTTCGGACAGCCGCCGCACGAACTCGGCGCCGCCGCCCGCCCCGCCGTCCGCGCCGGCGGCCGAGCCGCGCCGCACCGGCGCGCGCACCAGGCCGCGCAGGAGCGGCGGGATCTCGCCGCGCCGGCTCAGGGCGGCCGGGTCGAGGCGGAGCGGCAGGACGGCGGGTGCCGTGCCGGCCGTGGTCGCGTCGAGCAGTGCGAGGCCCAGTTCCGGCGTGAGCGGCGGCATGCCGGCCCGGGCCAGTCGTTCGGCCTCGGCCTCGGTGAGGGTGCCGGTCATGCCCCCGGCGCCGGTCCACGGACCCCACGCCAGGGAGACGGCGGGCAGGCCGAGGGAGTGGCGGTGGCGGGCGAGGGCGTCCAGGAAGGCGTTGGCCGCCGCGTAGTTGGCCTGGCCGGGGTTGCCGAGCGTGCCGGCCGCCGAGGAGAACAGGACGAAGGTCTCGACGCCTTCGGCAGCCCGGTGGAGGTTCCACGCCGCGTCCGCCTTCGGGCGCAGGACGGCGCCGATCCGCTCGGGCGTGAGCGAGCCGATCGTCCCGTCGTCCAGGACGCCCGCGGTGTGCACCACCGCGCGGACGTCGTGGCGGGCGAACAGCCCGGTGACGGCGGCCTCGTCGGCCACGTCGCAGGCCTCGACGGCCGTCTCGGCGCCGAGCCCGGCGAGTTCGGCGACCAGCTCGGCCACACCGTCGGCGGCGGCGCCGCTGCGGCTGACCAGAAGCAGGCTGCGCACGCCGTGCTCGGCGGCGAGGTGCCGGGCCACCAGGCGGCCGAGGCCGCCGGTGCCGCCGGTGATCAGCACCGTGCCCTCGGCGGGCCAGCTCGGGGCCTCGGTCGCGAGCCCCTCCCTCGCGAGGCGGGCGGCGAACAACTCGCCGTCACGCAGGAGAAGTTGCGGCTCGTCGACGGTGAGGGCGGCGGGGGTCAGCGCGGTCTCGGCGGTGGCGAGGTCGAGCAGGCCGAACCGGCCCGGCTCCTCCGAGGCTGCCGAGCGCACCAGGCCCCAGGCCGCGGCGCCCGCGAGGTCGGCGCCGGACACCGCGCCCCGCGTGACGAACACCAGACGCGAGGCGGCGAACCCGTCGTTCGCGAGCCACGTCCGGAGCATCTCCACGACGGCAGCCACCCGGTCGTACACCGACTCGGCGCCGCCGACGGGGAGTTCGGCCAGCACCACCGGCGGCACGTCGGACCGTGCAGCGAGCTCGGTCAGCGCCTGCGCGGTCGGCTCGACGGCGACGGACGCCACGTCCGCGTCGGCGGGCGCCTGCACCGGCACCCAGTCGAGGCGGAACAGCGCGTCGTGGCCCACCGGGCGGGCGGCGGCGCCGAGCTGCTCGGCGGCGATCGGCCGGACGGTGAGCGAGCCCACCGACGCGACCGGCCGGCCCCCCGTGTCGGCCGCGGCGAGCGCCAGCCCGCCGGACGCCGACGGCGCCAGCCGGACCCGCAGCGCGGACGCCCCGGAGGCGTGCAGCGCGACGTCCTCCCACGCGAACGGCACCCCGGCACCGCCCTCGCCGAGCCCGCCGCCCACGGCGAGCGTGTGCAGGCAGGCGTCGAACAGGGCCGGGTGCAGACCGTAGGCGCCGCCCTCGACGCCCTCGGGCAGGGCGACGTCCGCGAAGAGCTCGTCGCCCCGGCGCCAGACCGTCCGGAGGCCCTGGAAGGCGGGGCCGTACCCGAACCCGGCCGTCGCCAGGCCGTCGTAGAGGCCGGTCAGGTCGACCTGCTCCGCGTCGGCCGGCGGCCACACCGAGGCGTCGAACGCCGCCGGTGCCGCGCCCGTGCCGAGCACGCCGCTGGCGTGCAGGGTCCACGGGTGCAGGCCGCCCGAACCGGGCCGGGAGTGCACGGTCACAGGCCGGCGGCCCGCGTCGTCCGGCACCCCGACGGCGACCTGGAGCTGCACGGCTCCCGTCCCCGGAAGGACCAGCGGCGCCGCGAGCGTCAGCTCCTCGACGATGTCGCAGCCGACCTCGTCGCCCGCGCGCACGGCCAGCTCGACCAGCGCCGTGCCCGGCACCAACACCGAGCCCATGACGACGTGGTCCGCCGCCCACGGGTGGGACCGTGCCGACATGCGGCCGGTGAACAGGAGGCCATCGCTGTCGGCCAGCTCCAGCGAGCCGGTGAGCAGCGGGTGCTCGGCGTTCCTGAGCCCGGCGGCCTCGGCGCCGCGGCCGAGGCCGCCGGGCAGGCCGGTCGGCCAGTAGTCCCGGTGCTCGAACGGATAGGTCGGGAGCTCGCCGAGGTGCCGGCCCGCTCCGGCGAGCAGCGCCCGCCATTCGACCTTCGCGCCGTGGACGTGCAGGCTCGCGAGGGCCTGGAGGAGGCTCGCCTCCTCGGGGCGGTCCTTACGGAGCGCGGGGGTGGCCACAGTGTCGGCGTCGTCGGGCAGCGCGCTCGCGGTGAGCGCGGTGAGGACGGCGTCGGGGCCGAGTTCGAGCACGCGGCGGACGCCGGCCTCGTGGAGGGTGCGGACGCCGTCGGCGAAGCGGACGGCCTCGCGGACGTGGCGCACCCAGTAGTCGGGGGTGCGGAGGTCCTCGTCGCCGAGTTCACCGGTGAGGTTGGAGACGACCGGGATCGAAGGGGTGCTGTAGGTGATCCCGTTGAGGACCTCGCGGAAGTCCTCCAGCATCGGGTCCATCAGCGGGGAGTGGAAGGCGTGCGAGACGCGCAGGCGCGTGGTCCGGCGGTCGGAGATGTGCGCCTCGATCGCCGCGACGGCGTCTTCCGCGCCCGAGACAACGATCGAGCGCGGGCCGTTGACGGCGGCGATCGACACGAACTCGCCCAGCAGGGGCAGCACTTCGTCCTCCGTCGCCTGCACGGCGAGCATCGCACCGCCGGACGGCAGCGCCTGCATGAGACGGCCGCGGGCGGCCACCAGGGCGCAGGCGTCGGCCAGGCTGAACACTCCGGCGACGTGCGCCGCCGCGATCTCACCGATCGAGTGCCCGGCCAGGAACTCGGCGCGCACGCCGAGGGATTCGACGAGACGGTAGAGCGCCACCTCGACGGCGAACAGCCCGGCCTGGGCGTACGCGGTCTGGTTCAGCTGCTCCTCGTTCGAGCCCCACACGACGTCCCGAAGCGGAAGCTCCAGAGCCCCGCACACCTCGTCGAAGGCACCGGCGAAGACCGGGAACCGGGCGTACAACTCCCGTCCCATGCCGAGCCGTTGCGAACCCTGCCCGGAGAACAGGAACGCCGTCTTGCCGTCGGCCGCGACCCCTCGGGCCACCGCCACGCCGTCCACGAGCACCGTGCGGTGCGGCAGCGCCGACCGCCCGGCCAAGGTGAACGCCACGTCCGCGGAGGGCAGTTCCCCGGCATTCGTGAGCCGCGCGAGCTGTGCATCCAGCGCCGCCTCGGACTTGGCGGACACCACCCACGGCACCAGGCCGGGTGCGGCCTCGTTCTCCGGCTCCGCCGACTCGGGCAGCTCCAGGATGACATGCGCGTTGGTGCCGCTGATCCCGAAGGACGACACGCCCGCGCGGCGCGGTCGGTCGGTGGCCGGCCAGTCGGTGCGCTCGGTGAGCAGCTCGACGGCGCCGGCCGTCCAGTCGACGTGGGTGGAGGGCTGGTCGATGTGCAGGGACTGCGGGAGCACTCCGTGCTGCATCGCCAGCACCATCTTGATCACGCCGGCGACACCGGCCGCGGCCTGGGAGTGGCCGATGTTCGACTTGATCGAGCCCAGCAGTAGCGGGACTTCGCGGTCCTGGCCGTACGTCGCGAGGAGCGCCTGAGCCTCGATCGGGTCACCGAGCGTCGTGCCCGTGCCGTGCGCCTCGACGGCGTCCACGTCGCCGAACGACAGCCCGGCACTCGCCAGCGCCTGGCGAATCACGCGCTGCTGCGACGGACCGTTCGGCGCGGTGAGGCCGTTGGACGCACCGTCCTGGTTGACGGCACTTCCCCGCAGCACCGCGAGGACGCGGTGCCCGTTGCGGCGGGCGTCCGACAACCGTTCCAGCACCACCATGCCGACGCCCTCGCCCCAGCCCACGCCGTCCGCCGCCTCGGCGAAGGCCTTGCTGCGGCCGTCCGCGGCCAGGCCCCGCTGCCGGGAGAACTCGACGAACGTCGCCGGGGTGGACATCACCGTCACGCCGCCCGCCAGTGCCAGCGTGCACTCGCCGGTGCGCAGGGCCTGGGCGGCCAGGTGCATCGCGACGAGGGAGGAGGAGCAGGCCGTGTCGACCGTCACGGCCGGGCCCTCCAGGCCGAAGGTGTAGGACACCCGGCCCGAGGCCACGCTCCCGGCGCTGCCGCTGCCCTGGTGGCCCTCGAACTCACCGCCGCCGAGCAGGTTCGCGTAGTCGGCGTACATCACGCCCGCGAACACGCCGGTCCGGCTGCCGCGCAGGGACACCGGGTCGATGCCGGCCCGCTCGAAGGCCTCCCACGAGGTCTCCAGCAGCAGACGCTGCTGCGCGTCCGTCGCGAGCGCCTCGCGCGGGCTCATCCCGAAGAAGCCCGCGTCGAACGCCGCCGCCTCCCGCAGGAACCCGCCCGTCCGGGTGGAGGACGTGCCGCTGTGGTCCGGGTCCGGGTTGTAGAGGGTCTCGACGTCCCAGCCGCGGTCGGCCGGGAACTCCGACACCGCGTCCACGCCGTCGGCCACCAGGCGCCACAGGTCCTCGGGCGACGCCACGCCGCCGGGGTAGCGGCAGGCCATCCCGACGAGCACGATCGGATCGTCGGACGGGACGGGCAGGGCCGCCGGGAGTTCCACGGTCTCCGCAGTGCCGAACAGGCCCTCCAACAGGAAGCCGGCGAGCGCGTGGGCGGTCGGGTAGTCGAACACCACGGTCGCCGGCAGCTGGAGTCCGGTCACGGTCCGCAGCCGGTTGCGCAGTTCGACCGCCGTCAGCGAGTCGAAACCGAGGTCCTGGAAGGCCCGCGACGAGTCCACCGTCGACCGGCCCTCGTGGCCGAGCACGAGCGCGATCTGGTCGCGCACCAGGTCCAGGAGGGCCTCGCGCCGCTCCTCACCGCCCAGGCCCGACAGCTGCCGGGTCAGGTCGGTCGCGGCGGGGGCCGCGGCCGCCCGGCGCGCCGGGGTCCGGACCAGGCCGCGCAGGAGGGCGGGGACGTCGCCCCGGTCCCGCAGGGCGGGCAGGTCGAGCCGGACGGGCAGGACCGCCGGCTCGGCGCCGGTGGCGACCGCGTCGAACAGCGCCAGCCCGTGCTCCGGGTCGAGCGGCGGCACGCCGGCGCCGGTCATTCGCTCGCGCTCGGCGTCGGTGAGCGTGCCGGTCATGCCCGCCACGTCGGACCAGGGGCCCCAGGCCAGCGAGACGGCGGGCAGGCCGAGCGAGCGGCGGTGGAGCGCCAGGGCGTCGAGGTAGGCGTTGCCCGCCGCGTAGGCGGCCTGGCCCGCGCTGCCGAACGTGCCGGCCACGGAGGAGAAGAGGACGAAGACGTCGAGGTCGAGGCCTTCGGTGGCCCGGTGCAGGTTCCAGGCCGCGTCCGCCTTCGGGCGGAGGACGGCGCTCACGCGCTCGGGGGTCAGCGAAGCGACCACACCGTCGTCGAGCACGCCGGCGGTGTGCACGACCGCGCGGATGTCGTGGCGGGCGAACAGGTCGGCTATGACGGCCTCATCGGCGACGTCGCAGGCCTCGACGGCGGCGTGCGCCCCGCATTCCGCCAGCTCGGCGAGCAGCGCCTCGACGCCCTCGGCGTCCGCACCGCGACGGCTCACCAGCAGCAGGCTGCGCACGCCGTGCTCGCCCGCGAGGTGCCGGGCGACCAGACGGCCGAGGCCTCCCGTGCCGCCCGTGATCAGGACCGTGCCCTCGCTCGGCCACACGGCCGCGTCGGCCGCAGCTTCCGTCCGGACGAGCCGGGCCGCGAGAATCGCCCCGTCACGGACGAGCAGCTGCGGCTCGTCCAGGCCCAGGGCGGCGGACGGCAGCTCCGCCTCCCCCGCCAGGTCCACCAGGCCGAAGCGCCCCGGCTCCTCGGTCATCGCCGACCGCACCAGACCCCACACGGCTGCGCCCGACAGGTCCTCGCCCGCCATCGCGCCGCGCGTCACGAACACCAGCCGCGAGGTTGCGAAGCGCTCCTCCGCCAACCAGGCCTGGGCGAGCTCCAGTGCCTGCGCCGTTCGCGCGTGCACCTCGGCGGCGGCCATCTCGATCACGACCACCGGCGGGACGTCCGCCGGCACCTCCGCCAGCGAGGCGACCTCGACGAACTCCGCGGAGCCAGGAGCCTTCACCGGCACCCAGTCCAGCCGGAAGAGCTCGTCCCGGCCGACCCGCGAGCCCGCGGCCAGCTGCTCGGCGGCGATCGGGCGCACCGTCAGCGCGCCGACCGAGGCCACCGGCCTGCCGTCGGCGTCGGCCACGGCGAGCGCCAGCGCGCCGGCAGCCGACCGCGTCAGGCGCACCCGCACCGCCGACGCGCCGGAGGCGTGCAGTGCCACGTTCTCCCACGCGAACGGCACGCCGCCGCGCTCGCCGGAGCCCGCCAGGGCGAAGCCGTGGAGGCAGGCGTCGAACAGCGCGGGGTGCAGGCCGAAGCCGGTGCCCTCGGTGCCCTCGGGCAGGGCGACCTCCGCGAAGAGCTCGTCCCCGCGCCGCCAGGCCGCGCGGAGGCCCTGGAACGCCGGGCCGTACCCGAACCCGGCGTCCGCCAGGCCCTCGTACAGTCCGGTGAGGTCCAGTTGTTCGGCTTCGACCGGCGGCCACACCGAGGCGTCGAACTCCGCCGCTGCCGCGCCCGAGCCCAGCACGCCACTCGCGTGCAGGGTCCAGACCGGCTCCGGACCGGTGTCCGCCGTGGAGTGGATGCCGACGGCGCGGCGGCCGGTGTCGTCCGGCTCGGCCAGCCGCACCTGGATCCGGACGGGCCCCTCCTCGGGCAGCACGAGCGGCGCGGCCAGGGACAGTTCCTCGACCAGGTCGCAGCCGACCTCGTCGCCGGCGCGCACGGCCAGCTCGACCAGCGCCGTGCCCGGAACCAGCACCGAACCCATGACGACGTGGTCCGCCAGCCACCCGTGCGACCGGGCCGACAGCCGGCCGGTGAACACCAGCCCGGCGGAACCGGCCAGTTCGAGCGATCCGGTGAGCAGCGGGTGCTCGGCGTTCCTGAGCCCGGCGGACTCGGCCGTGGGGAAGAACGCCGAGGCGTCCGTCCAGAAGCGGCGGTGCTGGAACGCGTAAGTCGGCAGGGCGACCCGGCGGGCGCCCGTCCCGGCGTGGAAGGCGGACCAGTCCACCGGCACACCCAGCACGTGCAGGCGCGCCAGCGCCTCGACGACGGTCCGCTCCTCGTCGCGTCCGCGGCGCAGCGCCGGGGTCGCTTCGGCCTCATGGTCGGCCAGCGCGCTCGCGGTGAGGGCGGTGAGGACGGCGTCGGGGCCGAGTTCGAGGTAGCGGCGGACGCCGGCCTCGTGGAGGGTGCGGACGCCGTCGGCGAAGCGGACGGCCTCGCGGACGTGGCGCACCCAGTAGTCGGGCGACGTCAGGCCATCGGCCAGCCCGCCCGTCAGGTTGGAGATCACCGGGATCGAAGGCGCCTGGTACGTCAGCCCCGTGAGGACCTCACGGAAGTCCTCCAGCATCGGATCCATCAGCGGCGAGTGGAACGCGTGGGACACACGCAGGCGGGTCGTCTTGCGGTCCGCGAAGTGCGCCTCGATAACCGCGACAGCCTCCTCCGTGCCCGAGACGACGATCGATGTCGGGCCGTTGACGGCAGCGATCGACACGAACTCGCCCAGCAGCGGTAGGACTTCGTCCTCCATCGCCTGCACCGCTAGCATCGCGCCACCCGAAGGCAGCGCCTGCATCAGACGGCCACGGGCCGCCACCAGGGCGCAGGCGTCCTCCAGCGAGAACACCCCGGCCACGTGCGCCGCAGCCACCTCGCCGATCGAGTGCCCGGCCAAGAACTCAGGTCGCACGCCCAGCGATTCAACGAGACGGTAGAGCGCCACCTCGACGGCGAACAGCCCGGCCTGGGCGTACGCCGTCTGGTTCAGCAACTCCTCGTCCGAACCCCACACGACATCCCGGAGGGGCAGGTCGAGCCGCGAGCACACCGCGTCGAACGCCTCCGCGAACACCGGGAAACGCACGTACAACTCCCGGCCCATGCCGAGCCGTTGCGAGCCCTGCCCCGAGAAGAGAAAGGCCGTCCGGCCGCTCGTCGCGATGCCGCTCGACGCCTCGCCGTCCGCCACCGCCCGCAGGCCGGCCAGGAGTTGCTCGGTCCCGTCGCCGACCACGGCCGCGCGGTGTTCGAGCGCGGCGCGGGCCGTCGCCAGCGAGTACGCGACGTCCACCGGCCGGGCATCGTCGGCGACGACGGCGAGCAGCCGCTCGGCCTGCGCGCGTAGGGCCTCCGGGGTCGCGGCGGACAGCAGCCACGGCACGACACCGGGCTCGACCTCAGGCGACTCCGTGGGCAGGTCCGCCGTCGGAGCCTCCTCGATGATCACGTGGGCGTTGGTGCCGCTGATCCCGAAGGACGAGACGCCGGCGCGCCGCGGACGCTCGCCCGCAGCCCACGGCCGGGGCTCGGTCAGGAGCCGGACCACCCCCTCCGACCAGTCCACCTTCGAGCTCGGCTCGTCCACGTGCAGCGTCGAGGGCAGCTCGCCGTTGTGCATCGCGAGCACCATCTTGATCACGCCGGCGACACCGGCCGCGGCCTGGGTGTGGCCGAGGTTCGACTTCACCGAGCCCAGCCAGAGCGGCCGGTCCTCGGGGCGGTCCTGGCCGTAGGTGGCGAGGAGGGCCTGCGCCTCGATCGGGTCGCCCAGCGTCGTGCCCGTGCCGTGTGCCTCGACCACGTCGACCTGGTCGGCGCCGAGGCGGGCGCTGGCGAGCGCCTGCCGGATCACCCGCTGCTGCGACGGACCGTTCGGCGCCGTCAGGCCGTTCGACGCGCCGTCCTGGTTGACGGCGCTGCCGCGGACGAGCGCCAGCACCGGGTGCCCGTTGCGCAGCGCGTCCGACAGCCGCTCGACGACCAGGAAGCCCGCGCCCTCGGCGAAGCCCGTGCCGTCGGCGGCGGACGCGAAGGACTTGCACCGTCCGTCGGGGGCGAGCGCGCCCTGCCGGCCGAACTCGGCGAACACCCCGGGTGTGGCCATCACCGTCACGCCACCGGTGATCGCGAGCGAGCAGTCGCCCTGCCGCAGCGCCTGGACGGCCAGGTGCAGCGCGACCAGCGAGGACGAGCAGGCGGTGTCCACGGCGACCGCCGGACCCTCCAGGCCGAGCTTGTACGAGACACGGCCGGCCACGACGCTGCCGTTGCCGTCGCTGCCCGGGTAGTCGTGGTACATCACGCCGGTGAAGACGCCGGTGCGGGTGCCGCGCAGGCCGCTCGGGTCGATGCCGGCCCGCTCCAGGGCCTCCCAGGAGAGCTCCAGCGTGAGCCGCTGCTGCGGGTCCATCGCCAGGGCCTCGCGCGGGGAGATCCCGAAGAAGCCGGGGTCGAACTCGGCGGCTCCGTCGAGGAATCCGCCTGCGCGGGTGTAGTACGAGTCCTCGGTACGGAGCGTCGAGAGGTCCCAGCCGCGGTCGGCGGGGAACGGGGAGATCGCGTCCGCGCCGGACGTCACCAGCTGCCAGAGCTGCTCGGGCGTGGTCACCCCGCCCGGGTAGCGGCAGGCCATGCCGACGATCGCGATCGGGTCGTGGCGGACCTCCGTCGCCACCGGAACGTCCGTCTCGGCGTCGATGGAACGGACCCGGTCGTCGGCCAGGTCGAGCAGGGCGTCGACCAGGCCAGCGTCACGGAGACGGCGGGTCGGGATCGACTGCAGCGCGGCACGCAGGTCGGCCTCGGCGCGGGACGCCTCGCCGCTCGCGGCCTCCGTCCGCACGCCGAGCTCGGTGACGATGTGGTCCGTCACGGCCTCGGCGTTCGGGTGGTCGAAGGCGAGGGTCGCGGGCAGGCGCAGGCCGGTGAGGGTGTTGAGCTGGTTGCGCAGGTCGGTCGCGGCGAGGGAGTCGAAGCCGAGCTCCTGGAACGCGCGGTCCGGCTCGATCGCGTCGCCCGACTCGTGGCCGAGCAGCCCGGCCACCCGGGCCCGGACGAGTTCGAGGACGGTTCGCCGCTGCTCCGCCTCCGTCAGCCCGGCGAGCCGGGCGGCGAGACCGTCGGCCGCTGCGGCCGACGCCGGAGCGTGCGCCGCCGTGCGGCGGGCGACCGGGACGAGGGCACGCAGCAGCGCGGGGACCTCGTCGGTGCGGGCGCGCAGGGCCGCGGCGTCGACCCGGATCGGGACAACGGCCGCGCGCTCACTGCGCAGACCGGCAGCAAACAGCGCCAGACCGTCCTCGCGGGAGAGCGGCGGGACCCCCTGGGCGGCCATGCGGTTGCGATTGAGCCCCAGGAGGTGCTCGCCGAGGCCGGCGCCGACGTCCCACATGCCGTAGGCCATCGAGGTGGCGGGCAGGCCGGCAGCGCGGCGGTGGGCGGCGAGGGCGTCGAGGAAGACGTTCGCCGCGGCGTAGTTGCCCTGGCCGGCGGTCAGGACCAGACCACCGGCGGAGGAGAAGAGGACGAAGGCGGTCAGGTCGAGGTGGCCGGTCAGCTCGTGCAGGTACCACGCGCCGTCGGCCTTCGGCGCCAGGACGGCATCCACGCGCTCGGGCGTGAGCGCGCCGACCAGACCGTTGTCACCGACACCGGCGGCGTGGATGACGGCGGAGAGACCAGGGATCGCGGCGATCAGAGCGGCCACGGCCCCGCGGTCCGCCATGTCACAGGCACGGACCTCAACCACAGTGCCGAGGGCGGACAGCTCCGCCACCAGCTCCGCCGAGCCCGGCGCCTCCAGACCGCGACGGCTCGTCAGCACCAGACTCCGGACCCCGCACTCGGCAACCAGGTACCGGGCCACGACAGCACCCAGGCCACCCGTGCCTCCAGTGATCAGCACCGTGTCGTCCGCACCGACCGGCAACGGACCCTCCGGCTGCGGCAGACGGGTCAAGCGCGGGACGTGAACGGCCTCGCCACGCACGGCCGACTCCGGCTCACCGGTGACGATCACCTCCCCGTCCGTGTCCAGCA
Source organism: Kitasatospora sp. NPDC018058 (assembly GCF_044327205.1). NCBI lineage: Bacteria > Bacillati > Actinomycetota > Actinomycetes > Kitasatosporales > Streptomycetaceae > Kitasatospora > Kitasatospora sp. NPDC018058. The sequence continues at coordinate 93,762 of NZ_JBIRFA010000026.1, read as the reverse complement.
GGACGAACCGCCCCGGGTTCTCCGCCTGCGCGGACCGGACCAGACCCCACACCGGAGCCTGCGCCAGATCCACCGGCTCACCCTCCCCCACCGCCACCGCACCCCGCGTCACAACCACCAGACGCGACGCCGCGAACCGCTCCTCCGCCAGCCAGGTCTGGAGGACTGCCAGCACGGCGTGGACGCTCACGCGCACACCGCTCGGGACGTCCTCGGGGGTCGCGAAGGCAGCGCAGTCGAGGACGACCACGTCGGGCGTCGGCTCCCCGGAGTTCGACACGTCCTCCCACCGCGCCCAGGAGCTCCCTGCGGCAGGCGCGTTCGACAGCTCCGCCCACTCGATCCCGTAGAGCGGGTCGACCGAGCCCAGGTGCTCCGCCGACACCGCCCGGCCCACCATCGAGGCCACGGCCAGCACCGGACCGCCCGCCGGGTCGGCGAGGTCGAGCCGCAGCCCGCCACCGTCGAGCCGGACGATCCGCACCCGCACCGCGGAGGCGCCGACGGCGGACAGGGTCACGCCGGTCCACGCGAACGGGATCATCGTCTCCCGCTCGCCGCCGACCAGGATCGCGGCGTGCATGGCCGCGTCGAGGAGCGCCGGGTGCACACCGAAGCCGTCGGCCTCGACGCCCTCCGGCAGCACGACCTCGGCGAACAGCTCGTCGCCGCGCCGCCAGGCCGCGCGCAGGCCCTGGAAGGCGTGGCCGTAGCCGAAGCCGGACTCCGCCATGCGCTCGTACGCGCCCTCCACCGGCAGCGGCTCTGCGCCGACCGGTGGCCAGACGGCGGCGTCGAACGATCCCGCCTCGGGGGCTCCGGAAGCGGCCAGCGAACCGGCCGCGTGCTGCAGCCACCCGGCGTCCGGATCCCCGTCCGGCCGCGAGTGGATGGTGACCGCGCGCCGGTCCGAGGCGTCCGGACCACCGACCCGCACGTGCAGTTGGACGGCGCCGCGCTCGGGCAGCACCAGCGGTGCGGCCAGCGTCAGTTCCTCCACCAGTTCGCACCCGACCTCGGCCGCGGCCCGCAGCGCGAGCTCGACCAGCGCCGCGCCCGGCACCAGGACGGTGTCCAGCACCTGGTGGTCGGCCAGCCACGGGTGCAAGTCCAGCGACACCCGGCCGGTGAGGAGGAACCCGTCCGTGTGGGACAGGTCGACGGCCGCGCCGAGCAGCGGGTGCGCGAAGGCGCCCACGCCCACCGCGCCCAGGTCGCCGAGCGGGGTCGTCGCAGCGAGCCAGAAGCGGCGGCGCTGGAACGCGTAGGTGGGCAACTCCACCGTCCGGGCGCCGCTGCCGGCGAAGAGGACGGACCAGTCCACCTCGGCCCCGGCCGCATACAGCCGGCCGAGGGCGCCGATCAGGCTCGCCTCCTCATCCCGGTCCGCGTGCAGGGCGGGCACGACGCACGTGCGGGCGGAGGTCGGGTCGTCGAGGGCGCCCTGCACCAGGCCGGACAGGACGGTGTCCGGGCCCAGTTCGAGGTAGCGGCGGACGCCGGCCTCGTGGAGGGTGCGGATCCCGTCGGCGAAGCGGACGGCCTCGCGGACGTGGCGCACCCAGTAGTCGGGCGACGTCAGGCCGTCAACCAGCCCGCCGGTCAGATTGGAGACCAACGGGATCGACGGCGCGTGGTACGCCAGTCCGTTGAGGACCGTACGGAAGTCCTCCAGCATCGGGTCCATCAGCGGCGAGTGGAAGGCATGGGACACGCGAAGGCGGGTCGTCCGGCGGTCGGCGAAATGCTCCTCGATCTCCGAGACGGCCTCTTCGGCGCCCGAGACCACGACCGCCGTCGGACCGTTCACGGCCGCGATCGAGACGAACTCACCAAGCAGCGGCAGGACTTCGTCCTCCGTCGCCTGCACCGCGAGCATCGCACCACCCAAAGGCAGCGCCTGCATCAGCCGGCCACGGGCCGCCACCAGGGCGCAGGCGTCCTCCAGCGAGAACACCCCGGCGACGTGCGCCGCAGCGACCTCGCCGATCGAGTGCCCGGCCACGAACTCCGGTCGCACACCCAGCGATTCGAGGAGACGGTAGAGCGCCACCTCGACGGCGAACAGACCCGCCTGAGCGTACGCGGTCTGGTTCAGCAGCTCCGCGTCCCCGCCCCACACCACCTCGCGCACGGGAAGCCCTGTCGCCGCGCACACCGCGTCGAACGCCTCCGCGAAGACCGGGAAGCTGGCGTACAACTCCCGTCCCATGCCAAGCCGTTGCGAGCCCTGCCCGGAGAACAGGAACGCCGTCGCCCCACCCGCCCGGGCGGACGAGGTGTCCGCGCCCGGAGCGAGTTCGCCCCGGCTCAGCGCGTCCAGTCCGGCCAGCAGCTCCGCCCGGTCCGCGCCGAGCAGCACCGCGCGGTGCTCCAGCGCCGGCCGCGTCGCCACCAGCGAGTGGGCGACGTCCAGCGCGTCGAGCTCCGGCCGCGCGCCGAGGAAGGTCGCGAGCCGCTCGGCCTGCACCCGCAGGGCCTCCGGCGTCGCCGCGGCGAGCAGCCAGGGAAGCGTACCCAACTCGCCTTTTACGAACGGCATTTCGGCTACCGGCTCAGGACCCTGCTCGACGATCACGTGCGCGTTGGTCCCGCTGATCCCGAACGCGGACACGCCCGCCCGGCGCGGACGGCCGGTCGCCGGCCAGTCCCGGGCCTCGGCCAGCAGCTCGACCGCGCCCTCCGACCACTCGACGTGCGGCGAGGGCCGGTCGATGTGCAGCGACTTCGGCAGCACGCCGTGCTGCATCGCCAGCACCATCTTGATCACGCCCGCCACACCGGCCGCCGCCTGCGCGTGCCCGATGTTCGACTTGATCGAGCCCAGCAGCAGCGGGAGTTCACGGTCCTGGCCGTAGGTCGCGAGGAGCGCCTGTGCCTCGATCGGGTCGCCCAGCGTCGTCCCCGTCCCATGGGCCTCGACGGCGTCCACGTCCGCCGGGGACAGCCCGGCGCTCGCCAGTGCCTGGCGGATCACCCGCTGCTGGGACGGCCCGTTCGGCGCCGAGAAGCCGTTGCTCGCGCCGTCCTGGTTGACGGCCGTGCCGCGGATCACCGCGAGCACCCGGTGCCCGTTCCGCTCCGCGTCGGACAGCCGCTCGACGAGCAGCACCCCGACGCCCTCCGACCAGCCGACGCCGTCCGCCGCGCCCGCGAACGCCTTGCACCGGCCGTCCGCGGACAGCCCCCGCTGCCGCGAGAACTCGATGAACATGCCCGGCGTCGACATCACCGTCGCGCCGCCCGCGAGGGCCAGCGAGCACTCCCCGGTGCGCAGCGCCTGGACCGCCAGGTGCAGGGCGACCAAGGACGAGGAACAAGCCGTGTCCACGGTCACCGCCGGGCCCTCCAGGCCCAGCGTGTAGGACACGCGGCCGGAGACGACGCTGCCGCCGCTGGTGCCCGAGGGGTTCGTGTTGAGCGCGTAGTCGTGGTACATGACGCCCGCGAAGACGCCCGTCCGGCTGCCGCGCAGGGACAGTGGGTCGATGCCCGCCCGCTCCAGCGCCTCCCACGAGGTCTCCAGCAGGAGCCGCTGCTGCGGGTCCATGTAGAGGGCCTCGCGCGGGGAGATCCCGAAGAAGCCGGGGTCGAAGTCGCCGGCGTCGTGCAGGAAGCTGCCGTGTCGGGTGTAGCTGTGGCCCTCCTTGCCGGGCTCGGGGTCGTAGAGGTTCTCGATGTCCCAGCCGCGGTCGGCCGGCAGGCCGGTGACAGTGTCGACGCCGTCCACCAGCAGCCGCCACAGGTCCTCGGGCGTGGCCGCGCCGCCGGGGTAGCGGCAGGCCATGCCCACGATCGCGATCGGTTCGTCGGCGGCGTGCGAGCGGGTCTCGGCGCCGGCGGCCGGGGTCGGCTCCGTGCCCGCGCCGGCCAGGTCGAGGAGGTGCTCCGCGACGGCCCGGGCGTTGGGGAAGTCGAAGGCCAACGTGGCGGGCAGGCGCAGGCCCGTGCGCTTGTTGAGGCGGTTGCGCAGGTCGGTCGCTGCGAGGGAGTCGAAGCCGAGCTCCTGGAACGCGCGCTCGGGCGCAATCGCCTCGGCGGAGGCGTGGCCGAGCACGGCGGCGACCTCCGCGCGCACGAGCTCCAGCGCCAGGCGCCGGCCCTCGCTCTCCCCCAGCCCGGCGAGGCGCCGGACGAGCCCGGTCTCGGCCGCGCGGCCGCTCGCGGGCAGCTCGGCGCGCCTGCGCGGGGCGGCGAGGGCGCGCAGGAGCGCGGGGACCTCGTCCGTGCGGGCGCGCAGGGCGACGGCGTCGACCCGGATCGGGACGACGGCCGCGCGCTCGCTGCGCAGGGCGGTGGCGAAGAGTGCGAGGCCGGTCGCGTGGTCGAGGACGGGAACGCCCTGGGTGGCCATCCGCGCCCGGTCGACGTCCGCGAGGTCACGCCCGAGGCCTGCGCCGACGTCCCAGAGGCCGAAGGCCATCGAGGTGGCGGGCAGGCCGGCGGCGTGGCGGTGGGCGGCGAGGGCGGCGAGGAAGACATTGGCCGCGGCGTAGTTGCCCTGGCCGGCAGTCAGGACCAGGCCGCCGGCGGAGGAGAAGAGGACGAAGGCGGTCAGGTCGAGGTGGCCGGTCAGCTCGTGCAGGTACCACGCGCCGTCGGCCTTCGGCGCCAGGACGGCATCCACGCGCTCGGGCGTGAGCGCGCCGACCAGACCGTTGTCACCGACACCGGCGGCGTGGATGACGGCGGAGAGACCAGGGATCGCGGCGATCAGAGCGGCCACGGCCCCGCGGTCCGCCATGTCACAGGCACGGACCTCAACCACAGTGCCGAGGGCGGACAGCTCCGCCACCAGCTCCGCCGAGCCCGGCGCATCCAGACCGCGACGGCTCGTCAGCACCAGACTCCGGACCCCGCACTCGGCAACCAGGTACCGGGCCACGACAGCACCCAGGCCACCCGTGCCTCCAGTGATCAGCACCGTGTCGTCCGCACCGACCGGCAACGGACCCTCCGGCTGCGGCAGACGGGTCAAGCGCGGGACGTGAACGGCCTCGCCACGCACGGCCGACTCCGGCTCACCGGTGACGATCACCTCCCCGTCCGTGTCCAGCAGGACGAACCGCCCCGGGTTCTCCGCCTGCGCGGACCGGACCAGACCCCACACCGGAGCCTGCGCCAGATCCACCGGCTCACCCTCACGCACCACCACCGCACCCCGCGTCACAACCACCAGACGCGACGCCGCGAACCGCTCCTCCGCCAGCCACGCCTGCACCGCGCGCAACACGTGCCCCGTCACCTCGCGCACGGCCGCCGGAACGTCGTCGCCCGGGGCGGCCACGGCCGCGCAGTCCAGGACGACGGTCTCGGGGGCCGGGCCCTCGGTGGGCAGGGCGTCCCAAGACATCCACTCCCTGCCCACGCTCGCGGCGGCCGGCTGCTCCGACCACTCGACCACGTAGAGCGGGTCGGCCGAGCCCAGTTGCTCCGCCGAGACCGCCCGGCCCTTCACGGAGGCCACCGTCAGCACCGGACCGCCCGCCAAGTCGGCGAGGTCGAGCCGCAGCCCGCCGCCGTCGAGCCGAACCAGGCGCACCCGCACGGCCGACGCGCCGACGGCGCGCAGCGCCGCGCCCGTCCACGCGAACGGGACCACGGTGTCGTCGCTCCCGGCGTCCACGATGGCGACGTGCATGGCCGCGTCGAGGAGCGCCGGGTGCACGCCGAAGCCGTCGGCCTCGACGTCCTCGGGGAGCTCGATGTCCGCGAACAGCTCGTTCCCGCGCCTCCAGGCCGCACGGAGGCCCTGGAAGGCGTGGCCGTAGCCGAAGCCGGACTCCGCCATGCGCTCGTACACGCCCTCCACCGACAGTTGCTCGGCATCGGCCGGCGGCCAGACGTCGAACGACTCCGCCTCGACGGCTCCGGAGGCGGCCAGCGAACCGGCCGCGTGCTGCACCCACCCGGCGTCCGGATCCCCGTCCGGCCGCGAGTGGATCGTGAGCCCCCGGCGGCCGACGGCGTCCGGCGCTCCGACGCGGAGCTGGAGCTGGAGCGCGCCGTGCTCGGGCAGCACCAGCGGTGCCGCCAGGGTCAGTTCCTCCACCTGCTCGCAGCCCACCTCGGCGGCGGCGCGCAGCGCGAGTTCGAGCAGACCGGCGCCGGGGACCAGGACCGTGCCCTGGACCGTGTGGTCGACCAGCCACGGGAAGGCGGCCGTCGACAGGCGACCGGTGAGCACCAACCCGTCCTCGTCGGCCAGTTCGACGGCCGCGCCGAGCATCGGGTGCGTGGTGGCACCAAGGCCGGCGGAGCGGACGTCACCGCCGCGGGCGGCCAGGGGCGCGGGCCAGAAGCGGCGGCGCTGGAAGGCGTACGTCGGCAGGTCGATGTGCCGGGCGCCGGTGGCGGCGAGCAGGGCGGCCCAGTCCACCGTGGCGCCGTGGACGTGGAGACGGGCGAGGGCGTCGACGAGGGTGTGCTCCTCGGCCCGGTTGCGGCGGAGCGCCGGGATCGCTTCGGCCTCACCGTCGGGCAGAGCGCTCGCGGTGAGGGCGGTGAGGACGGCGTCGGGGCCGAGTTCGAGGAAGCGGTCGACACCGGCGGCGTGGAGGGTGCGGATGCCGTCGGCGAAGCGGACGGCCTCGCGGACGTGGCGCACCCAGTAGTCGGGCGTCTGAAGGCCTTCGGCCGGTGCGCCGGTCAGGTTGGAGATCACCGGGATCGACGGCGCGCCGTAGGTGAGCCCGTTGAGGACCTCGCGGAAGTCCTCCAGCATCGGGTCCATCAGCGGCGAGTGGAACGCGTGCGAGACGCGCAGCCGGTTCGTCCTGCGGTCGGCGAAGTGCGCCTCGATCGCCGCGACGGCCTCCTCCGCCCCCGAGACCACGACCGAGCGCGGACCGTTCACGGCAGCGATCGACACGAACTCACCAAGCAGCGGCAGGACTTCGTCCTCCGTCGCCTGCACCGCCAGCATCGCGCCGCCCGAAGGCAGCGCCTGCATCAGCCGACCACGAGCGGCCACCAGCTTGCAGGCGTCCGCCAGCGAGAACACCCCGGCGACGTACGCGGCCGCGACCTCACCGATCGAGTGCCCCGCCACGAACTCGGCGCGGACGCCGAGCGATTCGACGAGACGGAACAGGGCCACCTCGACGGCGAACAACCCTGCCTGGGCATACGCGGTCCGGTTCAGCAGCTCCTCGTCCGCGCCCCACACGACGCCGCGAAGGGGTTGGTCGAGGTGCTCGTCCAGCGCCGCGCAGACGGCGTCGAACGCGTCGACGAACACCGGGAAGCGGGCGTACAACTCCTCTCCCATGCCGAGGCGTTGCGAGCCCTGGCCGGAGAAGAGGAACGCGCTCTTGCCCGCCGACGCGACTCCTCGAGCCACCTCGGTCCCGTCGACGACCACCGCGCGGTGCGGGAGGAGCGACCGCCCGGCCAGGGTGAACGCCACGTCGGCAGCGGGAAGTTCGTCGAGCTCCGTCAGCCGCGCGATCTGAGCGTCCAGCGCCGCTTCGGACTTGGCGGATACCACCCAGGGCATCGCCCCCGCCGTCACCGCAGCGTCCCGCGCGGCCTCGGGTTCGGCCTGCTCCAGGATCACGTGGGCGTTGGTGCCGCTGATCCCGAAGGACGACACGCCCGCGCGGCGCGGGTGGCCGGTGGCCGGCCACTCGGTGCGCTCGGTGAGCAGCTCGACCGCACCGGCCGTCCAGTCGACGTGCGAGGAGGGCGCGTCCACGTGCAGGGTGCGCGGCAGCAGGCCGTGCTGCATCGCGAGCACCATCTTGATCACGCCGGCCACGCCGGCCGCGGCCTGGGAGTGGCCGATGTTCGACTTGATCGAGCCCAGCAGCAGGGGCAGTTCGCGGTCCTGGCCGTAGGTGGCGATCAGGGCCTGGGCCTCGATCGGGTCGCCCAGCGTCGTCCCGGTGCCGTGCGCCTCGACAGCGTCCACATCGGCCGTCGAGAGCCCGGCGCTCGCGAGAGCCTGCCGGATCACCCGCTGCTGCGACGGGCCGTTCGGTGCCGTCAGACCGTTGGAGGCACCGTCCTGGTTGACGGCGCTCCCCCGCAGAACTGCCAGCACTCGATGGCCGTTCCGGCGGGCGTCCGACAGGCGCTCCAGTACCACCATGCCGACGCCCTCGCCCCAGCCCACGCCGTCGGCCGCCTCCGCGAACGAACGGCACCGGCCGTCGGCCGAAAGGCCGCCCTGGCGCGAGAACTCCACGAAGGTGTTCGGCGTCGACATCACCGTGACGCCACCGGCCAGCGCCAGCGAGCACTCACCGCCCCGCAGCGCCTGGGCGGCCAGGTGCATGGCCACAAGCGACGACGAGCACGCCGTGTCCACCGTCACCGCCGGACCCTCCAGGCCCAACGTGTAGGAGACGCGGCCCGAGGCCACACTTCCCGCGCTGCCGCTGCCCTGGTAACCCTCGAACTCGCCACCGCCCAGCAGGCTCGCGTAGTCGGCGTACATCACACCCGCGAAGACGCCGGTCCGGCTGCCGCGCAGCGTCACCGGGTCGATGCCGGCCCGCTCGAAGGCCTCCCACGAGGTCTCCAGCAACAGACGCTGCTGTGCGTCCGTCGCCAGCGCCTCGCGCGGGCTCATGCCGAAGAACTCGTGGTCGAACTCCCCGGCCTCGTACAGGAATCCGCCGGAGCGCGTGTAGGACGTCCCGGCGTGCTCCGGGTCCGGGTTGTAGAGGGCCTCGACGTCCCAGCCGCGGTTCGTCGGGAAGCCGGAGACCGCGTCCACGCCGTCGGCCACCAGCCGCCACAGGTTCTCGGGCGACTCGACGCCACCCGGGTAGCGGCAGGCCATCCCGACGATCACGATCGGGTCGTCCGACAGCGACGGCATCGCCTCGGGGACGTGGACGGTGCTCTCGGTGCCGAACAGGCCCTCCAGCAGGAAGCCGGCCAGCGCGCTCGCCGTCGGGTAGTCGAACACAACGGTGGCCGGCAGCTGGAGACCGGACACCGACCGCAGCCGGTTGCGCAGCTCGACCGCCGTCAGCGAGTCGAAGCCGAGGTCCTGGAACGCCTTCGACGGATCGACCGCCGAGCCGGCGTCGTGGCCCAGCACGAGCGCGATCTGGTCGCGCACCAGGTCCAGGACGGCCGCACGCCGCTCGTCGCCGCCCAGGCCCGACAGTCGCTGCGCCAGGCCCGCCGACACAGCCGACCCGGCGACGACGGCGCGTCGCACGCGGCCCCGCACCAAGCCGCGCAGCAGAGCGGGCACCTCACCGTGCGCGGCCATCGCCGCCAGGTCGAGGCGGACCGGCAGCACGGTCGGGTGTCCGGTGGCGATGGCCGCGTCGAAAAGCGCGACACCCTGCTCCGGGGCGATGGCCGGAAGGCCGAGCCGGGCGATGCGCTCGGCCTCGGCGTCGGTGAGCGTGCCGGTCATGCCGGCCACGTCCGACCAGGGACCCCAGGCGAGTGAGACGGCGGGCAGACCGAGCGAGCGGCGGTGGACCGCCAGGGCGTCCAGGTAGGCGTTGCCCGCCGCGTAGGCGGCCTGGCCCGCGCTGCCGAGCGTGCCGGCGACGGAGGAGAAGAGGACGAAGGTCTCGACGTTCTCGGCGGCCCGGTGCAGGTTCCACGCCGCGTCCGCCTTCGGACGGAGGACGGCGGAGACGCGCTCGGGAGTGAGGGAACCGATCACGCCGTCGTCGAGGACACCGGCGGTGTGGACGACCCCGCGGATCTCGTGGCGGGCGAACAGGTCTGCCACGGCGGCCTCGTCGGCCACGTCACAGGCCTCGACGACCGCCTCCGCGCCGAGCTCGGCCAGCCCGGCGAGCAGCGCCTCGACGCCCTCGGCGTCCGCGCCGCGACGGCTGACCAGCAGCAGGCTGCGCACGCCGTGCCCGGCCGCCAGGTGCCGGGCCACGACCTTGCCGAGGCCGCCGGTTCCGCCAGTGACCAGGACCGTGCCCTCACTCGGCCACGCCACCCCTTCGGCCATGGCCTTCGTCCGAATCAGCCGGGCCGCGAGGACCTCCCCGTCGCGGACGAGCACTTGCGGCTCGTCCAAGCCCAGGGCGGCGGCCGGCAGTTCTTCCGAACCCGCCAGATCCACCAGGCCGAACCGGCCCGGCTCCTCCGACATCGCCGACCGCACCAGACCCCACGCCGCAGCACCCGACAGGTCCTCGCCCGCCACCACGCCGCGCGTCACGAACACCAGCCGCGAGGCCGCGAACCGCTCCTCCGCCAACCAACCCTGCACCAGCTCCAGCACCCGCGCCGTCCGCGCCTGCACCTCGCCGTCGGCCGGTCGGATCACCACCACCGGCGGAACCTCCGACGGCACCTCCGCCAGCGACTCCACCTCCACGAACTCCGGAGCAGCCGCGCTCTTCACCGGCACCCAGTCCACCCGGAACAACGCGTCCCGGCCGACCGGGCCCGCCTCGCCCGCCGCCACCGGGCGCACGACCAGCGACCCGACGGTCGCCACCGGGCGCCCCTCCGTGTCGGCGATCGCGAGCGACACCCCGCCGCCCGCCGACGGCGTCAGCCGCACCCGGACCGCCGACGCGCCGGAGGCGTGCAGCGCCACGTCCTCCCACGCGAACGGCACGCCGCGCTCGTCGGACCCGGTCAGCGCGAACGCGTGGAGGCAGGCGTCGAACAGCGCCGGGTGCAGGCCGAAGCCGCTCCCGTCGGTGCCCTCGGGCAGGACGACCTCCGCGAAGACCTCGTCCCCGCGCCGCCAGGCCGCGCCGAGCCCCCGGAACGCCGGGCCGTACCCGAACCCGGCCTCCGCCAGGCCCTCGTACAGCCCGGTCAGGTCGACCGCCTCGGCACCGGCCGGCGGCCAGACGGACGCCTCGAACGGCGCCGGCGCCGCACCCGTCCCCAGCACACCGGTGGCGTGGAGGGTCCAGTCCGTCCCGTCCGCGTCGTCCGGCCGGGCGTGCACGGTGAGCGCGCGCCGCCCGGACGCGTCCGGCTCGCCGACCCACACCTGCACCCGCACGCCGCCCCGCTCGGGCAGGACGAGCGGCGCGGCGAGCGTCAGCTCCTCGACCAGGTCGCAGCCGACCTCGTCCCCGGCGCGCACGGCCAGCTCCATCAGCGCCGTCCCCGGCACCAGCACCGAACCCATGACGACGTGGTCCGCCAGCCACCCGTGCGACCCGGCCGACAGCCGGCCGGTGAACAGGTAGCCGTCCGTGTTGACGAGCTCGACGGCCGCGCCCAGCAGCGGGTGCTCGGCGGTACCGAGGCCCGCGAGCCGGACGTCGCCGCCGCGCGCGAGCGTGACCGCCGGCCAGTAGTGCCGGTGCTGGAACGCGTACGTGGGCACGTCCACGGTGCGGGCACCGGTCCCGGCGAAGAGGACGGCCCAGTCGACGCGCGCGCCGGTGACGTACAGGCGCGCGAGGGCAGTCAGGACGGTCGCATCCTCAGCCTGGTCCTTCCGGAGGACGGGGGCCAGGACGGCGTCGCCGGAGAGGGAGGCGGCCGCGAGCGCGGTGAGGACGCCGTCGGGGCCGAGCTCCAGGAAGCGCGTGACGCCTGCGGCTTCCAGCGTGCGGATCCCGTCGGCGAAGCGGACGGCCTCGCGGACGTGGCGAACCCAGTAGTCGGGCGAGCAGAGCTGCTCGGGCGTGGCTGTCTCGCCCGTCAGGTTGGAGACCACCGGGATCGAAGGAGCAGCGTAGGTCAGCCCGTTGAGGACGGCGCGGAAGTCCGCCAGCATCGGGTCCATCAGTGGCGAGTGGAACGCGTGCGAGACGCGAAGACGCGTCGTCTTGCGGTCGGCGAAGTGCGCACGGATCGCATCCACGGCCTCCTCGGTGCCGGAGACGACGACGGAGGTCGGGCCGTTGACGGCGGCGATCGACACGAACTCGCCGAGCAGCGGCAGGACTTCGTCCTCCGTCGCCTGCACCGCCAGCATCGCGCCACCCGCCGGCAGCGCCTGCATCAGCCGACCGCGAGCGGCCACCAGCTTGCAGGCGTCCTCCAGCGAGAACACCCCGGCCACGTGCGCGGCCGCCACCTCGCCGATCGAGTGCCCGGCCACGAACTCCGCCCGCACGCCGAACGATTCGAGCAGCCGGTAGAGCGCCACCTCGACCGCGAACAGCCCGGCCTGGGCGTACTCCGTCCGGTTCAGCAGCTCCGCGTCCGAGCCCCAGACGACATCCCGAAGCGGCAGATCCACCGCCGCGCACACCTCGTCGAACGCCTCCGCGAACGCCGGGAACCGGTCGTACAACTCCCGCCCCATCCCCAGCCGCTGCGAGCCCTGCCCGGAGAACAGGACCGCCGTCCCGCCCTCACCCGTGACGCCCCGGGCCGCCTCGACGCCGTCGACGAGCACCGCCCGGTACGGGAAGGCCGTCCGCCCGGCCAGGGTCAGGCCGACGTCGAGCGCCGACCGCCCGTCGAGGTCAGCGAGCCGCGCCACCTGCGCGTCCAGCGCCGCCTCGGACCTGGCCGACACCACCCAGGGCATCGCCCCGGCCGTGGCCACGCCCTCCTGCACGACCTCGGGCTCGCCCTCCTCCAGGATCACGTGCGCGTTGGTGCCGCTGATCCCGAACGACGACACGCCCGCCCGGCGGAGCCGACCGGCCTGCGGCCAGTCCTGGGCCTCGGCGAGCAGCTCGACCGCGCCCGCCGTCCAGTCGACGTGCGAGGAAGGCGCGTCCACGTGCAGCGTGCGCGGCAGCAGGCCGTGCTGCATCGCCAGCACCATCTTGATCACGCCCGCGACGCCGGCCGCCGCCTGGGCGTGCCCGATGTTCGACTTGATCGAGCCCAGCAGCAGCGGCAGTTCGCGGTCCTGCCCGTACGTCGCGAGCAGCGCCTGCGCCTCGATCGGGTCGCCCAGCGTCGTCCCGGTGCCGTGCGCCTCCACCGCGTCCACGTCGCCGAACGACAGCCCGGCGCTCGCCAGGGCCTGCCGGATCACCCGCTGCTGCGACGGACCGTTCGGTGCCGTCAGGCCGTTGGAGGCACCGTCCTGGTTGACGGCGCTCCCTCGCAGAACTGCCAGCACTCGATGGCCGTTCCGGCGGGCGTCCGACAGGCGCTCCAGCACGACCATGCCGACGCCCTCGCCCCAGCCCACGCCGTCGGCCGCCTCCGCGAACGAACGGCACCGGCCGTCGGCCGAAAGGCCGCCCTGGCGCGAGAACTCCACGAACGTCCCCGGCGTCGACATCACCGTCACACCGCCGGCCAGCGCCAGCGAGCACTCACCGCCGCGCAGCGCCTGCGCCGCCAGGTGCATCGCCACGAGCGAGGACGAGCACGCCGTGTCCACCGTGACCGCCGGACCCTCGAAGCCGAAGGTGTAGGACACCCGACCGGAGGCGACGCTGGGAGCGCTGCCGTTGCCCCGGAAGCCCTCGAACTCCTCGCCGTCCAGCAGCGAGCGGTAGTCGGTGTACATGATGCCCGCGAAGACGCCGGTCCGGCTGCCGCGCAGCGTCACCGGGTCGATGCCGGCCCGCTCGAACGCCTCCCACGACGTCTCCAGCAGCAGGCGCTGCTGCGCGTCCGTCGCCAGCGCCTCGCGCGGGCTCATGCCGAAGAACTCGGGGTCGAACTCACCGGCGTCGTGCAGGAACGCGCCCCGCCGAGTGTACGACGTGCCCGGCACGGACCGGTCCTCGCTGTAGAGCGAGTCGACGTCCCAGCCGCGGTTCGTCGGGAAGTCCGACACCGCGTCCACACCGTCGGCCACCAGCCGCCACAGGTCCTCGGGTGACTCGACGCCGCCCGGGTACCGGCATGCCATGCCGACGATGACCACCGGGTCGTCGGACAACACGGGCAGCACGGAGGCGAGTTCCGCCACCTCCTCGGCGCCGAACAGCCCCTCCAGCACGAAGCCCGCCAGCGCGCTCGCCGTCGGGTAGTCGAACACCACCGTGGCCGGCAGCTGGAGACCCGTCACCGACTTCAGCCGGTTGCGAAGCTCGACCGCCGTCAGCGAGTCGAAGCCGAGGTCCTGGAACGCCCGCGACGGGTCGACGACCGAGCCGCCCTCGTGGCCCAGCACCGCGGCGATCTGGTCGCGCACCAGCTCCAGGACGGCCGCCCGCCGCTCGTCGACACCAAGACCGGACAGTCGCTGCGCGAGGCCCGCCGAGGCGGCCGAGCCCGCGACCACCGCGCGCCGGACCCGGCCGCGCACCAGGCCGCGCAGCAGGGCGGGCACCGAGCCCTGGGCCCGCAGCACCGCGAGGTCCAGGCGCACAGGCAGGATCGCGGGCTCGCCGGCGGCGAGCGAGGCGTCGAAGAGCGCGGCGCCCTCGGCGGGGGTGAGCTCCGGCATGCCCGAGCGGGCGATCCGGTGCAGGTCGACGTCGGCGAGCGTGCCGATCATGCCGCCGTCGCGGGTCCACGGGCCCCACGCCTGCGAGACGGCGGGCAGGCCGAGCGAACGGCGGTGGAGCGCCAGGGCGTCCAGGTAGGCGTTGCCCGCCGCGTAGGCGGCCTGGCCCGGGCCCCCAAAGACGCCGGAGACGGAGGAGAACAGGACGAAGGCCGCCAACTCTCGGTCCTTCGTGGCCTCGTGCAGGTGCCAGGCGGCGTCCGCCTTCGGGCGCAGGACGGTACTGACGCGCTCGGCGGTCAGGGAGCCGATCACGCCGTCGTCGATCACGCCGGCCGTGTGGACGACCGCGCGGATCTCGTGCCGGGCGAACAGGTCCGCCACCGCCGCCGGATCGGCGACGTCGCACGCCTCCACGACGGCCTCCGCGCCGGCCGCCGCCAGCTCGGCGAGCAGGTCGTCCGTGCCCTCGGCGTCGGCGCCCCGGCGGCTGACCAGCAGCAGGTGCCGCACGCCGTGCTCGACGGCCAGGTGCCGGGCCATGACCCGGCCCAGGCCGCCCGTGCCGCCGGTGATCAGGACCGTGCCCTCCCCGGCCCACACGACCGGCTCGCCCGCCGATTCGGCGCGCACGAGCCGGGCCGCGAGGACCTCCCCGTCGCGGACGAGCAGCTGCGGCTCGTCCAAGCCCAGGGCGGCGGCCGGCAGTTCTTCCGAACCCGCCAGATCCACCAGGCCGAACCGGCCCGGCTCCTCCGACATCGCCGACCGCACCAGACCCCACGCCGCAGCACCCGACAGGTCCTCGCCCGCCACCACGCCGCGCGTCACGAACACCAGACGCGAGGCCGCGAAACGCTCCTCCGCCAACCAACCCTGCACCAGCTCCAGCACCCGCGCCGTCCGCGCCTGCACCTCGCCGTCGGCCGGTCGGATCACCACCACCGGCGGAACCTCCGACGGCACCTCCGCCAGCGACTCCACCTCCACGAACTCCGGAGCAGCCGCGCTCTTCACCGGCACCCAGTCCACCCGGAACAGCCCGTCCCGAGCCGCTGCCGACTCGCCGCTCGACACCGCGCGCAGGGCCAGCGACCCAATGGACGCCACCGGCAAGCCCTCGGCGTCGGCGACCGCCACCGCGACGGACTCCTCGCCGGTCCGGGTGACGCGCACGCGCACCGAGGACGCCCCGGAGGCGTGCAGCGACACGTCCTCCCACGAGAACGGCACGACGCCGTGCGGCATCCCGTTGACGGCCGTGACGTGCAGGGCGGCGTCGAGCAGCGCCGGGTGCAGACCGTAACCGGCGCCCTCGGTGCCGTCCGGCAGGGCGACATCGGCGAAGACCTCGTCGCCGCGCCGCCAGGCCGCCCGCAGGCCCTGGAACACCGGGCCGTACGCGTAGCCGCCGTCGGCCATGCCCTCGTACAGCCCGGTCAGGTCGACCGCCTCGGCACCGGCCGGCGGCCACACGGACGTGTCGAACGCGGTGCGCCTCTCCCCCACGCCCAGGACGCCGCTCGCGTGCTGGTCCCAGGCACGGCCGTCGCCCTCGGGCCGGGAGGCGATGGTGAAGGTGCGGCGGCCGTTCTCGTCGGCCGCGCCGACCCGCAGTTGCATCTGGACGCCCTCACGCTCGGGCAGGACGAGCGGCGCGGCCAGGGTCAGTTCCTCGACGCGGTCGCACCCGGCCTCGTCACCGGCGCGGCCGGCCAGTTCGAGGAACGCGGTGCCGGGCAGCAGGACGTTGCCGCGCACCTCGTGGTCGGCGAGCCAGGGGTGGGACTGCCTGGAGAGCCGGGACGTGAACAACAGGCCGTCGTCGTCGGAGAGTTCGAGCGAGGCGGTGAGCAGCGGGTGGTCAGCGGTGTCGAGGCCGGCGGCGCCGAGGTCGCCGGCGGTCGCGGGGGCGGTGGGCGGCCAGTAGCGGCGGTGCTGGAAGGCGTAGGTCGGCAGGTCGACCGGGCGGACGGCGGTGCCGGCGAAGAGCGCGGCCCAGTCGACGGGCGCGCCGGTGACGTGCAGGCGCGCGAGCGCGGTCAGGACGGTCGTGTCCTCGTTTTGGTCCTTGCGGAGGAAGGAGGCCAGCACGGCCTCGTCGGAAAGAGAGGAGGCCGCCAGCGCCGTCAGGACGCCGTCGGGGCCGAGCTCCAGGAAGCGGGTGACGCCGGCGGACTCCAACGCGCGCAGGCCGTCGGCGAAGCGGACGGCTTCGCGGACGTGGCGCACCCAGTAGTCCGCCGAGCACAGCTGCTCGGGAGCGGCTGTCTCCCCCGTCAGGTTGGAGATGATCGGGATCGAAGGAGTAGCGTACGTCAGCCCGTTGAGGACGGCGCGGAAGTCCTCCAGCATCGGGTCCATCAGTGGCGAGTGGAACGCGTGCGAGACGCGCAGCCGGGTCGTCTTGCGGTCGGCGAAGTGCGCGCGGACCTCCTCGACGGCCTCCTCCGTACCGGAAACGACCACCGACGAAGGCCCGTTCACGGCGGCGATCGACACGAACTCACCCACCAACGGCAGGACTTCGTCCTCCGTCGCCTGCACCGCCAGCATCGCGCCACCCGAAGGCAGCGCCTGCATCAGCCGGCCACGGGCGCTCACCAGCGCGCACGCGTCGGCGAGCGAGAACACCCCGGCCACGTGCGCGGCCGCCACCTCACCGATCGAGTGCCCGGCCACGAACTCCGGCCGCACGCCCAACGATTCGACCAGCCGGTACAGCGCCACCTCGACGGCGAAGAGCGCCACCTGGGCGAACTCCGTCCGGTTCAGCAGCTCCTCGTCCGACTCCCAGACGACATCCCGAAGCGGGAGGTCCACCGCCCCGCACACCTCGTCGAAGGCCCGAGCGAACACCGGGAAGCGTTCATACAACTCCCGCCCCATCCCCAGCCGCTGCGACCCCTGCCCGGAGAACAGGAACGCCGTCCCACCGCCCCGGACCGCGCCCTCGACGACCCCGCCCGAGCCCGCCGCCAGCGCGTCGAGCCCGCGCAGCAGCGCATCCCGGTCCGAACCGACCACCACGGCCCGGTGGTTGAGCATCGACCGGCTCGTGGCCAGCGCCGCCGCGACGTCCGCGACCGGCAGGTCCGCCGCGGCCTCGCGCAGCCGGGCGGCCTGGGCGCGCAGCGCGTCCGGCGTCCGGCCGCTCAGCACCCACGGCACGACGGCCGGGACCGGGGCAGCCTCCGCAGGCTCCTCAGCCACAACCTCGTCCGCCTGCTCCAGGACCACGTGCGCGTTGGTCCCGCTGATGCCGAACGCCGAGACGCCCGCACGGCGCGGACGCCCGGTCCGCGGCCAGTCGCGGGCCTGCGTCAGCAGCTCGACGGCGCCCGCCGTCCAGTCCACGTGCGAGGACGGCTCGTCGACGTGCAGGGTGGCCGGCAGCACCCCGGCGCGCAACGCCATGACCGTCTTGATGACACCCGCGACGCCGGCCGCCGCCTGGGCGTGGCCGATGTTCGACTTGACGCCGCCGAGGTAGAGCGGCCGGTCCGCGGGCCGGTCCTGCCCGTAGGTCGCGAGCAGGGCCTGGGCCTCGATCGGGTCGCCCAACGTGGTACCCGTGCCGTGGGCCTCGACCGCGTCGACCTGGTCGGGGGTGAGGCGGGCGTTGGCGAGCGCGGCCTGGATGACGCGCTGCTGCGAAGGGCCGTTGGGGGCGGTCAGGCGGCTGCTGGCGCCGTCCTGGTTGACGGCGGTGCCCCGGACGACGGCGAGGACCTCGTGGCCCAGGCGCCGGGCGTCCGAGAGCCGCTCGACGAGCAGGACGCCGACGCCCTCCGCCCAGGAGGTGCCGTCCGCGGCCTCCGCGAAGGGCTTGCAGCGCCCGTCGGGGGCGAGGCCGCGCTGGCGGGAGAACTCGGTGAACAGGCGGGTGGTCGGCATGACGGCGACGCCGCCGGCGACGGCCATCGAGCACTCGCCGGCGCGCAGCGCGCGGACCGCGAGGTGGAGGGCGACGAGGGCGGAGGAGCACGCGGTGTCGACGGTGACGGCCGGGCCCTCCAGCCCGAGGGTGTAGGCGATGCGGCCGGAGAGGACGCTGACGGCTCCGCCGGTGAGGAGGTGGCCCTCGGTCTCCTCGGTCCGGCGGGCGAGGGAGCCGTAGTCGGTGTCGGCGCCGCCGATGAACACGCCGGTGTCGCTGCCGCGCAGGGCGGCGGGGGCGATGCGGGCGCGCTCGATGGCCTCCCAGGCGGATTCGAGGAGGAGCCGCTGCTGCGGGTCCATGGCGAGGGCCTCGCGGGGGGCGATGCCGAACAGCTCGGCGTCGAAGTCGGCGACGCCGTCGAGGAATCCGCCGTGGCGCACGTAGCTCTTGCCGGGGGTGCCGGGGGTGGGGTCGTAGAGGCCACCGGTGTCCCACCCGCGGTCCTCCGGGAGGTCGCCGATGGCGTCGGCGCCGTCGGCGACGAGCCGCCAGAGGTCCTCTGGGGTGCGGACGCCGCCGGGGTAGCGGCAGGCCATCCCGATGATCGCGATCGGCTCGGCGTCCCTCGCCTCGACGGACTCCAGGCGCTGCTTCGTGCGCCGCAGGTCCGCGATGACCTTCTTGAGGTAGTCGCGGAGCTTGTCCTCGGAGGTGCTGGCCATGGGTGGGAATCCTCGCAGTTCGGAAGGGTGGCACGGGTCCGTGGGACGGCCCCGGGGCGGACGGCCCCGGGGCCGGTCCTCAGGCGAGTCCGAGCTCGCGGTCGATCAGGTCGAACATCTCGTCGTCCGTGGTGTCGTCGAGCGCGTCGTCCGGCCCGGCGGCGGCCGCAGGCGACTCGGTCGCTTCGCCGTCGAGCCGCCACTGGAGGCTCTTGAGGCGGGCGAGGAGGCGGGTCCGGGAGTCGGCGTCCAGTTCGGTGGCGCCGAGCGCGCTCTCCAGCTCGTCGAGTTCGGCGAAGACGGGCCGGTCGGGCGCCGCGGTGCCGGTGGGCGCGCCGACCAGGTCGCGCAGGCGCCCGGCGAGGGCGGTGGGCGACGGATGGTCGAAGATCGTCGTGGTGGGCAGCCGCAGGCCGAGTTCGGCGTTGAGGCGGTTGCGCAGCTCGACGGCGGTCAGGGAGGACATGCCGAGGTCGAGGAAGCCGCGCTCGGGTTCGACGGCCTGGGGCGAGGCGTGGCCCAGGACGGCGGCGAGGTGTCCGACGACGACGTCCAGCAGCAGCTTCTCCTGCTGGGCGGCGGCGAGGCCGGGCAGCCGGTCCAGGACACCTCGCTCACCGGTCGCCGTGCTCCCGGCCGGGCCTGCGGCCGTGCGCCGGACGGCGCGGCGGGGAGCGAGCTCGGCGAAGAGCGGCGGAGCCCCGGCCATGGCGAGGGCGTGCCGGTCGAGCCGGATCGGGGCCAGGTGCGGTCGGTCGACGCCGCTCGCGGCGTCGAGCAGGGCGAGGCCCTGGACGGCCGTGAGGGGCAGCATGCCGGAGCGCGCGAAGCGGGCGATGTCCACGGCGTCCAGCGTGGACGTCATTCCACTCGATTCTCCCCAGTATCCCCACGCGAGGGAGACGGCCGGGCGGCCTTCGGCGCGGCGGTGGTGGGCGAGGGCGTCGAGGAAGGCGTTGGCGGCGGCGTAGTTGGCCTGGCCGGGGCCGCCGGCCGTGGCGGCGAAGGAGGAGAACAGGACGAAGGCGGAGAGGTCGAGGTGACTGGTCGCCTCGTGGAGGTTCCACCCGGCGTCGACCTTGGGGCGCAGCACCTCGGTGAGCTGGTCGTCCGTCAGGCTTTCGAGCAGTCCGTCGTGCAGGACGCCGGCGGCGTGGACGACGCCGGTGAGCGGGTGCTCGGCGGGGACGGTGGCGAGGAGCGCGTCGAGGGCGGCGCGGTCGGCGGTGTCGCAGGCGGCGACGCGGGCGTCGGCACCGAGGGCCGCGAGGTCGGCGAGGAGTTCGGCGACGCCGGGGGCGTCGGGGCCTCGGCGGCCGGTGAGCAGGAGGTGGCGCACGCCGTGTTCGGCGGCGAGGTGGCGGGCGACGAAGGCGCCGAGGGTGCCGGTGCCGCCGGTGATCAGGACGGTGCCCGCGGGGTTCCAGGACCACGCTCGGCCTCCCCCGGGGGCCAGGGGGCGCAGCCGAGGTGCCGTCACCTCGCCGCCACGGACGGCCAGGCGTGGCTCGTCGGGGACGGCGAGGGCGGTGGGCAGGGCGGCGTCGGAGGCCGGGGCGCCGTCGAGGTCGACGAGGAGGAAACGGCCGGGGTTCTCGGACTGGGCGGAGCGGATGAGTCCGTGGGCCGCCGCCTGGGCGAGGACGGTGGCCTCGGTGGCGGGGGCTGCGGCCTCGGCGCCGTGGGTGAGCAGGGCGAGGCGGGCGTCGGCGAGCCGGGGTTCGCCGAGCCAGGCGCGGGCGAGGCCGTGGGCGGCCCGGACGGCGCGGTGCGCGGCGGTGACGGGGACGCCGTCGTCGGCCGTGGTGAGGCGGTGGACGACGGTGGCGGGTGCGGGTTCTCCGGCGTCGAGGGCGGCGGTGAGGTCGGTGAGGTCGGCGTAGGCGCGGGCGCCGAGGGCGGCGGCGAGCGCGTCGTCGCCGAGGACGGCCGTGTCCCCGAGGTCAGCGGCAGGGACCCCGCTCCTGGGTGTCGGGGCCCACTCGACCGCGTAGAGCGGGTCGGCCGCCGGGGCGAGGTGCTCGGCCGCGATCGGGCGGACGGTGACGGCCTCGGCGGTGAGCACGGAGGCGCCGTCGGCGTCGGCGGCGGTGAGCGCGTGGCTGCCGCCGGCGGCCGGCGTGAGCCGGACGCGGAGCAGGGCGGCGCCGGTGGCGTGGACGGTGACGCCGCGCCAGTCGGTGGGCTGGGCGGGGTCGGTGCCGCCCGGGAGGGCGGCGAGCAGGGACTGGAGCAGCCCGGGGTGGACGCGGAAGCCGGCCGTCTCGGTGCGGTGCTCCTCGGGCAGGGCGACCTCGGCGAACAGCTCGTCGCCGCGCTGCCAGCGCGCGACGACGGTGCGGAAGCGCTCGCCGTACTCGGTGCCGTCCGGCTCGGCGGCCAGCGCGCGGGCACCGGCGGGGGGCCATTCGGTCAGGGCCGTGCCGTCGGCGCCGCCAGTGGTCGGAGTGCCAGTGGTCAGGGTGCCGGTGGCGTGGCGGGTCCACGGGGTGTCGTCGGGCGCGCCGGTCGGGCGGGCGTGGACGGTGAGGGCCCGTCGGCCGTCGGCGTCGGCGGGTCCCGCGGTGAGTTGGAGGTCGACGGTGCCGTGGTCGGGCAGGGTCAGCGGGGTGAGCTCGGCGAGCTCGGCGACCGTCGGGCAGCCCGCCTCGTCGCCGGCCCGGACGGCCCAGTCGAGCAGCGCGGTGCCCGGCACGACGGCGGTGCCGCGCACCCGGTGGTCGGCCGTCCACGGGTGCGTCGTGGTGCCGATCCGGCCGGTGAGCAACACGGTGTCGGCGTCCGCGAGGCGGACGGCGCGGTCCAGCCCGCAGGGTTCGAGGGGCGCGCCGGTGCGGGCGGCGTCCTGGGCGAGCCAGTAGCGGCGGCGCTGGAAGGCGTAGGTGGGCATGTCGACGGGCCGGCCGCCGGCGAGGGCGGGGCGCCAGTCGATCCGCACGCCGCGCACGTGGGCCTCGGCGAGGGAGGTCAGCAGCCGGGCCGGGCCGCCGTCCTCGCGCCGGACGGTGCCGAGCACGACGGCCTGGGCGCCCGCGTCGGCCGCGGTGTCCTCGACGGCCATGGCGAGCACGGGGTGCGGGCTGCATTCGAGGAAGGCGTCGTGGCCCTGGGCGAGCAGGGCGCGGACGGACTCCTCCAGGCGGACGGTCTGCCGCAGGTTCCGGTACCAGTAGCCGGCGTCGAGCGGGGTGTCGCCGAGCCAGTCGGCGGTGACGGTGGAGAAGAACGGGATGCGGGCCTCGCGCGTGGTCAGTCCGGCGAGTTCGGTGAGGAGGGTCTCCTCGATCCGCTCGACCTGGGCGGAGTGGGAGGCGTAGTCGACGGGGATGCGCTTGGCCCGGACGCCGTCGCGGGCGCAGCCGGCCAGGAGGTCGTCGAGGGCGGCGGTCTCGCCGGAGACGACGACGCCGGACGGGCCGTTGGCGGCGGCCACCGAGATCCGGCCGCCGTAGGGCTCGATGCGGGCGAGGACGTCGGCGTGGGACTGCGGCACCGACACCATGCCGCCGTGGCCGGAGAGGCCGCGGGCGATGGCCTGGCTGCGCAGGGCGACGACCTTCGCGCCGTCCTCCAGGGAGAGCGCGCCGGCCACGCAGGCGGCCGCGATCTCGCCCTGGGAGTGGCCGAGGACGGCGGCGGGGGTGACGCCGTGGGCCTGCCAGCAGGCGCCGAGCGCGATCATGGTGGCCCACAGGACGGGCTGGGCGACGTCGACGCGGTCGAGTGACGGCGCTTCGACTTCGCCGCGAAGGACGGCTTCGAGGGACCAGTCCGTCCAGGGGGCGAGGGCCTGTCCGCAGGCGGCGATCCGCTCGGCGAACTCCGGTGAGGCGTCGAGCAGTTCGGCGCCCATGCCGGCCCACTGGGAGCCCTGGCCGGGGAAGACGAGGACGACCCGGCGGTCGCGCCCGACGCCGTGCCGGCCGGTGACGACGCCCGGGGCGGGCGTTCCGTCGGCGAGCGCGGCGAGGCCGGCCCGCAGGTCCTCGGTGCCCGTGCCGACGACAGCGGCGCGGTGCTCCAGCAGGGCGCGGCCGGTGGCGAGGGAGTGGGCGAGGTCGAGCGGCGCGGCGGCGCTGACGTCGAGGTGGTCGAGCAGCGCACGGGCCTGGCCTCGCAGGGCCTCGGCGCTGCGGGCGGAGAGCAGCCAGGGCAGGGCGGGGCGCTCGGTCGCGGGGGCGACCTCGGGCTCCTGGTCCGGGGCCTGTTCGAGGATCACGTGGGCGTTGGTGCCGCTGAGGCCGAAGGACGAGACGCCGGCGCGGCGGGGCCGTCCGGTGGCGGGCCAGTCGCGGGCCTCGGTGAGCAGGCCGACGGCGCCCTCCGTCCAGTCGACGTGCGTGGTGGGCCGGTCGATGTGGAGGCTCTGCGGGAGGGCGGCGTGCCGCAGGGCGAGGACGGTACGCATGACGCCGGCGACGCCCGCGGCGGCCTGGGTGTGGCCGAGGTTGGACTTCACCGAGCCGACGAGGAGCGGGTGTTCACGCTCCTGGCCGTAGGTGGCGAGGAGCGCCTGGGCCTCGATCGGGTCGCCGAGGCGGGTGCCGGTGCCGTGCGCCTCGACGGCGTCGACCTCGGCGGGCGTCAGGCCCGCGTCGGCCAGCGCGGCCCGGATCACCCGCTGCTGGGACGGGCCGTTCGGGGCGCTGAGCCCGTTGCTGGCGCCGTCCTGGTTGACGGCCGAGCCGCGCACGACGGCGAGGACGGGGTGCCCGTTGCGCTGCGCGTCCGAGAGCCGCTCGACGAGCAGCACGCCGACGCCCTCGGAGAAGCCGGTGCCGTCGGCGGCGTCGGCGAAGGGCTTGCAGCGGCCGTCGGCGGCCAGGCCGCGCTGGCGGGCGAAGTCGACCGGGATCATCGGCGTCGACATCACGGTGACACCGCCCGCGAGGGCGAGCGTGCACTCGCCGCCGCGCAGCGCGCGGACCGCGAGGTGGAGCGCCACCAGGGACGACGAGCAGGCGGTGTCGACGGTGACCGCCGGGCCCTCCAGGCCGAGGGTGTAGGCGACGCGGCCGGAGATCACGCTCGCGGCGTTGCCGGTGCTGACGTACGGCGCGGCCTCGTCGGGGATGCGGGCGACCCGGTCGAGGTAGTCGCTGGAGGACAGGCCGGCGAAGACGCCGGTGCGGCTGCCACGCAGCGTGCCGGGGTCGATTCCGGCGCGTTCCAGGGCCTCCCACGAGGTCTCCAGGAGGAGCCGCTGCTGCGGGTCCATCGCGAGGGCCTCGTTGGGGCTGACGCCGAAGAAGGCGGCGTCGAAGCCGGCGGCGTCGGCGAGGAAGCCGCCCTCGCGGGTGCGGGAGGAGTCGGGGTGGTCGGGGATGCCGTCGTAGAGGCGGTCGAGGTCCCAGCCGCGGTCGGCCGGGAAGGGGGCGATGGCGTCGGCGCCGTCGGACAGCAGGGTCCACAGGTCGTCGGGGGTCGCGACGCCGCCGGGGAAGCGGCAGGCCATGCCGACGATCGCGATCGGCTCGTCGGCGGTCTGGAGGGCCGCACCGGCCGCGGTCGCCCCGCCGGTGCCGGTGAGGCCGTCGGCCAGGTGCCCGGCGAGGGCCCCCGGGGTGGGGTGGTCGAACACGAGGGTCGCGGGCAGCCGCAGGCCGGTCGCGGTGTTGAGGCGGTTGCGCAGTTCCACGGCGGTCAGGGAGTCGAGGCCGAGGTCGCGGAACGGCCTCGTGGCGTGGACCTGGTCGGCCGAGGAGTGGCCGAGGGCGGCCGCGGTGCAGCCGCTCACCAGGTCGAGCAGCGCCGCGGCGCGGTCGGCCGGGGTGAGCCCGGCGAGGCGGGCGCGCAGCCCGTCGGCGGCCTGGGCGCCCTGCGCGGTGCGGCGGGCCGGGGTGCCCCCAGGAGAAAAGCGCAGCAGGGAGCGCAGCAGGGCGGGGAGTTCCGCCGCGCCGCGCGCGCGCAGGGCGGCGGTGTCGAGGCGGACGGGGACGAGCAGGGCGCGGTGGTCGGCGAGGGCGGCGTCGAACAGGGCGAGGCCGTCCGGGGTGCTGAGGGTGAGCGCGCCGGACTGCTCGGCGCGCGCCCGGTCGGTGGCGCCGAGGTGGGAGGTCATGGTGCTGGCCTGTGCCCACAGGCCCCAGGCGAGGGCGGTGGTGGGCAGGCCTGCGACGCGGCGGTGCTGGGCGAGGGCGTCGAGCCAGGCGTTGGCGGCGGCGTAGTTGCCCTGGCCGGGCGAGCCGAAGACGCCGGCGGCGGAGGAGAACAGGACGAGGTCGGCGAGGTCGAGTCCGCGAGTGAGCTCGTGCAGGTGGCGCGCGGCGTCGGCCTTGGGGCGCAGCACGGCGGCGAGCCGGTCGGCCGTCAGGCCTTCGACGACGCCGTCGTCGAGGACGCCGGCCGCGTGGACGACGGCGGTGAGCGGGTGCTCGGCGGGCACGGCGGCCAGCAGGGCCGCCAGGGCGTCGCGGTCGGCGGTGTCGCAGGCGACGACGGTGACCTCGGCGCCGAGGGCGGTCAGCTCCTCGGCGAGGGCGGCCGCGCCGGGGGCGCCGGGGCCGCTGCGGCCGGCGAGCAGCAGGCGCCGCACGCCGCGCGCCGTGACCAGGTGGCGGGCGAGTTCGGCGCCGAGGGTGCCGGTGCCGCCGGTGATCAGGACGGTGCCGTCGGCGTCCCAGGGGCGCGGGACGGTGAGCACGATCTTGCCGGTGTGCCGGGCCTGGGCCATGTACCGGAAGGCCTCGCGGGCGCGGGTGACGTCCCAGCAGGTGAGCGGGAGGGGGCGCAGGGCGCCCCGCTCGAACAGCTCGACCAGGTCGGCGAGCATCTGGCCGATCCGCTCGGGCCCGGCCTCCTGGAGGACGAAGGCCCGGTAGCGGGCGCCGTCGTGGGTGGCGGCGACCTCGGCGGGGTCGCGGACGTCGGTGCGGCCCATCTCGATCAGCCGTCCGCCGGGTCCGAGGAGGCGCAGCGAGGCGTCGACGTACTCCCCCGCGAGGGAGTTGAGGACGACGTCCACGCCTTCGCCGCCGGTGGCGGTGCGGAAGCGCTCCTCGAAGTCGAGGGTTCGGGAGGAGGCGACGGCGGTGTCGGGCAGGCCGTCCGCGCGCAGCAGGTGCTGCTTGGCCTCGCTCGCGGTGCCGTAGACCTCGGCGCCCCAGAGGCGGCCGAGCTGGGTGGCGGCCATGCCGACGCCGCCGGTCGCGGCGTGGACGAGGAGGCGTTCGCCGGGCTGGAGGTCCGCGAGGTCGCGCAGGGCGTAGTAGGCGGTGAGGAAGACGACGGGGACCGAGGCGGCCTGGGCGAAGGTCCAGCCCTGCGGGACGCGGGCGAGCAGGCGGTGATCGGTGACGGCGAGCGGGCCGAACCCGCCCGGGACCATGCCCATCACGCGGTCGCCGATGGCGAGTCCGGTGACGCCGGGGCCGAGTTCGCGTACGACGCCGGCCGCCTCGGAGCCGAGGAAGCGGGCGCCGCCCGGGTACATGTCGAGGGCGTTGAGGACGTCGCGGAAGTTGAGGCCGGCGGCGCGGATCTCGATGCGGACCTCGCCCTCGGCGAGCGGCGCGGCCGCGTCGGGACTCGGCAGGAGTTCCAGGTTGTCGACGGTGCCCTTGGTGCGGATGTCGAGGCGCCACGGACCGTCGGGCACGGGCAGCGGCTCGGCGGTGTGGGCGCGGGCCAGGCGGGGGGCGTGGGCGGTGCCGTGGCGCAGGGCGAGCCGGGGTTCCCCGGTGGCGAGCGCGGCGGGCAGGGCGCGCCAGGAGGCGGGGTCGTCGTCCAGGTCGGCGAGGACGATGCGGCCGGGGTGCTCGCTCTGGGCGGAGCGGACCAGGCCGTGGACGGCGGCGGCGGGCAGGTCGTGGACGTCCTCGGCGGGGTCGGCGGCGACGGCGCGGCGGGTGGTCACGAGCAGGGTGGCGTCGGGGCGGTCGTCGGCGAGCCACGTCTGGAGGACGGCGAGGGCGCGGTCGAGGGCGTCGAGCGGCTCGTCGCCGCTGAGTTCGACGAGCGTGACGTCCGCGTCGGCGCCGAGGGTGACGCCCGCCTCGGCGAGGGCCGCCGCGTGGGCGGGCGGTTCGCCGAGGACGGTCCAGCCGGCGGGGGCCGGCCCCGGCTCGGGGAGGGTCAGGGCCGGCCAGTCCAGGTGGAAGAGCGCCTCGCGCGCCACCCGGGCGGCCGGGTCGAAGGCGCCCTCGGCGAGCGGGCGCACGGCCAGGGCCTCGATGGCGGCCACCGGGCGGCCGGCCGGGTCGGTCATCGCGACGGACACCGTGTCGGGCCCGGCCGGGGTCAGCGTCACCCGCAGCGCGGTGGCCCCGGCGGCGTGGAGCGTGACGCCGGTCCAGGCGAACGGCAGCCCGGGGCGGCCCGCCAGCGGGCCGAGCCCGGCCGGGTGCAGGGCGGCGTCGAGGAGGGCGGGGTGCAGGCCGTAGCGGGCGGCGTCGGCGCGGGCCGGCGCGGGCAGCTCGACCTCCGCGTGGACGACGGCGCCGAGGCGCCAGGCCGCGCGGACGCCCTGGAACACCGGGCCGTAGCCGTAACCCTGCTCGCGCAGGCCCGGGTAGAAGCCGCCGACGTCGATCGGCTCGGCGCCGACGGGCGGCCAGGCGGCGGACGCCGGCGCGGGCTCGGCCCCGGCGGGGGCGACGCTGCCGTCGGCGTGCCGGGTCCAGCCCTCGGCCGCCTCCGGGGCGGCCGGGCGGGTGTGCAGGGCGACCGGGCGCCGGCCCGTGTCGTCCGGGGCGCCGACCTCGATCTGCACCTGGAGCGCACCGCGCTCGGGCAGCAGGACGGGCGCGTGCAGGGTCAGTTCCTCGATGCGCCCGCAGCCGAGCTCGTCGCCGGCCCGGACGACCGCCTCGACCAGCGCGGCGCCGGGCACCACGACGGTGCCCGCGACGGCGTGGTCGGCGAGCCACGGGTGGGTGTGCAGCGACCAGCGGGCGGTGGCCACCAGCCCGCCGCCCTGGGCGAGTTCGACGGCGGCGCCGAGCAGCGGGTGCTCCGGCGCGGCCAGCCCCGCCGTGGTGACGTCGCCACCCGTCCCGCCCGGGCGCGGCCAGTAGCGCTGCCGCTGGAACGGGTACGTCGGCAGTTCCGTGGCGCGCGCGCCGGTGCCGGCGAACAGGAGGTCCCAGTCCACCCGGGCGCCGTGGTTGCGCGCGTCGGCGAAGGCGAGCAGGAAGCGGCCGGGGCCGCCCTCGTCGCGGCGCAGCGTGCCGAGGGCGGCGGCGGGCAGGCCGCTGTCCTCGATCGTCTCCTGGACACCGGTGGTCACCACGGGGTGCGGGCTGACCTCGACGAACACCCGGTGACCGGCGGCCAGCAGGGTGCGGGTGGCCTGCTCGAACTCCACGGTGTGGCGCAGGTTGCGGTACCAGTACGCGGCGTCCAGCCCGGCGGTGTCGATCACGGCGCCGGTGACGGTCGAGCAGAACGGGACGTCGGCGCCGCGCGGGGCGATCGGCGCGAGGAGGTCGAGCAGCTCGTGCTCGATGCGCTCGACGTGCGCGGAGTGCGAGGCGTAGTCGACGGGGACGCGGCGGGCCCGCACGCCGGTCCGCTCGCAGTCGGCGATCAGCTCCGCCAGGGCCTCGGGGTCACCCGAGACCACCACCGAGCCGGGTCCGTTGACGGCGGCGACGGAGATGCGCTCGTCCCAGCGCATGAGGCGCTCACGGACGGCGGCGACCGGCTCGGCCACCGAGACCATGCCGCCGAGGCCCGCGAGCCGCCGGATCGCTCGGCTGCGCAGGGCGACGACGCGGGCGGCGTCGTCGAGGGAGAGCGCGCCGGCCACGCAGGCGGCGGCGATCTCGCCCTGCGAGTGGCCGAGCACGGCGGCCGGTTCGACGCCGTGCGCGCGCCACAGTCCGGCCAGCGACACCATGACGGCGAAGAGCACGGGCTGCACGACGTCGACCCGGTCGAAGCCGGGTGCACCGGGCTGGCCACGCAGGACGTCCGTCGCCGACCAGTCGGTGTACGGCTCCAGCGCCGCCGCGCACTCGGCGAAGCGCTGTGCGAACACCGGCGCGGTG
Organism: Kitasatospora sp. NPDC018058; assembly: GCF_044327205.1. Taxonomy (NCBI): domain Bacteria; kingdom Bacillati; phylum Actinomycetota; class Actinomycetes; order Kitasatosporales; family Streptomycetaceae; genus Kitasatospora; species Kitasatospora sp. NPDC018058. Next base: position 64,893 of record NZ_JBIRFA010000026.1, on the reverse strand, counting down.
TCGAGGAGTTCGACCGCCATACCGACCCACTGGGAGCCCTGGCCGGGGAAGACGAACACCGGTGCTCCCTCCCCTGCGGCCTGGCCCTCCAGGACGGCGGGGGTGGCGCGGCCTTCGGCGAGTGCGTCCAGACCGTCCAACAGCCCGGCCCGGTCGGGCGCGACGACGGCGGCCCGGTGCTCCAGGGCGGTGCGGGTCGTGACGAGGGAACGGGCGACGTCGTCGAGGGCGGGCTCGGCGGCACGGACATGGGCGGCGAGGCGGCGGGCCTGCCCGCGCACGGCCTCGGGGGTCCGGGCGGACAGCAGCCAGGGCAGCGGGCGGGCGGCGGCCGGGCGCTCGGGCGGCGGCTCGGGCGTGGGGGCCGCTTCGAGGATCACGTGGGCGTTGGTGCCGCTGACGCCGAACGAGGAGACGCCGGCGCGCGGCGGCCGTCCGGTCTCGGGCCAGGACCGGGCCTCGCTCAGCAGTTCGACGGCGCCGGCGGTCCAGTCGACCTGCGCGGTCGGCTCGTCGATGTGCAGGGACTTCGGGAGCTCGCCGTGCTGCATCGCGAGCACGGTCTTCATCACGCCGGCGACCCCGGCGGCGGCCTGGGTGTGGCCGATGTTGGACTTCACCGAGCCCAGGAGCAGCGGGAGTTCGCGGTCCTGGCCGTAGGCGGCGAGGAGTGCCTGGGCCTCGATCGGGTCGCCGAGGCGGGTGCCGGTGCCGTGCGCCTCGACGGCGTCGACCTCGGCGGGCGTCAGACCGGCGTCGGCCAGCGCCGCCCGGATCACCCGCTGCTGCGACGGGCCGTTGGGCGCCGTCAGCCCGTTCGAGGCGCCGTCCTGGTTGACGGCGGAGCCGCGCACGACGGCGAGGACGGGATGCCCGTTGCGCCGTGCGTCCGAGAGCCGCTCGACGAGCAGCACGCCGACGCCCTCGGCCCAGCCCGTCCCGTCCGCGGCGGCGGCGAACGGCTTGCAGCGGCCGTCGGGGGCCAGGCCGCGCTGGCGTGAGAACTCGACGAACACCTGCGGCGTGGACATCACCGTCACGCCGCCCGCGAGCGCCAGCGAGCACTCGCCCCGGCGCAGCGCCTGGGCGGCCAGGTGCAGGGCGACCAGCGAGGACGAGCACGCGGTGTCGACGGTGACGGCCGGGCCCTCCAGGCCGAGGGTGTAGGCGACGCGGCCGGAGATCACGCTCGCGGCGTTGCCCGTCATCACGTGCCCGGCGACCCCCTCCCGGGCCGCGTCCAGCAGCACCTGGTAGTCCTGGAAGTTGGAGCCGACGAACACGCCGGTCCGCGAGCCGTGCAGCGCCCCGGGGTCGATGCCGGAGCGCTCGACGGCCTCCCAGACCGTCTCCAGCAGGAGCCGCTGCTGCGGGTCCATCGCGAGGGCCTCGCGCGGGGAGATCCCGAAGAAGGCGGCGTCGAAGTCGGCCGGGGCGGTGAGGAACGCGCCCTCGGCGACGTAGCTGGTGCCCTCGTGGTCAGGGTCCGGGTGGTGCAGGCGGTCGGTGTCCCAGCCCCGGTCGGCCGGGAACGGGCCCACCGCGTCGCGGCCCTCGGCGAGCAGTCGCCAGAGGTCCTCCGGCGACTCGATGCCGCCGGGGAAGCGGCAGGCCATCGCGACGATCGCGATCGGCTCGTCGGCGGCGACGGCAGGGGCCGCGAACGTCTCGCCCGCGGCCGTGCCGGCCAGCTCGGCGCGCAGGTGCGCGGCGACGGCGGCCGGGGTCGGCTGGTCGAACAGCAGAGTGGCGGGCAGGCGCAGACCGGTCGCGGCGGTGAGGCGGTTGCGCAGCTCGACGGCGGTCAGCGAGTCGAAGCCGAGGTCCCGGAACGCCCGGGCGGCGTCGACGGTCGCGGTGGAGGCGTGCCCGAGGACGGCGGCGGCCTCGGTGCGGACGAGCTCCAGCAGCAGGCGCTCCTGCTCGTGGGCACTGCGGCCGCGCAGCTGATCGGCCGGCGGGGAGTCGGTGGTCGTCGTGGCGACGCCCTGGTGGACCGCGCGACGCACCTCGGGCAGGTCCGCGATCAGCGCGCTCGGACGGGCGGCGGTGAGCACGGGGGCGAGCGCGCTCCAGTCCACGTCGGCCACGGTGAGGCCGGAGGCATCCGCGAGCAGGGCCCGACGCAGCGCGGCGACCGCCCGCTCCGGGTCCATCGGGGCGAGCCCGCTGCGCCGCATCCGCCCGGTGAGGCCCGGGTGGTCCCCCGCCATGCCGGCCCCGGCCCAGGGGCCCCAGGCGACGGCGGTGGCGGGCAGCCCGGCGGCGCGGCGGTGCTCGGCGAGGGAGTCGAGGTAGGCGTTGGCGGCGGCGTAGTTGGCCTGGCCGGGGTTGCCGAGGACGCCGGTGATCGAGGCGAACAGGACGAACAGGGCGAGGTCGTGCCCGGCCGTCAGCTCGTGGAGGTTGCGGGCGGAGACGGCCTTGGCGCGGAGCACGGCGTCGAAGCGGTCGGCCGTGAGGCTCTCCAGCACGCCGTCGTCGAGGACACCGGCGGCGTGGACGACGCCGGCGAGCGGGTACTCGGCGGGGACGGCGGCGAGGAGGGCGGCGAGCGCGTCGCGGTCGGCGACGTCGCAGGCGGCGAGGGTGACGCGGGCACCGAGGGCGGTCAGCTCGTCGCTCAGCTGCTGCGCGCCGGGGGCCTCGGGGCCACGGCGGCCGACGAGGACCAGGTGCTCGGCACCGGCCTGGGCCAGCCAGCGGGCGACGTGGGCACCGAGGGCGCCGGTGCCGCCGGTGACGAGGACGGTGCCTCGGGGCGCGGTCCAGCCGTCGGGGGCGTCCGACGCGGGCGCCGTGCCCGGAGCGCCCGGCCGCACCCCGCCACCCGCGTCGGCGACCGGCACGGCCTGGCCTGCGGCCACGGGCTCCGCGCCCACCGTCGCTCGTCCCTCCGGCGCGGACGACGGCGGCGCCGCCGCGCGGCCGGGCACCGGCGGGAGGTGGCGGCGCGTCAGGCGGCGGGCGTAGGCGCCGGAGCCGCGCAGGGCGAGCTGGTCCTCGGCGGTCTGGGCGAGGAGGCCGGCCAGGCGGACGGCGGTGCGGGCGTCGGGGGCAGCGGGCAGGTCGATCAGGCCGCCCCAGCGCTGCGGGTGCTCCAGCGCAGCCACCCGGCCGAGGCCCCACAGCTGCGCCTGCTCGGGCTCGCTCACGCGGTCCGCGCCCTCGGCCGCGACGGCTCCCCGGGTGAGGCACCAGAGCCTCGCCGGACCGCCCGCGGCCTCCAGGGTGTGCAGCGACTCGACGGTCGCGGGCAGGTAGCGGGGGACGAGGTGGTGGTCGGGGTGCGGGCGGCCGTCGGCGGCGAGGAAGGAGAGGACGCCGGCGAGCGGCTCGCCGGAGCCGTCCGCAAGCAGCGAGGCCAGGGCCTCGGTCCCCGCCACCCGCTCGATCCGCAGGCCGCGCTCGGCGAGGGCGTCGAGGACGGCCTCGGGCCATTCCTCCTCCGCGCCCTCCGGGACGACGGCAAGCCAGCGGCCCGGCGGTACGGCGTCGGTGAGGCCGCGTACGGGCACCCAGCTCGTCCCGTACGTCCACCCGTCCAGCGCGCCGAGCAGGCGCCGCTGCCCGCGCCAGGAGGCCAGGACGGGCAGCAGGTGGTCGAGCGAGGCCTCCGCGGCCTCCTCCGCGATCCCGAGGACGGCCGACGCCTCCCGGAGGTCGCCGGCCTCGACGGCCGTCCAGAACGCGTCCTCGACCAGGTCGGCGGAGGGCGCTCCCGCGTCACGGTGCTGGAGCTCGGGCAGCCAGTAGCGCTGCCGCTGGAACGCATACGTGGGCAGGTCGACGCGACGGCCGCCGGACCCGGCGAGCACCGCCGCCCAGTCCGGGCCCGCGCCGCGCACGTGCAGGCGGGCAAGTGCTTCCAGGAGGGCCAGCCCCTCGGGACGGTCCTTGCGGAGCACGGCGGCGGGGGCCGCGTCGGCGGGCAGCGACTCGGCCGCCATCGCGGTGAGGACGCCGTCCGGGCCGAGTTCGAGGAAACGGGTGGCTCCGGCCTCGTGCAGCGTGCGGATGCCGTCGCCGAAGCGGACGGCCTCGCGGACGTGGCGCACCCAGTAGTCGGGCGAGGTCAGGCCCTCCGCCAGTTCGCCGGTCAGGTTGGAGACCAGCGGGATCGACGGCGCGCTGTAGCTCAGCCCGTTGAGGACGGAACGGAAGTCCTCCAGCATCGGGTCCATCAGCGGCGAGTGGAACGCGTGCGAGACGCGCAGCCGGGTCGTCTTGCGGTCGGCGAAGTGCGCGCGGATCGCCTCGACGGCCTCCTCCGTGCCGGAAACGACGACAGAGGTCGGGCCGTTCACGGCGGCGATCGACACCAACTCGCCCAGCAACGGCAGGACTTCGTCCTCCGTCGCCTGCACCGCCAGCATGGCGCCACCCGAGGGCAGCGCCTGCATCAGCCGGCCGCGAGCGCTCACCAGCGCGCAGGCGTCCTGCAGGGAGAACACCCCGGCGACGTGCGCGGCCGCCACCTCACCGATCGAGTGCCCGGCCACGAACTCCGGCCGCACACCCAGGGATTCCATCAGCCGGTACAGCGCCACCTCGACGGCGAAGAGCGCCACCTGGGCGTACTCCGTCCGGTTCAGCAGTTCCTCGTCCGATCCCCAGACGACGTCCCGCAGCGGCAGATCCACCGCCCCGCACACCTCGTCGAAGGCCTGAGCGAACGCCGGGAACCGGCCGTACAACTCCCGCCCCATCCCCAGCCGCTGCGACCCCTGACCCGAGAACAGGAACGCCGTCGCCCCCTTCTCCGCGACGCCCGTCACGCGGCCCGCTCCCCCGCCCCCGGCGGCCAGGGCGTCCAGGGCGCGCAGGCGCTCCTCCGGGTCGGCCGAGACGACGACGGCCCGGTGGGCCATGGCCGTCCGGCCGGTCGCCAGGGAATACGCGACGTCGGCCGGGTCGAGCGGTCCGCGCGTCCGGAGGTGGGTGGCCAGACGTCCGGCCTGGGCCCGCAGGGCCGTCTCGTCGTGCGCCGACAACACCCACGGCAGCACCGCCTCGGGCGCGGCCTCGGGCGCGACGTCAACGGCGGGCTCCGCCGGCGCCGCCTCCAGCACGACGTGCGCGTTGGTACCGCTCACGCCGAAGGAGGAGACCGCCGCGCGCCGGGGCCACGCGTTGGCGGGCCACTCCCGGGCCTCGCCCAGCAGTTCGGCGGTGGCGGCGGTCCAGTCGACGTGCGGGGTCGGGGCGTCGAGGTGCAGGGTGCGCGGCAGCAGGCCGTGCCGCATCGCGAGCACCGTCTTGATCACCCCGGCCACGCCGGAGGCGGCCTGGGTGTGGCCGGTGTTGGACTTCAACGCGCCTATGAGCAACGGCTGTTCGCGGTCCTGACCGTACGTCGCGAGCAGGGCCTGCGCCTCGATCGGGTCGCCGAGCCGCGTGCCCGTGCCGTGCGCCTCGACGACGTCCACCTCAGCGGGCGTCAGACCGGCGTCGGCCAGCGCCGCCCGGATCACGCGCTGCTGCGACGGCCCGTTGGGCGCCGTCAGCCCGTTCGAGGCGCCGTCCTGGTTGACGGCCGAGCCGCGCACTACGGCCAGCACCGGGTGGCCGAGGCGCTGCGCGTCGGAGAGCCGCTCGACCAGGAGGACGGCCGCGCCCTCGCTCCACGCGGTGCCGTCGGCCGCCGCCGCGAAGGGCTTGCACCGGCCGTCGGCGGCGAGGCCGCCCTGCCGGGAGAACTCGGTGAACATCTGCGGGCTCGACATCACCGTCACGCCGCCCGCGAGCGCGAGCGTGCACTCGCCACGGCGCAGCGACTGGACGGCGAGGTGCAGGGCGACGAGGGAGGAGGAGCACGCGGTGTCGACCGTGATGGCCGGGCCTTCGAGGCCGAGGACGTAGGAGACGCGGCCGGAGGCGACGCTGACGGTGTTACCGGTCAGCAGGTGTCCGGCGGCGGTCTCGGCGACCTGGCCCGCGGTGGTGGAGGCGCTGTCGTAGCCGCCGTGTCCGGCGCCGACGAACACACCGGTCGGCGTGCCGGTCAGCGTCCCGGGGTCGATACCGGCCCGTTCGACGGCCTCCCACGCGGTCTCCAGAAGGATCCGCTGCTGGGGGTCCATGGCGAGGGCCTCGCGCGGGGAGATGCCGAAGAACCCGGCGTCGAACTCGCCCGCGTCGTGCAGGAATCCGCTCTCGCGAGAGGTGACGGCGCCCTCGGGCAGGTCCCAGCCGCGGTCGGTGGGGAAGGCGGAGACGGCGTCGACGCCGTCGCACACCAGGTCCCAGAGCTCCTCCGGGGAGGTGACCCCACCCGGCAGTCGGCAGGCCATGCCGACCACGGCGATCGGCTCCCGGTGCTGCTCGGTCGCCTCGCGGAGCTGTTCGCGGGCCTCGTGGAGGTCCGCGATCGCCCGCTTCAGGTAGTCGCGGAGCTTGTCTTCGTTCGACATCGGGACGTCAACCTCTCCGGGGGTCGCCAGGAACGCGGTGCGGGCGGCCCTGTCGTGCGGGCCCGTCCCGGCAGGCCCGTTCCGGGGGCCGGCCGCAGGCTCCTGACGTCAGGTCCGACCCGTCGCCCGCCCAGTCTCGCCATGGACGGCTCCGGTTTTCCCTAGAGGCGTGGACGCGCTGAGAAGCACGGACGGGCGTGCCCGGCACCCGTGGGTACCGTGCACGCCCGTCCGGCCTGCGGCTACTCCTGGCCGCGCAGCCACGCCTCCACGATCTCAGCGGTGAGAGCCGAGTCCTCGCGGATCATCGACAGGTGGTCGGCGTCGACACCGACCACCCGGGCGCCCGGCACGAGCGGCTCGGCCTGGGCGCGCTGCTCGATGGGGGCCTCGTCGACGCCGGTCAGGGCGCGTTCGCAGGTGACAAGCAGGACGGGGGCCGTGGTGTGGTGGACCTCCAGGCGGTTGAGGAGGACCATCCAGCGGCCCATCGCGGACAGGCGGGAGTTGGTCAGCCGCACCGGCGAGTCGGCGCCGGTGAAGTTGAGCCGCATCATGCCGGTGTAGTCGGTGCCCTCGTCGGCGTTGTGCTGGAAGCTCAGCGTGTCGAAGAGGACGACGCCCGCCGGGCGGATGCCCCACGTGTGCTCCAGCAGGCCGGCCGCGGCGTAGGCGAAGGAGCCGCCGGAGGAGTGGCCGGCGAGGACGAACGGGTGGCCGTCGCTGGCGCGCAGGGCGCTCTCGGCGATCACCCGGGTGGCGACCTCGGCGGTGGCGGGCAGCCGCTCGCCGGTGGCGAAGCCCACCAGCGGGAGCGCCGACACCTCGCGCTCGCCGCGGAAGTGGGCGGCGAGCCGGGAGTACTGGTGCACGCCCGCGTTGGCCGTCGGCGCGCTGACGCAGATCAGCCGGGTCGGGCGGGGCCCCTCGGCGAGGCGGGTCGCCCAGGGTAGGTCCTCCAGTTCGGCGGTCGCCTCGAAGGTGGGGCGCAGGGCCGCGACGGTGGCGAGCATGCGCTGGGCCTCGGGCACCTTGCCGTTGGCCAGGGCGTCGGTGAACATCCGCTCCAGGGAATCGAGTTCGGGCTCGCCGCCGGGCGCGAGCACGGCCCCACCCTCGCCGTCCTCGGTGCGCTGGTCGGCGAGCTCGCTGCGGATCCAGGCGGCGAGCTCGACCGGCGAGCGGCTGTCGAAGACGACGGTGGCGGGCATCCGCAGGCCGGTGACAGCGGCGATCCGGTTGCGCAGCTCGACGGCGGTGAGCGAGTCGAACCCGAGCTCGTAGAAGTCGCGTTCGGCGTCGACGGCCTCCGGGAAGGGGTGGCCGAGGACCGTGGCGGCTTCGGCGCGGACGGTGTCGACGAGGTAGCGCATGCGGTCGCGCTCGTTGAGGTCGAGCAGCTGCCGGGTGAAGCCGGCGGCCGCGTCGGCGCCGCTCGCGCCGCCGCCCGAGGCGGTGCGCCTGGCGGCGCGGACGAGTCCGCGGAACAGCGGCGGCACGTCGCCCTGGGGGCGCATGCCCCCGGCGGCCAGGCCCATCGGGATGACGAGCGGTTCGGCGGAGCCGAGGGCGGCCTCGAACAGGGCGAGGCCCTGCTCGACGGAGAGCGGCGGGATGCCGCCGGACTGCATGCGCCGCATGTCGGTCTCGCTGAGCTCGCTGGTCATGCCCGCCTCCTGGGCCCACGGGCCCCAGGCGAGCGAGGTGCCGGCCAGGCCGAGCGACCTGCGGTGGTCGACGAGGGTGTCCAGGAACGCATTGGCCGCGGCGTAGTTGCCCTGGCCGGGGCTGCCCATGACGCCCGCGATGGACGAGAAGACGGCGAAGACTGCGAGGTCGAGGTGCCGGGTGAGCTCGTGGAGCTGCCAGACGGCGTCGACCTTGGGCCGTAGGACGGCGGACAGGCGCTCGGGGGTGAGCGCGGTGATGATGCCGTCGTCCAGCACGCCGGCCGTGTGGATGACGGCGGTGAGCGGGTGCTCGGCCGGGATGCCGGCGAGCAGGGCCTCGGTGGCGGCGCGGTCGGCGGTGTCGCAGGCGACGACGCGGGCCTCGGCGCCGAGCGCCGCCAGGTCGGCGAGGAGTTCGGCCGCGCCGGGCGCGTCCGGTCCGCGCCGGCTGGTGAGCAGCAGGTGGCGGGCGCCGGTGACGGCGAGGCGGCGGGCGAGGTGGCGGCCGAGGGCGCCGGTGCCGCCGGTGATCAGGACGGTACCGTCGGGGTCGCGCTCCGCGGGCATCGTGAGGACGGTCCGGGCGGCGGACTCCCCGGCGGTGCGGGCGGTGAGCGCGGAGCGGGCGGTGCGGATGTCGTGCGCGGCGATCGGCGGCGCGGTGAGCTCGCCGCGTCCGGCCAGGGCGACGAGCTCCGCGAGGATCGCGGCGGTCTCGTCGGCGTCCGGTGCGGGCAGGTGGGCGAAGGCGTCGTCGTCGAGGACGAGGTCGGTACCCGCCGCCGCGCGCCCGACGAGCCGCTCGGACGGCAGGCCGTGGCCGAGCAGGGCGTCGCGCAGCCCGTCGGGGGCCGTGGCGGAGACATCGGCGCCCAGTCGCAGGGCGAGCTCGACGGCGGCGGTGGCCGGTCCGGTGGTGGTGGCGTGCACGTGGACGGTCCGGCCGACCTGGACGGCCGAGCCGCCGAGGGCCTGCCGTGCGGGGACGAAGTCCGCGGCCAGGACGGCGGCGGCCCCGGAGGACCAGCCGTCGGGCAGCGGGGCCAGCAGGCGCCGGTCGGCGACCGCCTTCGGCCCGGCCGCCAGCACGCCGAACACCTCGTCGCCCGGGCTAAGGTCCGGCACGCCGTCACCGACCGCCGTCACCACGCCGGCCGCGCCGGTGCCGCGGCCGTGGACGGCGGCCCGGACGGCGACGGCGACCTGCCCGGCCGCAGGCGGCCCGGCCGCCTCGGGGCAGGGCACGAGCGCCATGTCGTCGGGCAGCAGGCCGTCCAGGACCCACGGCGTGCCCGCCGGGGGCAGCAGCCCCGCCGCGCCCGCGAGCCGGGCCAGTCGGCCCACCCGCAGGGCACCGCCGCGGACGGCGAACTGGGCCTCGCCGTCGGCCAGCAGTCCGGGCAGCAGCGGCAGGACCGCGGCCACGTCCTCCGTGCGTTCGACGTCGAGCAGGGCGAAGCGGCCGGGGTGCTCGGAGTTCGCCGAGCGGACCAGGCCCCAGGCGGCGCCGCCGGGCAGGTCACGGACGGTCTCGCCGTCGGCGGCCCGGACGGCGCCCCGGGTCACGAACACCAGCCGGGAGGTGGCGGCCCGGTCCTCGGCCAGCCAGTCCTGGACCAGGGCGAGGACGCGCGTGGTGTGCGCGTGGACGGCCTCCGGGACGTCGCCGGCCGGGCCCTCCAGGGCGACCAGGACGAGGTCCGGCACCGGGCGGCCGAGGTCCGCGAACGTCGCGGCCGAGGAGCCCGTGCCGTAGCCGTCCCGGCCGAGCGCCGTGCAGCGCACTGCCGTGGCGGCGGGCGGCGTGGCGGGGGCGGGGACCCACTCGATCCGGAACAGCGGGTCGCGGCCGGTGCGGACGGCGGCAGCGGCGGCCTGCGGGGCGCGCAGGGCGACCGAACCGACCGTCAGCACCGCGCCGCCCGCCGGGTCGGTGGCGGTGACGGACACCGTGTCCTCGCCGAGGCGGGCGACGCGCACCCGCAGGGCGGCCGCTCCCCCGGCGTGCAGGGCCACGCCCTGCCAGGCCCGGGGCTGCGGCAGCTGCTCCTCGGTGCCGACGCCGATCAGCACGGCGGCGTGCAGGGCGGCGTCGAGCAGGGCCGGGTGGAGGCCGAAGTAGCGGGCGTCCTCGCCGGGTTCGCCGGCCGGCTCGACCTCGGCGAACACCTCCTCCCCGCGCAGCCAGGCGGCGCGCAGTCCCCGGAACGCCGGGCCGCGCCCGGACTCGCGGTAGAAGCCGTCCAGGTCGACGGCGAGCGCGCCGGCCGGCGGCCAGGCCGCCTGGGCGTAGTCCGGTACGTCGGTGTCCTGGGGCACGAGGGTGCCGGTGGCACAGCGCGTCCACGGCTCGTCGGGGGCGGCGTCGCCGGGGCGGGCGTAGCAGGCCACCGGGCGGGCGCCGGTGTCGTCGGGCGCCCCGACGCGCACCTGCACGACGGGTTCGTCGTCCTCGGCGAGCGGCAGCGGGTCGCCGAGCGTGAGCTCCGCGATCCGGCCGCAGCCGACCTGGTCGCCGGCCCGGACGGCCAGTTCGACGAAGGCGGCGGCGGGGAAGGCCAGCCGACCGCCGATCCGGTGGTCGAGCAGCCACGGGTGGACGCGCAGGGCGAGGCGGCTGGTGAAGAGCACGCCGTCGGTGTCCTCGGCGAGCGGGACGGCGGCGCCGAGCAGCGGGTGGTCGGCCGGGACGAGGCCGACGGAGGCGACGTCGCCGGAGAGGGCGGCCGGGCGCGGCCAGTAGCGGCGGCGGTCGAAGGCGTAGGTGGGCAGGTCGACCCGGCGGGCGCCGGTGCCGTCGAACAGGGCCGCCCAGTCGACCGGGACGCCGGCCGCGTGAAGCGCGGCGAGGGCGGTGAGCAGGGTGTGCTCGTCGGCGCGGTCCTTGCGCAGGGCGGCGGCGCGGACGCAGTCGGCCGCGTCGTCGCCGAGGCTCTGTTCGGCGAGGGCGGTGAGGACGCCGTCGAAGCCGAGTTCGAGGAAGGCGGTGGCCCCGGCCTCGCGCAGGGCGCGGACGCCGTCGGCGAAGCGGACGGCCTCGCGGACGTGGCGCACCCAGTAGTCGGGGCTGGTGAGGTCCGCACCGAGGGCGCCGGTGAGGTTGGAGACGACCGGGATCGAAGGGGCGCCGTAGGACAGGCCGTTGAGGACGGTGCGGAAGTCCTCCAGCATCGGGTCCATCAACGGCGAGTGGAAAGCGTGCGAGACGCGCAGGCGGGACGTCCGGCGGTCGGCGAAGTGCTCCTCGATCGCCGCGACGGCCTCCTCCGTGCCGGAGACGACGACGGAGGTCGGACCGTTGACGGCGGCGATGGACACGGACTCGGTCAGCAGGGGCAGGACTTCGTCCTCAGTGGCCTGTACGGCGAGCATCGCTCCCCCGGAGGGCAGGGCCTGCATCAGCCGGCCACGTGCCGCCACCAGGGCGCACGCGTCACCGAGCGAGAACACCCCGGCGACGTGTGCCGCGGCGATCTCGCCGATCGAGTGACCAGCGACGAAGTCCGGCCGCAGGCCCAGGGATTCGACGAACCGGTACAGCGCCACCTCGACCGCGAACAGCGCGGCCTGGGCGTACGCCGTCCGGTTCAGCGACTCCGCGTCCTCGCCCCACACGACCGCGCGCAGCGGCTGGTCCAGGTGCTCGTCCAGCACCGCGCACACCGCGTCGAAGGCGTCCGCGAACACCGGGAAGCGCGCGTACAGCCCCTGGCCCATGCCGAGGCGCTGCGAGCCCTGGCCGGAGAACAGGAAAGCCGTCGAGCGATCCACCGCGACGCCGCGGGCGACCTCTGTCAGGCCCTCGCTGCACGCGAGCAGCACGGCCCGGTACTCGAAGGCGGAGCGTCCGGTGGCGAGCGAGAACCCGATGTCCAACGGGGAGAGTTCGAGGGCGGAGGCGCGGGCGAGGTGGGTCTCCAACGCGTCCTCGGAGCGGCCGGAGAGCACCCACGGGACGACGGCGGGCAGCACCCGCTGGTCCTCGGTGCGCTCGGTCACAGCGGGCGCCTGTTCGAGGATCACGTGCGCGTTGGTGCCGCTGATCCCGAACGAGGACACCCCGGCGCGCCAGGGCCGGTCGACCTCGGGCCACGGCCGGGCCTCGGTGAGCAGGTCGATCGAGCCCGCCGTCCAGTCCACGACGGCGGACGGCCGGTCGATGTGCAGGGACTTCGGCAGCACGCCGTGCCGCATGGCGAGCACGGTCTTGATCACCCCGGCGACGCCGGCGGCGGCCTGGGTGTGGCCGATGTTCGACTTCAGCGAGCCGAGCAGCAGCGGCCGTTCGCGGTTCCTCCCGTAGGTGGCGAGGAGCGCCTGGGCCTCGATCGGGTCGCCGAGGGCGGTGCCGGTGCCGTGGCCCTCGACGGCGTCGACCTCGGCGGCCGACAGTCCGGCGCTCGCGAGGGCCTGGCGGATGACGCGCTGCTGGGACGGGCCGTTGGGCGCGGTGATGCCGTTCGAGGCGCCGTCCTGGTTGACGGCGCTGCCGCGCACGACGGCCAGCACCGGGTGCCCGTTGTGGCGGGCGTCGGACAACCGCTCCAGGACCAGCATGCCGACGCCCTCGGACCAGTTGGTGCCGTCGGCGGCATCCGAGTAGGCCTTGCAGCGGCCGTCGGCGGCGAGGCCGTTCTGGACGGTGAAGCCGGCGAAGCTCACCGGGGTGGTCATCACCGTCACGCCGCCCGCGAGCGCGAGGCCGCACTCGCCGTTGCGCAGCGCCTGGGTGGCCCAGTGCAGGGCGACCAGGGACGACGAGCACGCGGTGTCGACGGTGACGGCCGGGCCCTCCAGGCCGAGCGTGTAGGAGATGCGGCCGGACAGGACGCTCGACGCGAGGCCGGTGCCGGCGTGGCCGCCGATGTCCTCGCGCGAGTTCATCATGAGCGTCGCGTAGTCGAGGCCGTTGGTGCCGACGAAGACGCCGGTGCGGCTGCCGCCGAGCTTCTGCGGGTCCACCCCGGCGCGCTCCAGGGCCTCCCAGGAGGTCTCCAGCAGCAGGCGCTGCTGCGGGTCCATGGCGAGGGCCTCGCGCGGCGAGATGCCGAAGAAGGAGGCGTCGAAGTCGGCGACGGCGTCGATGAAGCCGCCTTCCAGGGTGGCGCTGCGGCCGCGGCCGTCGCGGTCGCCGACGAGCAGCGTCCGCAGGTCCCAGCCGCGGTCCTCCGGGAAACCGGCGATGCCGTCGCCGCCCTCGGAGACCAGGCGCCACAGCTCGTCGGGCGAGGTGACGCCGCCGGGCAGGCGGCAGGCCATGCCGACGATCGCGATCGGCTCGCCGTCGTCGGCCGCGGCTCGCACGGCGGGCAGCAGCGGGTCGGCGGGGGTGTCGAGGAGCTCGGTCAGGAGGTGCTCGGCGAGGGCCTGGGCGGTCGGGTAGTCGTAGACGGAGGTGGCGGGGAGCTTGAGGCCGGTGGCCGCGCCGAGCCGGGCGGGCAGTTCGACGGCCGTCAGCGAGTCGAAGCCGAGGTCGCGGAACTTGCGGTCCGGGGCGACGGCGGAGCGGTCGGCGTAGCCGAGCACGGCGGCGACGTGGGTGCGGACGAGGTCGGTGAGCAGGGCGGTGCGCTCGCTCGGGGTGAGGGCGCGCAGGCGGCCGGTGAGCTCGGAGGCGGCGGTCGCGTAGTCGCGGCGGACCGCGGCGGCGGCCTCCAGGGCGGGCCGGGCGGCCGGGAGGTCGCGCAGCAGCGGGTTGCCGCGCAGGCCGACGAGGCTCTCCAGGACCTGCGGCTGCGTCAGGTCGAGCAGCACGAGTGCGGGGGCCGGGCGGGTGACGGCCTGGCGCAGTGCGGCCAGGGCGAGGTCGGGGTGCAGGGCGGGGACGGCGGCGCGCAGGGCGCGTCCGTCGTCCTCGGCCGGGGCGCCCGGGTCGATGCTGGTGGCCTCGGCGCCGATCCACGCGCCCCAGGCCACGGAGGTGGCGGGCAGGCCGTCGGCGCGGCGGCGCTGGGCGAGCGCGTCCAGGACGGCGGCCGGGGCCGCGAGGGTGGCCCGGCCGGGGGTGCCGACGGCGCCCGCGACGGATGAGCAGAGCACGAAGGCCGTCAGGTCGAGGCCGCGGGTCAGCTCGTCCAGGTGGAGGCCAGCCCCGGCACGGACCCGGTGAACGGCGGCAAGGCGCTCGGGCGTCAGGTCGTCGAGGACGCCGTCGTCGACCGTGCCCGCCGCGTGGACGACGGCGGTGAGCGGGGCGTCGGCGGGGATCGCGGCCAGCAGGGCGGCGAGGGCGTCACGGTCGGCGACGTCGCACGACGCGATCGTCACGACGGCGCCCAGGCCGCTCAGCTCCTCGACGAGGTCGGCGGCGCCGGGGGCGTCCGGCCCCCGGCGGCTCGCCAGCAGCAGGTGGCTCGCGCCCGCGGCGGCGAGCTGGCGGGCCACGGCCGCGCCCCGGCCGCCGGTGCCGCCGGTGATCAGCACGGTGCCCGGGCTCTGCCCCGGCGTCCAGCCCGCGTCCGGCGCGCCGGCCGGGGCCGGGACCAGGCGGCGGGCGTGGACGGCGGCGGTACGGATCGCGATCTGGTCCTCGCCGTCCGCGCCGGCGAGCACGGCGGCCAGTCGGCGCACCGCGGACCGGTCCGGCGCCTCGGGCAGGTCGACGAGGCCGCCCCACTGCTGGGGGTGCTCCAACGCGGCGACCCGGCCGAGGCCCCACACGGCGGCCTGCTCGGGCGCGGCCGGCGAGTCGGTACAGGCCACGGCGACCGCGCCGCGCGTCAGACACCACAGCGGCGCGGTGAGGTCCGCGTCGCGCAGCGCCTGCAGAAGGGCGAGGGTCGCGGCGGCCGGGTCGGCCTCACGGCCGAGCGCGAGGAGGGACAGGACGCCGGTGAACGGGCGCCCGGTCGAGGGCAGTTCGCGCAGCAGCGCAGCGAGCTCGGCGCGCTGCGGGGCGGGCACGGACAGGCACAGCGCGTCCGGTCCGACGGCCTCGCAGGCCGCCTCCGTCCACACCTCGTCGCCGCCCTCGGCGGGCGTCACCACCAGCCATGGGCCGGACGGCCGGGCCGTCGAGCCGCCCGGCAGCGCACGCCAGGACTCGTGGAAGCGCAGCGCGTCCAGCAGGGACTGGTCGCGGTGGTGGCGCCGCCACGCGGACAGGGCCGGGAGCACGGCTCCGAGCGCGTCGCCGTCCACGGCGAGGTCGGCGGCGAGCGCGTCCAGGTCCTCGCCCTCGACGGCGGCCCAGAAGCGGGCGTCCAGCGGGTCGTCCGGAGCGGCGGTGCCAGGGCGGGTGGCCTGGGAGTGGGTCTGCGGCCAGTAGCGCTCGCGCTGGAAGGCGTACGTCGGCAGGCTGGTGCGGCGGGCACCGGTGCCGTCGAACAGGCGCGCCCAGTCGATGGGCGCGCCGACGACATGGAGGCGGGCGAGCGCGGTCAGCAGGGCGGTCTCTTCGGGACGGCCACGACGGCCGGCCGGCTCGACGACGAGCTCCGAGGCATCCGCCAGGGTCTGGCGGACGGCCGGGGACAGGGCCGCGTCCGGGCCGAGCTCCACGAAGTCGGTCGCACCGGCGGCGTGCAGCGTGCGGATCCCGTGGGCGAAGCGGACGGCCTCGCGGACGTGGCGCACCCAGTAGTCGGGGGTGCAGAGGTCCTCGCCGCCGACCTCACCGGTGAGGTTGGAGACCAGCGGGATCGAAGGGGCTTGGTAGCTCAGCCCGTTGAGGACCTCACGGAAGTCCTCCAGCATCGGATCCATCAACGGGGAGTGGAAGGCGTGCGAGACCTTCAGCCGCGTGGTCCTGCGGTCGGCGAAGTGCTCCTCGATCGCCGCGACGGCCTCCTCCGCGCCCGAGACGACGACAGAGGTCAGACCGTTGACGGCCGCGATCGACACGAAGTCGCCCAGCAGCGGAAGGACTTCGTCCTCCGTCGCCTGCACGGCAAGCATCGCGCCGCCGGACGGCAGCGCCTGCATGAGGCGGCCGCGAGCAGCGACCAGGGCGCAGGCGTCGGCCAGGCTGAACACCCCGGCGATGTGTGCGGCCGCGACCTCGCCGATCGAGTGGCCCGCGACGAACTCAGCCCGCACACCCAGCGATTCGACAAGCCGGTACAGCGCCACCTCGACGGCGAACAACCCGGCCTGGGCGTACGCGGTCTGGTTGATCAGCTCCTCGTCCTCGCCCCACACGACCTCGCGGACGGGCAGGTCGAACTGCGCGCAGACCGCGTCGAAGGCCTCGGCGAACACGCGGAAGCGGGCGTACAACTCCTGCCCCATGCCGAGGCGTTGGGCGCCCTGTCCGGAGAACAGCAGTGCCGTCCTGCGCTCGCCGTCGGCGACGCCCCGGGCCACCTCGGCGCCGTCCAGCAGCACCGCCCGGTGCGCGAACCGCGACCGCCCTGCGGCCAGCGAGAGGCCGACGTCCACCGGCGAGGCGTCCAACCCTTCGAGCCGCGCGAGCTGCGCGTCCAGCGCGGCCCCCGACTTGCCTGCCAACACCCACGGCACGACGCCCGGCGCCACCGACGGCTCCGCCACCCCGGCTTCGGCCGGCGGCGCCTGCTCGACGATCACGTGCGCGTTGGTGCCGCTGATCCCGAACGCCGACACGCCCGCACGGCGCGGCCGGCCGGTCTCCGGCCACTCCTCCGCCTGCGTGAGCAGCCGGATGTCACCGGTCGTCCAGTCGACGTGCGAGGACGGCGCGTCCACGTGCAGCGTGCGGGGCAGCACGCCGTGCTGCATCGACAGCACGGCCTTGATCACGCCGGCCGCGCCGGCGGCGGCCTGGGTGTGGCCGATGTTGGACTTCAACGAGCCGAGCAGGAGCGGGCGTTCGCGTTCCTGCCCGTAGGTGGCGAGGAGGGCCTGGGCCTCGATCGGGTCGCCCAGGGTGGTGCCCGTGCCGTGGCCCTCGACGAAGTCGACCTCCGCCGCCGAGAGGCGCGCGTTGGCGAGGGCCTGGCGGATGACGCGCTGCTGGGACGGGCCGTTGGGGGCCGTCAGACCGTTCGAGGCACCGTCCTGGTTGACGGCCGAGCCGCGCAGGACGGCCAGCACCGGATGTCCGTTGCGGCGTGCGTCCGAGAGGCGCTCCAGCACCAGGACGCCCGCGCCCTCCGACCACCCGGTCCCGTCCGCCGCGTCGGCGAACGCCTTGCAGCGCCCGTCCGGGGCCAGTCCGCCCTGCCGGGTGAAGCCGGGAAAGCCGAGCGAGGACGACATCACGGTGACGCCGCCGGCCAGGGCCAGCGTGCACTCGCCGCTGCGCAGCGACTGGGAGGCCAGATGCATCGCCACCAGGGAGGAGGAGCACGCCGTGTCGACGGTGACCGCCGGACCCTCCAGGCCGAAGGTGTAGGAGATCCGGCCGGAGACCACGCTCGCGGCCAGGCCGGTGCTCGCGTGGCCCTCGATGTCCTCCTGGGCGTTCATGACGAGCGTCAGGTAGTCCTGGCCGCCGGTGCCGACGAAAACGCCGGTGCGGCTGCCGCGCAGCGCCGTCGGGTCGATCCCGGCGCGCTCGACGGCCTCCCAGGACGTCTCCAGCAGGAGCCGCTGCTGCGGGTCCATCGCGAGCGCCTCGCGCGGCGAGATCCCGAAGAAGGCCGCGTCGAAGTCAGCCACCCCGTGCAGGAAGCCGCCCTTCGCGGTGGCGCTGCGCCCCCGGTCGCCGGGGCCGCCGCCGAGCAGGGTGTCGAGGTCCCAGCCGCGGTCGGTCGGGAAGTCGGAGATGCCCTCGCGGCCCTCGGCGACCAGCGCCCACAGCTCCTCGGGCGTGCCGATCCCGCCGGGCAGGCGGCAGGCCATGCCGACGATCGCGATCGGGTCGTCGTCAGTGGCGGCGGCCGCCGCGGCCGGGGCGACCGGCTCGTCGTGCCGGCCGAGCACCTCCGCGAGCACGAGGTCGGCGATCGCGGCGGGGGTCGGGTGGTCGAAGACCAGGGTTGCCGGGAGGCGCAGGCCGGTGACGGCGGTGAGGCGGTTGCGCAGCTCCAGGGCGGTGAGGGAGTCGATGCCGAGGTCGTGGAAGTCGCGGTCGGCGGCGACGGCCTGCGGCGAGGCGTGGCCGAGGACGGCGGCGGCCTCGGTGCGTACCAGGTCCACGACGTGGCGCAGCCGGTCGGCCTCGCGCAGCTCGTAGAGGCGGGCGGCGAGGGCCGTCATGGTGGCGGCACCGGTGCCGGTCGCGGAGGCCGTGCGGCGCCCGGCTGGCAGGAGGGCGCGGAACATCGTCGGCACCTCGCCGCGCGGGCGGGCGCCGGCGGCCATGCGGCCGGTCGCGACCAGGTAGGGCTCGTCGATTCCCATGGCGGCGTCGAGCAGCGCGAGACCGTGCTCCTCGGTGAGGGGCGGGACGCCGGTGGCGTGGATGCGGCGCAGGTCGGCTTCGGAGAGGGTCCCGGTCATGCCGGCCGTGGGCATCCAGGCGCCCCAGCCCAGGGACTGGGCGGGCAGGCCCTGGTGGCAGCGCCAGTGCGCGAGGGAGTCCAGGTACACGTTCGCCGCCGCGTAGTTGCCCTGGCCCGCCGTGCCCATCACACCCGAGATCGAGGAGAACAGGACGAAGGCCTTGAGGTCCTGGTCCTTGGTCAGCTCGTGGAGGTTCCAGGCGGCATCGACCTTCGGGCGGAGGACCGCCGACAGTCGCTCGGGGGTGAGCGCGGTGACGATCCCGTCGTCCAGCACACCGGCCGCGTGCACGACACCCGTGACCGTCCGGCCGTCCAGGGCCCGCGCGAGCGCCTCACAGTCGGCGGCGTCACAGGCCACCACCTCGGCTCGGGCACCCAGCTCCGCCAGCTCGTCCACCAGCTCGGACGCGCCCCCGCGCCGGCTCAGCAACAGCAGGTCCCGCACACCGTGTTCGGTCACCAGGTGCCGGGCGACGAGACGGCCCAGACCGCCGGTACCACCCGTGATCACCACGGCTCCCGTGCCCCAGCCCGACGAGCGCCCGCCGGGGGACACGCGGGCCAGCCGGCCCACTCGGACAACGCCGTCGCGTACCACCACCTGCGGCTCGCCCACGGCCAGCACCGCGTCCAACGGAAACTCGCCGTCCGCGTCCACGAGCACGAACCGGCCCGGGTTCTCCGACTCCGCCGCCCGCACCAGGCCCCAGACCGCACCACCGGCCAGGTCCGCGACCTCGCCGCCCGCCACCGCGCCCCGGGTGACGAACACCAGGCGCGCGTCCGCGAACCGCGGCTCGGCCAGCCACTCCTGCACCAGGCCCAGCGCCCACGCCGTCACCTCGTGCACGTCCTCGGGCGTCGAACCACCCGCCACCGGGACCACCACGGCACCCGGCACGTCGTCCGTCAGCTCGGCGAACGAGGCCACGTCCGCGCCCAGCGTCGCCGCCGTCACGCGGTCCCCCGCACGCGACGGCGCGGGCACCCACTCCAGCCGCAGCAGCGAGCCCGCCGCGGCCGCTCCCTGCGCCACGGCGGCCGGCTCGGCCAGCGTCAGGGCCTCGGCCGACAGCACCGGCTCCCCGGCGGCGTCCACGACGGCGAGCGCGAGCGTCTCCCCGCCCGTGCGCACGAGCCGGGCCCGCACCACGGACGCGCCCGAGGCGTGCAGCGACACCCCGGACCACGCCACCGGCACCAGCCCCCGGCCGTCCGCCCGCACCACGGCCGCCAGCAGCGCCGGGTGCACGCCGAACCCCGCAGCGTCATCGGCCGCGTCGCCCGGCAGGACGGCCTCGACGAAGGTCTCTTCGCCGCGCCGCCAGACCGATCGCAGCCCGTCGAAGGCCGGACCGAGGTCCGCCTCCTCCTGGATCCCGGTCAGCTCGGCGACGACCGCGCCCTTCGGCGGCCACACCGAGGTGTCGAAGTCGGCCATGCGCTCGCCGCGGACGAGCTCGCCCGAGGCGTGCTCCGTCCACGCGGCGTCGGCGTCGGCGTCCGGGCGGGAGAAGATCCGCACCGGACGGGCGCCGGAGGCCGTCGGGGCGTCCACCTGGATCTGGACGACCACCGCGCAGTCCTCGGGCAGCGCCAGCGGCTCGGCGAGCGTCAGCCACTCGACCCGGTCGCAGGCGACCTGGTCACCGGCGCGGACGGCCAGCTCCAGGAAACCGGTCGCCGGGAAGACGGCCGCGCCGCCCACCCGGTGGTCGCCCAGCCACGGCTGCGCCTTCAGCGACAGCCGGCCGGTCAGCAGCGTGCCCTCGGCGTTCGCGAGCGCGACGGTCGCGCCCAGCAGCGGGTGCTCGGCGGGCGACAGACCGGCGCCGGTCACGTCGCCGATGCGACGGGCCGGGCGCGGCCAGTAGTGCTCGTGCTGGAAGGCGTAGGTGGGCAGCTCGACGCGCTGGGCGCCGGTGCGGTCGAAGAGCCGCGCCCAGTCGACCCCGACGCCGGTGACGTGCAGACGGGCCAGGGCCGTGACGAGGGTGTGCTCCTCGGGCCGGTCGCGGCGCAGCAACGGGAGTGCGGGGGCGTCCGAGTCCTGCCCGGCGAGGGCCGCGAGGACGCCGTCGGGGCCGAGCTCGACGAACGCGGTGGCCCCGGCCTCGCGCAGGGTGCGGACGCCGTCGGCGAAGCGGACGGCCTCGCGGACGTGACGCACCCAGTAGTCGGGGGCGGTGAAATCCCCGCCCAGGGCGCCGGTCAGATTCGAGACCAGCGGGATCGAAGGAGCCTGGTACGTCAGCCCGTTCAGGACCTCACGGAAGTCCTCCAGCATCGGGTCCATCAACGGCGAGTGGAACGCGTGCGAGACCCCCAGCCGCGTCGTCTTGCGGTCGGCGAAATGCGCCTCGATCGCCGCGACCGCCTCCTCCGCGCCCGAGACGACCACGGACGACGGGCCGTTGACGGCGGCGATCGACACGAACTCACCCAGCAGCGGCAGGACCTCGTCCTCCGCCGCCTGCACGGCCAGCATCGCGCCACCCGCCGGCAGCGCCTGCATCAGACGGCCACGAGCGCTCACCAGCTTGCACGCGTCCTCCAGCGAGAACACCCCGGCCACATGCGCCGCCGCGATCTCACCGATCGAGTGCCCGGCCACGAACTCCGGCTCCACACCCAGCGATTCGACGAGCCGGAACAGCGCCACCTCGACCGCCAACAACCCCGCCTGGGCGTACTCCGTCCGGTTCAGCAGCTCCGCATCCGAACCCCACACCACCTCACGCAGGACCGGATCGAACTCCGCACACACCGCGTCGAAGGCCGCCGCGAACACCGGGAACCGGGCATACAACTCCCGCCCCATCCCCAACCGCTGCGACCCCTGCCCCGAGAACAGGAACGCCGCCGACCGCTCCCCCGCCGCCCCACGGGCAACCTCCGCCCCGTCCACCAACACCGCCCGGTGCCCGAGCCGCGAGCGCCCCGCCAGCGACAGCCCGACGTCCACCGGCGAGCCCCCCACCCCGGCGAGCCGCTCCACCTGCGCGTCCAGCGCGGCCTCCGACTTCGCCGAGACCACCCACGGCACCACGCCCGGCGCCACAGTAGGCTCGACAATCGGGTCCGTGTCCTCCTCCACCGCCTCCTCAACGATCACGTGTGCGTTCGTGCCGCTGATCCCGAACGCGGACACGCCCGCGCGGTGCGGCCGGTCCACCTCCGGCCAGGCCCGGGCCTCGGTGAGCAGCTCGACGGCCCCCGCCGACCAGTCCACCTCGGCCGACGGCGCGTCGACGTGCAGCGTCTTCGGCAGCACACCGTGCCGCAGCGCCATCACCGTCTTGATCACGCCGGCCGCGCCGGCGGCCGCCTGGGTGTGGCCGATGTTTGACTTCAGCGAGCCGAGCAGGAGCGGCCGTTCACGGTCCTGTCCGTAGGTGGCGAGCAGCGCCTGGACCTCGATCGGGTCGCCGAGCGGCGTGCCCGTCCCATGGCCCTCAACGGCGTCGACCTCGCCGGCCGACAGCCCGGCGGCGGCCAGCGCCTGCCGGATGACGCGCTGCTGCGACGGGCCGTTGGGGGCCGTCAGGCCGTTCGAGGCACCGTCCTGGTTGACGGCCGAGCCGCGCAGGACGGCCAGCACGGGGTGCCCGTTGCGGCGCGCGTCCGACAGGCGCTCCAGCACCAGGACGCCCGCGCCCTCGGCCCAGCCCGTCCCGTCCGCCGCGTCGGCGAACGCCTTGCAGCGCCCGTCCGGGGCAAGGCCGCCCTGCCGGGAGAAGCCGGAGAAACTCATCGGCGTCGACAGCACGGTGACGCCGCCCGCGAGGGCCAGCGTGCACTCGCCGGCCCGCAGCGCCTGCGACGCGAGATGCATCGCCACCAGCGAGGACGAGCACGCGGTGTCGACGGTGACCGCCGGACCCTCCAGGCCGAAGGTGTACGACACCCGGCCGGACAGCACGCTCGCCGTCAGGCCGGTGGTCGCGTGACCTTCCATGTCCTCGTCCGAGTTCATCACCACGCCGACGTAGTCGACGCCCGCCGTACCGACGAACACGCCGGTGCGGGTGCCGCGCAGGCCGCTCGGGTCGATGCCCGCCCGCTCGAAGGCCTCCCAGGACGTCTCCAGCAGCAGCCGCTGCTGCGGGTCCATCGCGAGGGCCTCGCGCGGCGAGATCCCGAAGAAGCCCGCGTCGAACTCGCCGGCCGTGACGAACCCGCCCTCGATCGAGGCGCTGCTGCCGTTGCCCTCGCCGAGCAGCGCCGCGATGTCCCACCCGCGGTCGGCGGGGAACCCGGTGATGCCGTCCTGCCCGTCCGCGACCAGCCGCCAGAGCTCCTCGGGGGTGGTCACCCCGCCCGGCAGGCGGCACGCCATGCCGACGATCGCGATCGGCTCGTGCCGGCCGGACTCGGCCTCCAGCAGTCGTTGGCGTGTCTGGTGCAGGTCGGCCGTGACCCACTTGAGGTAGTCAACGAGCTTGCTGTCGTTCGACATGGGGGGTGGTGCCTTCCTGTGATGAGGCGGGGTCGGTCAGCGGTCGCTCAGACGGCCGAGCTCGTTGTCGATGAAGGCCAGGACCTCGTCCGCGCTCGCTGCTTCGAGCCGCTCCGCAATGGCGTCCTCGGCATTCTGCGCGTCCTGGTTTCGCAATTTCTCCAGCATTCGGCGCAGCCGGAGCGAAACCGCGTTGCGGGTCGCCTCGTCGGTGTCCGCATCGGCCAGGGCCGCGTCCAGGCGGTCGAGTTGACCGAACAGCGCGGCGCCGTCCGCCGCGTCCTGCTCGTCCAGGAGTACGCCGAGCAGGTGCGCGGCGAGGACGGCGGACGTGGGGTGGTCGAAGACCAGGGTCGCGGGCAGGCGCAGGCCGGTGACGGCGGTGAGGCGGTTGCGCAGCTCCAGGGCGGTGAGGGAGTCGATGCCGAGGTCGTGGAAGTCGCGGTCGGCGGCGACGGCCTGCGGCGAGGCGTGGCCGAGGACGGCCGCCGCCTCGGTGCGGACGAGGTCGACGACGTGGCGCAGCCGGTCGGTCTCGCGCAGCTCGGTCAGGCGGGCGGCGAGCGCGGCCACCGCTCCGGTGCGGCCGCCGGTGGACTCGGCCGCGCGGCGGGCGCCGCGGACGAGTCCGCGCAGCAGCGCGGGCACGGTGCCAGGCATCCTGGCCGGGCCGGAGGCGCGGCCGATGGGGACGAGGTAGGGCTCGTCGAGTCCCATGGCGGCGTCGAGCAGGGCGAGGCCCTGGTCCTCGGTCAGGGGCGGGACGCCGGTGGCGTGGATGCGGCGCAGGTCGGCTTCGGAGAGGGTCCCGGTCATGCCGGCGGTGGGCATCCAGGCGCCCCAGCCCAGGGACTGGGCGGGCAGGCCCTGTTGGCGGCGCCAGATGGCGAGCGCGTCGAGGTAGACGTTGGCCGCCGCGTAGTTGCCCTGGCCGGCGCTGCCCATGACGCCCGAGATGGAGGAGAACAGGACGAAGGCCTTGAGGTCCTGGTCCTTGGTCAGCTCGTGGAGGTTCCACGCCGCGTCCACCTTCGGTCGGAGGACGGCCGACAGGCGCTCAGGCGTGAGCGCGGTGACGATACCGTCGTCCAGCACACCGGCCGCGTGCACCACTGCGCTGATCGTCCGGCCGTCCAGGGCCTGCGCGAGCGCCTCGCGGTCGGCGGCGTCGCAGGCCACCACCTCGGCTCGGGCACCCAGCTCCGCCAGCTCGTCCACCAGCTCGGACGCACCCCCACGACGGCTCAGCAACAGCAGCTCCCGCACGCCGTGTTCGGTCACCAGGTGCCGGGCGACGAGCCGACCCAGACCGCCGGTACCACCCGTGATCACCACGGTTCCCGTACCCCAGCCCAACGAGGGCCCGCCGGCGGCCACCCGGGCGAGTCGGCCCACCCGCACGGCACCGATACGGGCGGTGAACTGGAATTCGCCGCGGTCCAGTTGAGCGCAGACGACGGGCAGCGCCGTCTTCACGTCCGACGCGCGCTCGACGTCGAGCAGGGCGAACCGGCCCGGGTTCTCCGCCTCGGCCGCCCGCACCAGGCCCCAGACCGCGCCGCCGACGAGGTCGGCGACCTCACCGCCCGGCACCGCACCCCGGGTCGTGAACACCAGGCGGGAATCCGCGAACCGCGGCTCGGCCAGCCACTCCTGCACCAGACCCAGCGCCCACGCCGTCACCTCGTGCACGTCCTCGGGCGTCG
This sequence comes from Kitasatospora sp. NPDC018058, assembly GCF_044327205.1. NCBI lineage: Bacteria > Bacillati > Actinomycetota > Actinomycetes > Kitasatosporales > Streptomycetaceae > Kitasatospora > Kitasatospora sp. NPDC018058. The sequence goes on along the minus strand of NZ_JBIRFA010000026.1, from coordinate 40,278 downwards.
AACCACCCGCCACCGGCACGAGCACGACCTCCGGCACCTCGCCGGTCACGTCGGCGAGCGACGGCACGTCCTCGCCCAGGGTGACGGCCCGCACGGGCCCGGCGGCCCGCGCCGGGACGTCCACCCAGTCGAGCCGCAGCAGCGCCCCGGCCAAGCCGCTCCGCTCGGTCACGGCGGACGGCTCGGCCAGCGTCAACGACCCCGCCGACAGCACGGGCCCGCCCGCCGCGTCCGCGACCTCGACGGTCACCGTGTCCGCACCCACCCTCGCGACCCGCAGCCGCACGACGGCCGCGCCGGTCGCGTGCGGCGCCACGTCGCGCCAGCCCGTGGGCACCAGGCGTGCGCCGTCGTCCGCCCCGGTCAGGGCGGCGATCTGAACAGCCGCCTCCAGCAGCGCCGGGTGCAGCCCGTACGGCGCCGCGTCCTCGGCGCGGCCCGGCAGGACGGCCTCCGCGAACACCTCGTCGCCCCGCTGCCACACGGCCTGCAGCGTGCGGAACGCCGGGCCGTGGTCCAGCGGGTCGTGGCAGGACTCCGGGTCCACGGCCACCGCGTCCGCCGGGGGCCACGCCGAGGCGTCGAAGCCGCCCTCCGGCTCGCCGACGGCCAGCGTGCCGGTGGCGTGGCAGGTCCACGGGCCGTCCACCGCGTCCTCCGACCGGGCGTAGCAGCTCAGCGGACGCGTCCCGGCCTCGTCCGGCGCGCCCACCACCAATTGGACGACGACGGCGCCGTCCTCGGGCAGCGCGAGCGGCTCGGCGAGCGTCAGCCGCTCGACCCGGTCGCAGCCCACCTGGTCGGCGGCCCGGACGGCCAGCTCCAGGAAGCCGGTCGCCGGGAAGACGGCCGCGCCGCCCACCCGGTGGTCGCCCAGCCACGGCTGCGCCTTCAGTGACAGCCGGCCGGTCAGCAGCACGCTGCCCGAGTCGGCCGGGGTGACCACCGCGCCCAGCAGCGGGTGCTCGGCGGGCCGCAGGCCCGCGCCGGTCACGTCGCCCGTGTGCGCGGCCTGGGCCGGCCAGTAGCGCTCGTGCTGGAAGGCGTACGTCGGCAGGTCGACGCGCCGGGCGCCGGTCCCGTCGAAGAGCCGGGCCCAGTCGACGGGCACGCCGACGACGTGGAGGCGGGCGAGCGCCGTCAGCAGGACGCCTTCCTCCGGCCGGTCGGGGCGCAACGCGGGGGCCGCGATGCGGCCGGCGCCCGCGTCGAGGTTCTGCTCGGCGAGGGCGGTGAGCACGCCGCCGGGGCCGAGCTCCAGGTAGTCCGTCGCGCCGGCCGCGTCGAGGGTGCGGATCCCGTCGGCGAAGCGGACGGCCTCGCGGACGTGACGCACCCAGTAGTCGGGGGTGGTGCAGTCCGCGCCCAGGGCGCCGGTGAGGTTGGAGACCAGTGGGATCGAAGGGGCCTGGTACGTCAGCCCGTTCAGGACCTCACGGAAGTCCTCCAGCATCGGGTCCATCAACGGCGAGTGGAACGCGTGCGAGACCCCCAGCCGCGTCGTCTTGCGGTCGGCGAAGTGCGTCTCGATCGCCGCGACCGCCTCCTCCGCGCCCGAGACGACCACGGACGACGGGCCGTTGACGGCGGCGATCGACGCGAACTCGTCGAGCAGTTGCCGAACTTCGTCCTCCGTGGCCTGCACGGCGAGCATCGCGCCGCCTTCCGGCAGCGCCTGCATCAGACGGCCACGAGCACCGACCAGCGTGCAGGCGTCCGCCAGCGAGAACACCCCGGCCACATGCGCCGCCGCGATCTCACCGATCGAGTGCCCGGCTACGAACTCGGCTCGCACGCCCAGCGATTCGACGAGCCGGTAGAGCGCCACCTCGACGGCGAACAATCCGGCCTGGGCGTACGCGGTCTGGTTGATCAGCTCCTTGTCAGAGCCCCAGACCACATCGCGCAAGGGCACGTCCATCGCCGCACACACCGCGTCGAACGCCTCCGCGAACACCGGGAACCGGGCATACAACTCCCGCCCCATCCCCAGCCGTTGCGAGCCCTGCCCGGAGAACAGCAGCGCGAGCCGGCGCTCTCCCGCCGCACCACGCGCCACCTCGGCGCCGTCCAGCAGCACCGCCCGGTGCCCGAACCGCGACCGCCCCGCCAGCGACAGCCCGACGTCCACCGGCGAGCCGTCCAGGTCGGCGAGCCCGGCCAGTTGCGCGTCCAGCGCGACCTCCGACGCTCCCGAGACCACCCACGGCACGACGCCCGGCGCGATGCCCGGCTCCTCGGCCTGGTCCACCACGGGCGCCTGCTCGACGATCACGTGGGCGTTCGTCCCGCTGATCCCGAACGACGAGACCCCGGCCCGTCGCGGGTGTCCGGACTCCGGCCAGGCACGCGCCGCCGTCAGGAGTTCCACCGCGCCCGCCGACCAGTCGACGTGCGAGGACGGCGCGTCGACGTACAGCGTCTTCGGCAGCACTCCCTCCCGCATGGCCTCCACCATCTTGATGACGCCCGCGACCCCGGCCGCCGCCTGGGTGTGCCCGAGGTTGGACTTCACCGAGCCGAGGAGCAAGGGGATTTCGCGGTCCTGCCCGTAGGTCGCGAGGAGGGCCTGGGCCTCGATCGGGTCGCCGAGGGTCGTGCCCGTGCCGTGCGCCTCGACGGCGTCCACCTCACCGGCCGACAGCCCCGCGTTGGCCAGTGCCTGGCGGATCACGCGCTGCTGGGACGGACCGTTGGGGGCCGTCAGGCCGTTCGACGCGCCGTCCTGGTTGACGGCGCTGCCGCGCACGACGGCCAGCACCGGGTGCCCGTTGCGGCGGGCGTCCGAGAGCCGCTCCAGCACCAGCACGCCGGCGCCCTCCGACCACCCCGTGCCGTCCGCACCGTCCGCGAACGCCTTGCAGCGCGCGTCCGGAGCGAGCCCGCCCTGGCGGGTGAAGCCGAGGAAGCTCATCGGTGTGGACAGGACGGTCACGCCACCGGCCAGGGCCAGCGTGCACTCGCCACTGTTGAGGGACTGCGCGGCCAGGTGCATCGCCACCAGCGAGGAGGAACAGGCGGTGTCGATCGTGAGCGCCGGGCCCTCCAGTCCGAAGCAGTAGGACACCCGGCCCGAGATCACGCTGTTGGCCAGCCCGGTGCTCGCGTGGCCCTCCACCTCCTCCCGGGAGTTCATCACCAGCGAGGCGTAGTCCTGGCCCGTCGTGCCGACGAAGACGCCCGTCCGGCTGCCGCGCAGCGCGGTCGGGTCGATACCCGCCCGCTCGAAGGCCTCCCAGGACGTCTCCAGCAGGAGCCGCTGCTGCGGGTCCATCGCGAGGGCCTCGCGCGGCGAGATGCCGAAGAAGCCCGCGTCGAAGTCCCCGAGACCGGCGAGGAAGCCGCCCTGGCGGGTGGCGCTCACCCCGTGGCCGGTGCCGAAGAGCGCGTCGAGGTCCCAGCCGCGGTCGGTCGGGAACTCGGTGATGCCGTCGCGGCCCTCGCTCAGGAGCCGCCAGAGGTCCTCGGGGGTCCGCACTCCGCCGGGCAGGCGGCAGGCCATGCCGACGATCGCGATCGGATCCCCGGTATCGGCGCGGGTGGCGGCTGCCGGGGCCACCACGTCGTCTTCTTCGCCGAGGAGTTCCCCGAGGAGGTGCGCGGCGAGGGCGTGCGGGGTCGGGTAGTCGAAGACCATGGTCGCCGGGAGCCGGAGCCCGGTGACGTCGGCGAGGCGGTTGCGCAGCTCGATCGCGGTGAGGGAGTCGAAGCCGAGGTCCCGGAACTCCCGTCCGGGGTCGACGGCTCGGCCCGAGGCGTGGCCGAGGACGCCGGCCGCCTCCGCGCGGACGAGGTCGACGAGGTGACGCAGGCGGTCGCCCTCGCGCAGTTCGAGGAGACGGGCGGCGAGCGCGGCGCCCGTGCCCGTGGTGCTCACGGCCGTACGGCGCCCGACGGGCAGGAGGGCACGGAACATCGTCGGCACCTCGCCGCGGGGGCGGGCGCCGGCGGCCATGCGGCCCGCCGCAACCAGGTAGGGCTCGTCGACGGCCATGGCGGCGTCGAGCAGCGCGAGACCGTCCTCCTCGGTCAGGGGCGGGACGCCGGAGGAGCGGATCCGGTGCAGATCGGTCCCGGAGAGCGTCCCCGTCATACCGGCCGTCGGCACCCACGCACCCCAGCCCAGGGACTGGGCGGGCAGGCCCTGGTGGCGGCGCCAGTGCGCCAGCGCGTCGAGGTAGACGTTCGCCGCCGCGTAGTTGCCCTGACCGGCGCTGCCCAACACACCGGATATCGACGAGAAGAGGACGAAGGCCTTGAGGTCCTGGTCCTTGGTCAGCTCGTGCAGGTTCCACGCCGCGTCCACCTTGGGGCGCAGTACGGCGGCGAATCGCTCGGGCGTCAGTGCGCTCACGACGCCGTCGTCCAGCACACCGGCCGCGTGCACGACGCCCGTGACCGTCCGGCCGTGCAGCGCCTCCATGAGGGCCTCCCGGTCGGCGGCGTCACAGGCCACCACCTCGACGTCGGCGCCCAGCGCGCGCAGTTCCTCCAGCCACGCGCCGACGCCACCGCGGCGGCTCAGCAACAGCAGGTTCCGGACGCCGTGTCCCGCCACCAGGTGGCGCGCGACGAGCCGGCCGAGGCCGCCGGTGCCGCCCGTGACGACGACCGTGCCCTCGCCCCAGCCCGCGGATGACCCGCCGCCCGCAGCGCGGGTCAGTCGACCGACGCGCACGGCACCCTCGCGGACCAGCACCTGCGACTCGCCGGTCGCCAGCACTGCGTCCAGCGGCAGCTCACCGTCCGCGTCCACGAGGGCGAACCGGCCCGGGTTCTCCGACTCGGCCGCCCGCACCAGGCCCCACACGGCAGCGCCGGCGAGGTCGGACACCTCGCCGGCCGCCAGGGCACCCCGCGTGACGAACACGAGGCGCGCGTCCGCGAAGCGCGGTTCGGCCAGCCACTCCTGCACCAGGCCCAGCGCCCACGCCGTCACCTCGTGCACGGCCTCCGGCGTCGAACCACCCGCCACCGGGACCACCACAGCGCCGGGCACCTCGTCGCCGAGCTCCGACAGCTCCGCGATCTCCACGCCCAGCGTCATGGACCGGACACCCACCGGCCGGGCGGGCGCAGCCGCGACCCACTCCAGCCGCAGCAGCGACCCGTTCGCCCCACGGGAAGCAGCGGCCGGCTCGCCCACCTCCACGGACTCCGCCGACAGCACGAGCTCGCCCGCCGCGTCGGCGAGGACCAGCGACAGCGTGTCCGCGCCCGTCCGCGCCAGCCGAGCCCGCGCCACCGTGGCACCCGTGGCGTGCAGCGACACCCCGGACCACGCCACCGGCACGAGCCTGCGGTCGTCCGCCCGCAGGACGGCGGTCAGCAACGCCGGGTGCAGACCGAACCCGGCCGCCGAGCCTGCCAATTCGGCCGGGAGCTCGGCCTCGACGAAGGTCTCCTCGCCGCGCCGCCAGACGCCGGCGCCGTCCGCGACCGCGCCGGTCGGCGGCCAGGCCGCCGCGTCGAAGTCGGCGGCGCGCGCTCCCGTGGCCAGCACCCCGGTGGCGTGCTCGGTCCAGGGCTCGTCGAGCCCGCCGTCGGGGCGCGAGAAGAAGGTCACCGTCCGCGTACCCGACTCGTCCGGCGCGCCTGCCCGGACCTGGACCATCGTGCCGCCACCCGCACCGCCGAGGGCGAGCGGTCGGGTGACGGCGAGCCGCTCGACCCGGTCGCAGCCGACGTGGTCGCCGACCCGGATCGCCAGCTCCAGGAAGCCGGCCGCCGGAAAGACGTCCGCGTCGCCGTCCCAGGCCGCCGCCATGCCGGGCGAGAGCCGACCGGTGAAAACGACGTTGTCCGTACCCGCGAGCGGCACGGCCGCCCCGAGCAGCGGGTGGTCCGCTGCCAGCAGACCGGCGGAGGCGACGTCGCCGATGCGGCGGGCGGGGCGCGGCCAGTAGTGCTCGTGCTGGAAGGCGTAGGTGGGCAGGTCGACGCGGTGGGCGCCGGTGCCGTCGAAGAGCCGCGCCCAGTCGACCGGCACGCCGGCGACGTGCAGCCGGGCCAGCGCGGTGACGAGGGTGTGCTCCTCGGGCCGGTCCCGGCGCAGCAGCGGGAGGGCGGGGGCGTCCGAGTCCTGCTGGGCGAGGGCGGCGAGGACGCCGTCCGGGCCGAGCTCGATGAAGGCGGTCGCACCGGCCTCACGCAGGGTGCGGATGCCGTCGGCGAAGCGGACGGCCTCGCGGACGTGGCGCACCCAGTAGTCGGGGGTGCGGAGGTCCTCGTCGCCGAGTTCACCGGTGAGGTTGGAGACCAGCGGGATCGAAGGCGCGCTGTACGTCAGCCCTTTGAGGACCTCACGGAAGTCCTCCAGCATCGGATCCATCAGCGGGGAGTGGAAGGCGTGCGAGACCTTCAGCCGCGTGGTCTTGCGGTCGGCGAAGTGCTCCTCGATCGCCGCGACGGCCTCCTCCGTACCGGACACGACCACGGACGACGGGCCGTTGACGGCCGCGATCGACACGAAGTCGTCAAGCAGCGGCAGGACTTCGTCCTCCGACGCCTGCACCGCCAGCATCGCGCCGCCCTCCGGCAGCGCCTGCATCAGCCGGCCACGAGCAGCCACCAGCGCGCAGGCATCCTCCAGCGAGAACACCCCGGCCACATGCGCCGCCACGATCTCACCGATCGAGTGCCCGGCCACGAACTCCGGCTCCACGCCAAGCGATTCAAGCAGCCGGAACAGCGCCACCTCGACCGCGAACAACCCGGCCTGGGCGAACTCCGTCCGGCTCATCAGCTCCGCATCCGAACCCCACATCACCTCACGCAGAGCCGGATCCCACTCCGCACACACCGCATCGAACGCCTCCGCGAACACCGGGAACCGGGCATACAACTCCCGCCCCATCCCCAGCCGCTGCGACCCCTGGCCGGAGAACAGGAACGCCGTCGACCGCTCCCCCGCCACCCCGCGCGCAACCTCGGCCCCGTCCACCAGCACCGCCCGGTGCCGAAACCGCGACCGCCCCGCCAGCGACAGTCCTACGTCCATCAGCGAGCCCCCGACCCCGGTGAGCCGCTCCACCTGCGCGTCCAGCGCGGCCTCCGACTTCGCCGAGACCACCCACGGCACCACGCCCGGCACGACCGAGAGATCCGCCCCAGCAGCATCCTCCGTCGGAGCCTGCTCGACGATCACGTGCGCGTTCGTCCCGCTGATCCCGAACGAGGACACCCCCGCCCGGCGGGGCCGCTCGTCCCCTGGCCACTCGCGCGCCTCCGTCAGCAGCCGCACCGCGCCCGCCGACCAGTCCACGCGCGAGGACGGCGTGTCCGCGTACAGCGTCTTCGGCAGCACGCCCGCCCGCATCGCCTCCACCATCTTGATGACGCCCGCGACCCCGGCCGCCGCCTGGGCGTGGCCGAAGTTGGACTTGACCGAGCCCAGCCACAGCGGCCGGCCGTCGTCCCGCCCCTGCCCATAGGTGGCGAGGAGTGCCTGGGCCTCGATCGGGTCGCCGAGCGGCGTGCCCGTCCCGTGGCCCTCGACGGCGTCGACGTCGGCGGCCGTCAGCCCGGCGTTGGCGAGCGCCTGGCGGATCACCCGCTGCTGCGAGGGGCCGTTGGGCGCGGTGAAGCCGTTGGACGCGCCGTCCTGGTTCACCGCCGAGCCCCGGACGACCGCGAGGACGCGGTGCCCGTTGCGGCGGGCGTCCGAGAGCCGCTCCAGCACCAGCACGCCGACGCCTTCGGCCCAGCCCGTCCCGTCGGCCCCGTCGGCGAACGCCTTGCAGCGCCCGTCCGAGGCCAGTCCGCCCTGCCGCGAGAACTCCATCAGCGAGCCGGGCGTCGCCATCACGTTGACGCCGCCCGCGACGGCGAGCATGCACTCGCCGGCCCGCAGCGCCTGGACCGCCCAGTGCAGGGCGACCAGCGAGGACGAGCAGGCGGTGTCGACCGTCACCGCCGGGCCCTCCAGCCCGAGGGTGTAGGAGAGGCGGCCGGAGAGCGCCGAGGCGGCGATGCCGGTGCCGATGTCGCCGGTGGCGTCGGCCAGGGAGCGCACCAGTAGGTACGCGTAGTCCTGGCCGTTGGTGCCGAGGAAGACGCCGGTGCGGCTGCCGCGCAGCGCCGTCGGGTCCAGGCCCGCCCGCTCGAAGGCCTCCCACGAGGTCTCCAGCAGCAGGCGCTGCTGAGGGTCGGTGGAGACGGCCTCGCGGGGCGAGATGCCGAAGAAGTCGGCGTCGAAGCCGGACACCGAGTCGAGGAAGCCGCCGCGCCGCGAGACGCGGGTGCCGCGCTCGTCGACGCCGGCGTCCGCCAGGGCGCCGAGGTCCCAGCCGCGGTCGGCCGGGTAGCCGCCGGTGGCGTCGGTGCCGCCCGCCACGAGGTCCCAGAGGTCCTCGGGCGAGGCGACGCCGCCGGGGTAGCGGCAGCCCATGCCGATGACGGCGACGGGTTCGGCGGCCGCGGCCAGGAGCTGCCGGTTCTGCTTGCGCAGCCGTTCGGTCTCCTTCATCGAGGACCGGAGAGCGGCGACTACTTTGTCGTGGGGCGTGGTCATCTCTGCTCCGTCAGTCCTGGGCGTGGTCGGGGTCGTTGCGCAGGGCGGCCTGCACCAGGTCGTCCAGGTCCATCGCGTCGATCGCGTCGGTGTCCTCGGCCTCCTGGGCGGGCGCGCCGTCGGCGAGCCTCAGCAGCGCGTCCAGGACGCCGCTGCGCCGCAGTCGGTCCAGCGGGACGGACTCGACGAGCGCCCGCAGGCGGGCGCGCTCGGGTTCCGCGGATTCCACGGCCTCCCCGTCACCGGCCAGCAGGCCGAGCAGGTGCCCGGCGAGCTCGGTCGGGCTCGGGTGGTCGAAGACCAGCGTCGGGGACAGGTCGAGGCCGGTGGCGGCGCCGAGCCGGTTGCGCAGCTCGATCGCGCCGAGCGAGTCGAACCCGAGGTCGCGGAAGGCCTTCTCGGGGCCGACGGCCTCGATGCCGGGCAGTCCGAGCACCTCGGCCGCGCGGCCGCGCACCAGCCCGAGGAGGGCGGCGGAGCGGCGGGCCGGGTTGAGCGCGGCCAGTTCGGCGCGCAGCTCGCGGCCGTTGGCGTTGTCCCCGCCGGGGCCCTGCGGGTCGGCGTAGCCGGGGAGTTCGGCGAGCAGTCGGCTCGGGCGGACGGCGGTGAAGGCCCGGACGAAGCGCTCCGGGTCGACGTCGGCGACCAGGGTGGTCGGCGCGGTGTCGAGGACGGCGCGGCGCAGCGCGGCGACCGCGACGGCCGGGTCGAGCGGCCGGATGCCGGTGCGGCGGGCGGCCTCGCCGGCCCGGGCGTCGGCGGCCATGCCGCCGCCGGCCCAGGCGCCCCACGAGAGGGAGGTGGCGGCGAGTCCGTCGGCGCGACGGCGCTCGGCGAGGGCGTCGAGAACGGCGTTGGCGGCCGCGTAGTTGCCCTGGCCGGGGTTGCCGACGGCCGCGGAGGCGGACGAGAACAGGGCGAAGACGGCGAGGTCGTGGTCCCTGGTCAGCTCGTCGAGCAGGAGGGCCGAGGTGGCCTTGGCGCGGTAGACGTCCTCGAAGCGGCCGGGGGTGAGGCCGTCGATGACGCCGTCGTCGAGCACGCCGGCGGCGTGGACGACGGCGGTCAGCGGGTGCTCCGCGGGCACGGCGGCCAGGACGGCGGCGAGCGCCTCCCGATCGCCCGCGTCGCAGGCCGCGACGGTGATGGCGGCGCCGGTGGCGGCGAGTTCCTCGCGGAGCTCGGCTGCCCCGGGAGCGTCCAGGCCTCGACGGCTCAGCAGCACGAGGTGCCGCGCGCCGGCGGCGGCGAGGCCGCGGGCGACCTCGGCGCCGAGCGCGCCGGTGCCGCCGGTGATCAGGACGGTGTCGGTCGGGTCCCACTGCGACTGGTCAGCGGCCGGAGAACCACTGGCCGTCGAGCCGCCGGGCGTGGCGGCCAGGCGCCGGCCGAGGACCCCGGTGGGCCGGACGGCCAGCTGGTCCTCCCCGTCCGGGTCGGCGAGGACGGCGGCCAGCAGGGCACCGGTGCCCCGGTCGAGGCTCGCGGGCAGGTCGATCAGGCCGCCCCAGCGCTGCGGGAGTTCGAGCGCGGCGACCCGGCCGAGGCCCCAGACGGCCGCCTGGGCCACGCCGGTGACGCGGTCGCCGGGGGCGGCCGCGACGGCGTCCCGGGTGAGGCACCACAGGGGTGCGCCGATCCGGGCGTCGCCGAGGGCCTGCACCAGGGCGGCGGTGCGGGCGAGCCCGGCGGGGACGCTGCCGTCCGCCGACTCGTCGAGCGCCAGGAGGGACACCACTGCGGTGATCTCCTCGGCCGCGTACGGGAGTTCGGCGAGCTGCTTGGCGAGGCCGACACGGTCGGTGTCGGCCTCGACGGTCAGCCGGACGGCGTCCGCGCCGAGCGCGGCGAGGACGACGTCCGTCCAGGCCGCGTCACCGTGGCCGGCCGGTACGACGGCGAGCCAGGTACCGGCCGGGGCCGCGGCGCGGGGCCGGTCGAGCGGCTTCCAGACGATCCGCCGGCGGCGGGCGTCCACGGCGGCCTGCTCCTCGCGCCGGTCGTGCCAGTCGCGCAGCGCCGGGAGCACCTGGGCGAGGGCGTCGCCGTCGACGTCCAGGGTGCCGGCGAGCGCGTCGAAGGACGCGGTGCGCAGCGCCGTCCAGAACTCCCCGTCCGGGGACGCCACCGGGGTCACCGACTGCTCCGGCCAGTAGCGCTGCCGCTGGAACGGGTAGGTGGGCAGGTCGACCCGGCGGGCGCCGGTGCCGGCGAAGACGGCGGACCAGTCCGGCGCGAGCCCGTCGGTGTGCAGGCGGGCGACGGCGGCGAGCAGGGTCGTGCGCTCGTCGCGGCCGTGGCGCAGCGCGGTGGCGGTGACCACCGGGCGGGCCGGGTCGGCGTCCTCCCCGGTGTTGGCCTGGACGAGGGCGGACAACACGCCGTCCGGGCCGAGTTCGAGGTGGCGGCGCACGCCGCGGGCGGTGAGGGCGGCGACGCCGTCGGCGAAGCGGACGGCCTCGCGGACGTGGCGCACCCAGTACTGCGCCCCGTACTCCGCCCCGGTGTCACCGGTGACGACGTCGCCGGTCAGGTTGGACACGAGCGGGATGCGCGGGGCGGCGTAGGCGATGCCCCGGGCGGTCCGCTCGAAGTCGTCGAGCATGGCGTCCATGTGTACGGAGTGAAACGCATGGCTCACCCGCAAACGCCTAGTCCTGCGTCCGTCGGCCGCGAATCCGGCGGCGATGCGTTCGACGGCGTCCGCGTCCCCGGAGAGGACGACGGCGCGCGGGCCGTTGACGGCGGCGATCGAGACGCCGTCCGTCAGCAGCGGCAGCACCTCCGCCTCCGTCGCCTCGACGGACACCATCGCTCCACCGCCCGGCAGTTCGGACATCAGCCGGGCACGAGCGGCCACCAGCGCGCAGGCGTCCTCCAGCGAGAACACCCCCGCCACATGCGCCGCCGCGATCTCACCGATCGAGTGCCCGACCACGAAATCGGGCCGCAGACCCCACGACTCCACCAGCCGGAACAGCGCCACCTCCAGCGCGAACAGCGCCGGCTGCGCATACCCCGTGTCGTCCAGCAGCGCAGCCTCCGCCGACCCCTCCTCCGCGAACAGCACCGGGCGCAGCGGCCCGGCCAGCCGTCCTTCGAAGCCCGCGAGGACGGCGTCCAGCGCGTCGGCGAACACCGGGTGGGCGGCGTACAGCTCCCGCCCGGCGCCGGGGCGCTGCGAGCCCTGGCCGGGGAAGAGGAAGGCGGTCCTCCCGCCCAGGGCCGAGCCCTGGACGAGCTGCGGCACGGCCCGACCGTCGACGAGGGCGTGCAGGCCCTGCGTCAGCTCGGCGCGGTCGGCGGCGAGCACGGCGGCCCGGTGGTCGAGCAGCGTGCGGGTGGTGGCGAGCGAGTGGCCGAGGTCGCGGACCGTCAGCTCCGGGTGCGCGGCGAGGCGGCCGAGTAGCAGGGCGGCCTGCTCGCGCAGCGCGGCGGGCGTCGCGGCCGAGAGCGGGACGGGCAGCGGCCGGTCGTCCGGGTGCTCCTCGGCCGGCTCGGCCGCGGGCGGCGCCTCGACGATGACGTGGGCGTTGGTGCCGCTCGCGCCGAAGGCGGAGACGCCCGCCCGGCGCGGGTGGCCGGTGGCCGGCCACGCGGTCTCCTCGGTGAGGAGCTCGGCGGCGCCGGCCGTCCAGTCGACGTGCGAGGACGGCGTGCCGACGTGCAGCGTGCGCGGCAGCAGGCCGTGCCGCATGGCCAGCACCATCTTGATGACCCCGGCCACGCCGGAGGCGGCCTGGGTGTGGCCCAGGTTCGACTTCAGCGCGCCGATCAGGACGGGCCGTTCGCGGTCCTGGCCGTAGGTGGCGAGGAGTGCCTGGGCCTCGATCGGGTCGCCGAGTTTGGTGCCGGTGCCGTGCGCCTCGACGGCGTCGACCTCCGCGGGCGCCAGGCCCGCGTTGGCCAGGGCGCGCCGGATGACGCGCTGCTGGGACGGGCCGTTGGGCGCGGTGATGCCGTTCGACGCGCCGTCCTGGTTGATCGCGGAACCGCGCAGGACGGCCAGCACGCGGTGGCCGCGGCGCTCGGCGTCGGAGAGCCGCTCGACCACCAGGACGCCGACGCCCTCGGACCACGCGGTGCCCTCGGCGGCGTCGGAGAAGGTGCGGCAGCGCCCGTCCCGGGAGAGCGCCCCCATCTCGCCGAACTCCACGAAACCGACCGGGCTCGACATCACCGTCACACCGCCCGCCAGGGCCAGCGAGCACTCGCCGGACCGCAGCGCCTGGGCGGCCAGGTGCAGCGCCACCAGCGAGGACGAGCACGCGGTGTCCACGCTGACCGAGGGCCCCTCCAGCCCGAGGGTGTAGGAGAGCCGGCCGGAGAGCAGGCTCGCGGACTGCGCGGTCTCGACGTGCCCGAGCTGGCCGATGGCCGGCCGGTAGTCGCCGCTGCCGCCGCCGATGAAGACGCCGGTGTCTCCGCCGCGCAGGCCCGCCGGGTCGATCCCGGCGCGCTCCAGCGCCTCCCACGCGGTCTCCAGGACGAGCCGCTGCTGCGGGTCGACGACCATCGCCTCGCGCGGGGAGACCCCGAAGAAGGCGGCGTCGAACTCGGCCGCGTCGTACAGGAACCCGCCCTGCTGGGTGACGCTGCGCCCGCGCCCGTCGCGGTCGCCGTGGGCGAGCCGGTCGAGGTCCCAGCCGCGGTCCGCCGGGAAGGGGCCGATCGCGTCGGTCCCCTCCCGCAGGAGCCGCCACAGGTCCTCGGGCGAGCGGACGCCGCCCGGGTAGCGGCAGCCCATGCCGACGATCACGATCGGGTCGTCGGTGTCGGCGGCGACGGCCGGGCGCTCCATCTCCTGCGCCTCGTCGAAGAGTTCGGCGCGGAGGTGGGCGGCGAGGGCCGCCGGGGTCGGGTAGTCGAACACGAGGGTCGCGGGCAGGCGCAGGCCGGTCGCGGTGTTGAGCCGGTTGCGCAGGTCGACGGCGGTCAGCGAGTCGAAGCCGAGGTCCTTGAACGGGTGCCCGGACGGCACGTCGTCGGTGTCGGCGTGGCCGAGCACGGCGGCCGACTCGACGCGGACGATCGCCAGCAGGGCCTCGGTGCGCTCGGCCGCCGACCGCTCGCGCAGACCGGCGCGCAGCGTGTCGGCGCGGCTCCCGGTCTCCTCCTCGGGGCGCGCCGCGACGCGGGCCTCGGGCAGGTCGGCGAAGAGCCGCGTCGGCCGGGCCTCGGCGAAGGCGGGCGCGAAACGCTCCCAGTCGACGTCGGCGACGGTGACGGCTGGGCCGTCGAGGGCGGCGGCGAGCGCCGCCAGGGCGCGGTCGGGCGCGATCGGCGGCAGCCCGTTGGCCCGCAGGTGCGCGGCCAGGGAATCGGGCGTGCTGCCAGCCCAGGCGCCCCACGACACGGCGGTGGCGGCCCGCCCGGCGGCACGGCGGCCCTGGGCGACGGCGTCGAGGAGGGCGCTGGCGGCGGCCTCGTCGGCCCGGCCCTTCACGCCCCAGGTGCCGGTGATCGACCCGAAGAGCACGTAGGCGTCGAGCTCCCGGTCCGCGAACGCCTCGTCGAGCGCCGCGAGGTCGGCGAGCAACCCGGCGAGGTGGTCGGCGGGCTCGCCGACCCGGCCCGTGTAGAGGACGGCGGAGAGGTCGGGCAGCCCGAGGACGGAGGCGACGGCCTCCGCGTCGCCGGGCGTGCCGGTGACGAGCGTCAGCCCGGTGCCGTGCTCGGCGAGCTCGGCGCGCAGGCGATCGACGGCCTCGCCGTCGATGTCGGCGTCGGCGGCGAGCAGCGCCACCTGCTGAGCACCCGCGCGGGCGAGCCAGCGGGCGGCGGGGGCCGCATGGCCTGTCGGGTCGCCGACCACCAGGACCGAGCCGCGCGGGGTCCACGGACGTACGGTGTCGGGCGTCGTCGCGCGCACGAGGCGGCGGGCGAAGGCTCCGGCGGGGCGCAGCGCCAGCTGGTCCTCGCCGTCCCCGGCCGTCAGCAGGGCGCGCAGACGGGCCGACGTACGTGCGTCGGGTGCCTCGGGGAGGTCGATCAACCCGCCCCAGCGCTGCGGGTGTTCGAGGGCGGCCACCCGGCCGATGCCCCAGACGGCCGCCTGCGTGGCGTCCTGCGGGGCCTCGGTGTCGCCGACGGCGACGGCGCCCCGGGTGAGGCACCACAGCGGGGCCTCGACGCCCGCCTCGCCGAGGGCGGCGAGCAGGGCGTCCGGCCGGGCGGGCCCGGTGGGCACGCCGTCGGGGGCGGCGAGCAGGGACACCACGCCGGTGACCGGCCCGACGAGCGGGGCCAGGTCCGCGACGTCATCCCCGTCGACCGCCACACGCACGACGTCCGCGCCGAGGGCCGCGAGCACCGCGGATGTCCAGACGTCGTCGTCCCGGTCGGCCGGGACGAGTGCCAGCCACGTGCCCGGCAGGGCGTCCGGGCCGGTGGGGGCGGCGTGCGGCTTCCAGGCGGCGCGGTAGCGCAGCCGGTCGGCGTCCGTCCGCTCGGTCCGGCGGCGGCGCCACGCCGAGAGGGCGGGGAGCAGCGCGCCGAGCGACGTGTCGTCGTCGAGGCCCAGGGTCGTGCCGAGGGCGGCGGTGTCGGCGCGCTCGACGGCGGACCAGAACGCGGCGTCCGCTGGGTCGGTAGCGGCGACGGCCTCCGGCGCGCGCTCGGGCCAGTACAGCTCGCGCTGGAACGGGTAGGTGGGCAGGTCGGCGTGGCGGGCGCCGGTGCCCGCGAGCAGGGCGGTCCAGTCGACCGGCACGCCCGCGACGTGCAGGCGGGCGAGGGCGGTGACCAGGGTGTGTTCCTCCGGCCGGTCGCGGCGGAGGGTGGAGGCGGTCACGCCCTCCGCACCGAGACCCCGCTCGGCAAGGGCGGCGAGGACGCCGTCCGGGCCCAGCTCCAGGAAGGCGGTGGCTCCCGCTTCCTCCAGCGCCCGGACGCCGTCAGCGAAGCGGACGGTCTCGCGAACGTGGCGCACCCAGTATTCGGGGGTGCACAGATCCGCGCTCGCGTCGCCCGTCAGGTTGGAGACCAGCTGGATCGAAGGAGCCTCGTACGCGAGCCCGTCGAGGACGGCCCGGAAGTCGTCGAGCATCGGCTCCATCAGCGGCGAGTGGAAGGCGTGCGAGACCCGCAGGCGCGTGGTCCGCCGGTCGGCGAAGTGCGCCTCGATCGCCTCGACGGCTTCGGCGTTACCCGAAACCACCACCGACGTCGGACCATTCACCGCCGCGATCGAGACGAACTCGCCCAGCAGCGGCAGGACTTCGTCTTCCGAAGCCTCCACGGCGAGCATCTCGCCGCCCTCCGGGAGCGCCTGCATCAGCCGACCGCGCGCCGCCACCAGCGTGCACGCGTCCTCCAGCGAGAACACCCCGGCCACGTGCGCGGCCGCGATCTCGCCGATCGAGTGCCCGGCCACGAACTCCGGCCGCACGCCCAGGGACTCGACGAGCCGGAACAGCGCCACCTCGACCGCGAACAGGCCGGCCTGGGCGTATTCCGTCCGGTTCAGCAGCTCCGCGTCCTCGCCCCACACCACGTCCCGCAGCGGCCGGTCCAGCAGCTGGTCCAGCCGCGCGCAGGCGCCGTCGAAGGCCTCGGCGAACACCGCGAAGCGGGCGTACAACTCCCGTCCCATGCCGAGCCGTTGCGAGCCCTGCCCGGAGAACAGGAAGGCCGTCGAGCGCTCGGCGGCGACGCCGCGCGCGACCTCGGCGCCGTCCAGCAGCACCGCCCGGTGCCCGAGCTGGGCCCGGCCGACCGCCAGCGAGTGGGCGACGTCCAGCGCGGACGGCCCGTCCACCTCGGCGAGGCGCGCGAGCGAAGCGTCCAGCGCGGCCTCCGACTTGGCGGAGACCACCCACGGCGCGGCGTCTGCGGTCACCACCGGACCGGCCGGATCCACAGCCGAAGGCGCCTGCTCCAGCAGGACGTGCGCGTTGGTGCCGCTGACGCCGAAGGCGGAGACGCCGGCGCGGCGCGGGCGGCCGGTCTCCGGCCAGTCGTGGGCCTCCGTCAGGAGCTCCACGGCGCCGGCCGTCCAGTCGACGTGCCGGGAGGGCGCGTCGACGTGCAGCGACTTCGGCAGTTCCCCGTGCTGCATCGCGAGCACGGTCTTGATCACACCGGCGGCGCCGGCGGCGGCCTGGGTGTGGCCGAGGTTGGACTTCACCGAGCCGAGCAGGAGCGGGAGTTCGCGGTCCCGCCCGTAGGCGGCCAGCAGGGCATGCGCCTCGATCGGGTCGCCGAGGGCGGTACCGGTGCCGTGCGCCTCGACGGCGTCGACCTCGGCGGCGGTCAGGCCCGCGTCGGCGAGGGCCGCGCGGATCACCCGCTGCTGGGCCCGTCCGTTGGGGGCCGTCAGCCCGTTCGAGGCGCCGTCCTGGTTGACGGCGCTGCCGCGCACGACCGCGAGCACCGGGTGCCCGAGCCGGCGGGCGTCGGAGAGCCGCTCCAGGACGAGCACGCCCGCGCCCTCGGACCACGCGGTTCCGTCGGCGGCGTCGGCGAAGGGCTTGCAGCGGCCGTCGGCGGCGAGGCCGCCCTGCGCGGTGAACTCGACGAAGGCGTCCGGGCTGGACATCACCGAGGCGCCGCCGGCCAGGGCCAGCGAGCACTCCCCGGCGCGCAGCGCGCGGGCGGCCAGGTGGAGCGAGACGAGGGCGGAGGAGCACGCGGTGTCGACGGTGACGGCCGGGCCCTCCAGGCCGAGGGTGTAGGAGAGGCGGCCGGACAGGACGCTCGCGGTGTTGCCGGTGGCGGCGTGGCCGCGGACGTCGGCGGTGCCGCGGCGCAGCACGGTCAGGTAGTCCTGGCCGTTGGTGCCGACGAAGACGCCGGTGTCGCTGCCGCGCAGGCGGTCGGGGGCGATGCCGGAGCGCTCCAGGGCCTCCCAGGAGGTCTCCAGGAGGAGGCGCTGTTGGGGGTCCATGGCGAGGGCTTCGCGGGGCGAGATGCCGAAGAAGCGGGCGTCGAAGCGGCCGACGCCGTCGAGGAAGCCGCCGTGGAGGGTGGCGGAGCCGCCGCGGCCGAGGGCGTCGAGGTCCCAGCCGCGGTCGACGGGGAACGGGCGGACGGCGTCGGCGCCGTCGCCGAGCAGCCGCCAGAGGTCCTCCGGCGACTCGATGCCGCCGGGGAAGCGGCAGGCCATGCCGACGATCACGACGGGGTCGTCCGTGACGTCGCGCGGGACCGGGGCCCGGTCGGGTTCGGGCAGGGTGCCGAGGAGTTCGGCGAGGAGGTGGGCGGCCAGGTCGGCCGGGGTCGGGTGGTCGTAGACCAGGGTGGCGGGCAGGGTCAGGCCGGTGGCTGCGGTGAGGGCGTTGCGCAGTTCGACGGTGGTGAGGGAGTCCATGCCGAGGTCGGTGAAGGGCTGGTCGGCGCCGACGCGCTCGCCGCCCGCGTGGCCGAGGACGGCCGCGACGCGGGTGCGCACGAAGTCGAGGACGAACCGCTCCCTGGCCTGCTCGGACAGCTCGGCGAGGCGCTGTCGCAGCCCGGATTCCTGGGCGGCGGCCGGGCGGCCGGCCGGTCCGGCCAGCGTGGCGATCAGCGGGACGGGCCGCTGCGCGGTGAAGACCGCCGCGAAACGCTGCCAGTCGATGTCGGCGACGGTGAGCGCGGTGTCGTCGTGGTCGAGGGCGTGTCCGAGGGCGGTCAGGGCGCGTTCGGGTGCCATCGGGCCGAAGCCGCCGCGGCGCACCCGCTGTTCGACGCCGGCCCCGGCCATGCCGTCGCCGGCCCACGGGCCCCACGCGATCGCGGTGGCCGGGCGGCCGTCGGCGCGCCGCTGCTCGGCGAGGGCGTCGAGGTGGGCGTTGGCGGCGGCGTAGTTGGCCTGGCCGGCGGCGCCGATGGTGCCTGCAGTCGAGGTGAAGAGGACGAAGGCCGCGAGGTCGGTGTCGCGGGTCAGCTTGTCGAGGTGGTGCGCGGCGTCGACCTTGGGGCGGAACACCTCGGCGAAGTGCTCGGCGGTCAGGGTGTCGAGCGTGCCGTCGGCGACGACGCCGGCGGTGTGGAAGAGGGCGGTGAGCGGCCGGTCGGCGGGGACGGCGGCCAGGACGGCCGCGAGGGCGTCCCGGTCGGCGGCGTCGCAGGCGGCCAGGGTGACGTCGGCGCCGAGGGCGGCGAGGTCGGCGCGCAGCTGTTCGGCGCCGGGGGCGTCCGCGCCGCAGCGGCTGAGCAGCAGCAGGTGCGCGGCGCCCTGGGCGGCGAGGCGACGGGCGAGCTGCCCGCCGAGGCCGCCGGTGCCGCCGGTGATGAGCACGGTACCGGCGGGCGTGTACGGCCGGGCGGCCGGGCGCTCGCCCAGCGGGTGGCGCACGAGGCGCCGGGCGAAGGTGCCGGAGGCGCGGACGGCGAGCTGGTCCTCGCCGTCGGTGCGGGCGAGCGCGGCGGCCAGGCGGCGCAGCGCGGTGTCGTCGAGCTGCTCCGGCAGGTCGATCAGCCCGCCCCAGCGGGTAGGCAGTTCGAGGGCGGCGGAGCGGCCGAGGCCCCAGACGGCGGCCTGCCGGGGGTCGGCTGGACGGTCGGAGCGGCCGGTGGCGACGGCGCCGCGGGTGAGGCACCACAGCGGGGCGGTGAGGCCGGCGTCGCCGAGGGCCTGGACGGCGGTGACAGTGGCGGCGAGCGGGTCGTCGCCGAGGGCGAGCAGGGACAGGACGCCGGTGAACCCGCCTTCTTCCGCGGTCACGTCACGGAGCTGTGAAGCGAGCGCGGCCCGGTCGCCGGAGACCCGGAGGGTCACCCCGTCGACGAGCCCGTCCGCCCACGGCGCGTCGTCCGAGACGAGCACCAGCCAGCGGCCGGACGGCCGGGCCGCAGCAGCGCCCGCCCCGTCGAGCGGCGTCCAGGAGGCGCGGTAGCGCCAGGCATCGACGGCGGAGCGCTCGCGGCGGGCGCGGCGCCAGGCGGACAGGGCGGTCACGGTGTCGCGGTCGAGGTCAAGACCGGTGCCGAGCGCCCCGAGGTCGCCGCGGTCGACGGCGGCCCAGAACTCGGCGTCCACGGGGTCGGATCCCACCGCCGGGACGGACCGGCCCTCCGGCCAGTAGCGCTCCCGCTGGAACGGGTACGTGGGCAGGTCGGCGCGGCGGGCGCCGGTGCCGGCGAGGACGGCCTCCCAGTCCGGGCGCAGGCCGCCGACGGCCAGCCGGGCGAGCGCCGCTGTGAGCGCCGGGACGCCGGGCCGGCCGCGGCGCAGCGCGGGCACGCCGGTGAGGCGGGCGCCGTCGCCGAGGGTGTCGCGGGCGGCGGCGGTGAGGACGCCGTCCGGGCCGAGTTCGAGGAAGGCGGCGGCGCCGTGGCCCGCGAGGGCCTGGACGGCGTCGGCGAAGCGGACGGTGCCGCGCACCTGCCGGGCCCAGTACGCGGGCGCGGCGAGCTCGTCGGCGGTGGCGGGCGCGCCGGTGACGGTGGAGATCAGCGGGATCGCCGGGGCGTCGTAGGTGAGCGTGGCGGCGACGCGGGTGTAGGCGTCGAGCATCGGCTCCATGTGCGGGGAGTGGAAGGCGTGCGAGACGCGCAGGCGCTTGGTGCGCCGCCCGTCGGCCGCGAACTGCTCGGCGATGCGCAGGACTTCACTCTCGTCGCCCGCGAGGACGAGCGAGGCCGGCCCGTTGACGGCGGCGATCGAGACGCCGTCCGTCAGCAGCGGCAGCACCTCCGCCTCCGTCGCCTCGACGGACACCATCGCTCCACCGCCCGGCAGTTCGGACATCAGCCGGGCACGAGCGGCCACCAGCGCGCAGGCGTCCTCCAGCGAGAACACCCCCGCCACATGCGCCGCCGCGATCTCACCGATCGAGTGCCCGACCACGAAATCGGGCCGCAGACCCCACGACTCCACCAGCCGGAACAGCGCCACCTCCAGCGCGAACAGCGCCGGCTGCGCATACCCCGTGTCGTCCAGCAGCGCAGCCTCCACCGAACCCTCCTCCGCGAACAGGACGTCCCGGACGGGCCGTTCGTAGCCGAGGTCGAAGCGGGCGAGGACGGCGTCCAGCGCCTCCGCGTACACCGGGTACCGGTCGTACAGCTCCCTGCCCATGGCCGGGTACTGGCTGCCCTGGCCGGTGAACAGGAAGGCCAGGCCGCCGCCGGCCGCCCGGCCGGTGACGAGGGCGGCGTCCGGCAGGCCGTCGCGCAGGGCGGCGAGCGCGCGCCGCAGCTCGGCGCGGTCGCCGGTGGTGACGGCGGCGCGGCGGTCGAGCGCGGTGCGGGTGGTGGCGAGGGAGAACGCCAGGTCGGCGAGCGGCAGTTCGGGCTGCTCGTCGAGCGCGGTCAGCAGCCGCTCGGCCTGGGCGCGCAGGGCCTCGTCGGTACGGGCGGAGAGCGCGAAGGGCACGGTGTCACCGTCCGTCGGCGCAGCTGCCACAGCGGTGGCCGGTGCCTGTTCGAGGATCATGTGCGCGTTGGTGCCGCTCAGCCCGAAGGAGGAGACGGCGGCGCGGCGCGGACGCCCGGTCTCGGGCCAGTCGCGCGCCTCGGCGAGGAGCTCGATGGCGCCCTCCGTCCAGTCGACGTGCGTGGACGGCCGGTCGATGTGCAGGCTGGCCGGGAGCACGCCGCTGCGCAGCGCGAGCACGGTCTTGATGACGCCGGCCACGCCGGAGGCCATCTGGGTGTGGCCGATGTTGGACTTCACCGAGCCGAGCAGCAGCGGCAGTTCGCGGTCCTGGCCGTAGGTCGCGAGCAGCGCCTGCGCCTCGATCGGGTCGCCGAGCCTGGTGCCGGTGCCGTGGCCCTCGACCGCGTCGACCTCGCCCGGGGCGAGCCGTGCGTTGGCGAGCGCGGCACGGATCACGCGCTGCTGCGCGGGCCCGTTGGGCGCGGTGAGGCCGTTGGAGGCGCCGTCCTGGTTGACGGCGGAGCCGCGCAGGACGGCGAGCACCGGGTGGCCGAGCCGCTCGGCGTCGGAGAGGCGCTCGACCAGCACGAGGCCGACGCCCTCGGCGAGGCTCATGCCGTCGGCGGCCTCGGCGTAGGCCTTGCAGCGGCCGTCCACGGCCATCGCGCGCTGGCGGCTGAAGCCGACGAACGCGTTGGGCGTGGCCATCACGCTGACGCCGCCGGCGAGGGCGAGGGAGCTCTCCCCGTTGCGCAGCGACTGGCAGGCCAGGTGCAGGGCGACGAGCGAGGACGAGCACGCGGTGTCGAGCGTGACGGCCGGGCCCTCGAAGCCGAAGGTGTAGGAGAGCCGGCCGGACAGGACGCTCGGGATGGTGCCGGTGACGAGGTGGCCCTCGGCGCCGTCCTGGGCGGAGTCGCCGGGGCTGTAGTCCTGGTAGCTGGCGCCGATGAAGGTGCCGGTGAGACTGCCGCGCAGGGCGGACGGGTCGAGGCCGGCGCGCTCCATGGCCTCCCAGGCCGTCTCCAGGAGGAGGCGCTGCTGCGGGTCCATGGCGAGGGCCTCGCGCGGGGAGATGCCGAAGAACGCGGCGTCGAAGTCGGCGACGCCCTGCAGGAAGCCGCCGCGCACCGAGTAGGTGCGGCCGGGCGCGTCCGGGTCCGGGTCGTACAGCCCCTCGGTGTCCCAGCCGCGGTCCGCCGGGAACTCGGTGATGGCGTCGCCGCCCGAGGTGACGAGCCGCCACAGGTCCTCGGGCGAGGCGATCCCGCCGGGGTAGCGGCAGCTCATGCCGATGATGGCGATCGGCTCGTCCAGCGCGGCGCCCGCCACCGTGGCGGCGGGGCCGGCGGCGCCGGTGCCGGCGGTCTTCTCGCGCAGGAAGCGCACCAGGGCGAGCGGGTTCGGGTGATCGAACACGAGGGTGCTGGGCAGCGTGAGCCCGGTCGCGGCGGCCAGCCGGTTGCGCAGGTCGACGGCGGTCAGCGAGTCGAAGCCGACGTCACGGAAGGCCCGCTGCTCGGACAGCACGTCGGGCGAGGCGTGGCCGAGCGTGGTCGCCGCCTCGGCGCGGACCAGGTCCAGCAGGCGGCGCTCCTGCTCGGCGGCCGGCAGGGCGCGCAGCCGGGCGGCGAACTCGCCGTCCCCGGCCGGGCGTTCGCCGGCCTCGGTGAGCCGGCGCACCTCGGGGACGTCCTCGAACAGGGCGGTCGGGCGGCCGGAGGTGAAGACCGGGTGGTAGCGCTCCCAGTCGACGTCGGCAATCGCGAGCACCTGCTCGTCGGCGTCCAGGGCCTGGCGCAACCCGTCCAGGGCGAGCGAGGGGTCCATGAAGACCAGACCGCTGCGCCGGATCTGGCCGGGGTCGACGCGGCCGAGCTTCAGGTCGTCGGCCCAGATGCCCCAGGAGATCGCGGTCGCCCGGCCACCGCGGGCGCGGCGGTGCTCGGCGAGCGCGTTGACGTAGGCGTTGCCCGCGACGTAGGCGGCGTGCCGGCCACTGCCCCACATGCCGGCGGTGGAGGAGTACAGCACGAAGGCGTCGAGCTGGTCGTCGGGCAGGAGCTCGTCGAGGTGGCGGGCGCCGGCGGTCTTGGCGTGCAGGACCTTGGCGAAGGCCTCGTGGGTGGTCTCCTCGATCGACAGCAGCTCGATGACGGCGGCGGTGTGCACGACGGTGCGCACCTCGTGGCCGGCGGCGGCGAGGCCGGCGAGCATCGCCGCGACGGCGTCGCGGTCGGTGAGGTCGCAGGCGGCCATCTCGGCCGCGCAGCCCGCCGCAGCGAGTTCGGCGAGCAGCTCGGCGGCGCCCGGCGCGGTGGCGCCGCGGCGGCTGGTGAGCACGATCCGCTCGGCGCCCTCGGCGGCGAGGCGGCGGGCCAGGTGCGGGGCGAGGGTGCCGGTGCCGCCGGTGATCAGGACGGTGCCGCGCAGCGGCCGGGCCTCCCGGCGGGCGGCGGCCTCGGCGCGCACGATGCGGCGGGCGTAGGCGCCGGAGGGGCGGATCGCCACCTGGTCCTCGTCGCGGGCGGCCAACACGGCGGCCAGCCGCTCGGCGCCGCGCCGGTCGAGGGCGTCGGGCAGGTCGACGACGCCGCCGAAGCGCTGCGGGTGCTCCAGGGCGGCCGTCCAGCCGAGGCCGTGGACCTGTGCCTGCACCGGGTTGGCGACCTGGTCGGTGCGCCCGGCGGCGACGGCGCCCCGGGTGAGGCACCACAGCGGCACGTCCTGCCCGGCGTCGCCGAGGGCCTGGATCAGGGCGAGGGTGAGCGCGACGCCCTCGGGCAGGACTGGGTGGCGCTCGCTCGGCCGCTCGGCGGTGGCGAGCAGGGAGACGATGCCCGTCAGGCCGTCGACGGCGGGCTCCAGGAGCGCGGCGAGCCGCCCGCGGTCGGTACAGGTGTCGTCCAGGACGAGCCGCTCGACCGCCGCGCCGTGCGCGGTCAGCGCCTCCGCGACGTCCTCGCCTTCGCCCTCCGTGGCGGTGACGAGCAGCCAGGTGCCGTCCAGCCTGGCGGGAGCGGGGGAGAGCGGCTTCCACGTCGCCCGGTAGCGCCAGGAGTCGAGCGTCGAGCGCTCCCGACGGCGGCGGTGCCAGTCGGACAGCGCGGGCAGCACCGGCGCGAGCGCGCCGCTGTCGATGCGCAGCCGAGCGGCCAGCGCCTCGACGTCGGCCTCCTCGACGGCACTCCAGAACTCGCCGTCCTCCGGCTCCCCGCCGGGGCGCGGCGCGACGGCCCACAGGTGCTCGTGCTGGAAGGCGTAGGTGGGCAGCGGCACGCGGCGCCCGCCGGCCGTGCGGGCGGACCAGTCGGCCCGTCCGCCGCGGACGAAGGCCTCGGCGAGCGAGGCGAGGAAGCGGTCGGTGCCGCCCTTGTCGCGGCGCAGGGTGCCGACGGCGGTGGCCCGGTCGCCGCGGTCCTCGGCGGTGGCCTCGATCGCCATGGTGAGCACGGTGTGCGGGCTGACCTCGACGAACAGGCCGTGGCCCTGGGCCATCAGCTCGCGCACGGCCGGGTCGAAGCGCACCGGGTTGCGCAGGTTGCGGTACCAGTAGCCGGCGTCCACGACGGTGGTGTCGAGCCAGTCGCCGGTGACGGTGGAGAAGAACGGCACCTCGGCGGCGCGCGGGCGCACGGGGGCGAGGTCCGTCAGGAGGTCGTCCCTGAGGAGTTCGACCTGGGCGGAGTGCGAGCCGTAGTCCACGCCGATCCGCCGGGCGCGCAGTCCCTCGGCCTCGAACTCGTCCATGAGTTCGTCGAGTTCACCGGCCGGACCGGCGACGACGACGGTCCGCGGCCCGTTCACGGCGGCGACGGCGAGCCCACCGCCGCGGGCACGCAGCCGCTCCTCGGCCTCCTCGGCGGACAGCGGCACGGAGACCATCCCGCCGGAGCCCGCCAGGACGCGGCCGATGAGCCGGCTGCGCAGCGCGGCCACGCGGGCGCCGTCCTCCAGGGAGAGCGCCCCGGCGACGACGGCGGCGGCGATCTCGCCCTGGGAGTGGCCCACCACGGCGTCCGGGTGGATGCCGTGGGCGCGCCACAGTTCGGCGAGGGCCACCATGACGGCGAAGGTCGCCGGCTGGACCACGTCGACGCGGTCCAGCGCGGGCGCGCCCTCGGCCTGGCGCAGCACGTCGAGCAGCGACCAGTCGACGTGCTCGGACAGGGCCGCCGCGCACTCGGCGATGCGCTCGGCGAACACCGGCGACTCGTCCAGCAGCCGGGCACCCATGCCGGCCCACTGGGAGCCCTGGCCGGGGAAGACGAAGACGGTGCGGCCGCCGTCCTCGGCGAGGCCCTGGACGGCGTTCGGCGCGGACGCGCCGGCGGCGAGCGCGGCGAGGCCCTCGCGCAGCTCGGCGGCGTCGGCTCCGAGCACGACGGCGCGGTGCTCGAAGAGGGCGCGGGTGGTCAGCAGGGTGTGGGCGACGTCGTGGAGGCGCAGGTCCGGCTCGACGTCGAGGTGGTCGGCCAGGCGCGCGGCCTGGGCGCGCAGGGCGGCGGGGGTGCGGGCGGAGAGCACCCACGGCACGACGCCGTCGGACACCTCGGCGCTCTCGGTCGACAGGGTGGCGGGCGCCTCCTCCAGCACGACGTGCGCGTTGGTGCCGCTGATGCCGAAGGAGGAGACCGCGCAGCGGCGGGTCCGCTCGCCGGCCGGCCACGGCGTGGCCTCGTTGAGCAGGGTGACGGTGCCCGGCGTCCAGTCGATGTGCGAGGACGGCTCGGCGGCGTGCAGGGTGGCCGGCAGCACGCCGTGGCGCAGCGCCTGGACCATCTTGATCACGCCCGCGACGCCGGCCGCCGACTGGGTGTGGCCGATGTTGGACTTGACCGAGCCGAGCAGCAGCGGGCGCTGCCGGTCCCGGTCGCGCCCGTACGCGGCCTGGAGGGCCTGGGCCTCGATCGGGTCGCCGAGGGCCGTGCCGGTGCCGTGCGCCTCGATGGCGTCGACGTCGCCCGGGGTGAGGCCCGCGTTGTGCAGGGCCTGGCGGATGACGCGCTGCTGGGACGGCCCGTTGGGCGCGGTGAGCCCGTTGGAGGCGCCGTCCTGGTTGATCGCGGAGCCGCGGATGACGGCGAGCACCGGGTGGCCGTTGCGCTCGGCGTCGGAGAGCCGCTCCAGGACGACGACGCCGACGCCCTCGGCGAGGGTCATGCCGTCGGCGGCCTCGGAGAAGGCCTTGCAGCGGCCGTCGGCGGCGAGCGCGCGCTGGCGGCTGAAGGCGATGAAGGCGTTCGGGTTGGTCATGACGGTGGCGCCGCCGGCGAGCGCGAGGGAGCTCTCGCCACCGCGCAGCGACTGGCAGGCCAGGTGCAGCGCGACGAGCGAGGAGGAGCACGCGGTGTCGACCGTGACGGCCGGGCCCTCCAGGCCGAACAGGTAGGCGAGGCGGCCGGAGAGCACGCTCGGGCTGGTGCCGGTGACGGCGTGCCCGGCGGAGCTGTCGTCCATGCCGAGCCCGTACTCCTGGTACGTGGACCCGATGAAGGTGCCGGTCGCGCTGCCGTGGACGGAGGTCGGGTCGATGCCCGCGGATTCGAGGGCCTCCCAGGTCGTCTCCAGCAGCAGGCGCTGCTGCGGGTCCATCGCCAGGGCCTCGCGCGGGGAGATGCCGAAGAACGCGGCGTCGAACTCGCCGGCCTCGTGCAGGAAGCCGCCCTGGGTGGAGTAGGTGCGGCCGGGGGTGTCCGGGTCCGGGTCGTAGAGGCCGGTGTCCCAGCCGCGGTTCTCCGGGAACTCGGAGATGGCGTCGGTGCCCTCGGCGACGAGCCGCCACAGCTGGTCGGGACTTCCGGCGCCGCCGGGGAAACGGCAGCCCATGCCGACGATGGCGATCGGCTCGTCCGGGTCGGCGGCGGCCACCGGCGGTGCCGTCACGTCCTGCGGTCCGTCGAGCAGTTCGCCGCGCAGGAAGGCGGCGAGCGCGACCGGCGTCGGGTGGTCGAAGGCCATCGTGCTGGGCAGCGGCAGGCCGGTCAGCGCGGCGAGGCGCTTGCGCAGCTCGACGGCGGTCAGCGAGTCGAAGCCGGCGTCGCGGAAGGCGCGCTTCTCGGGCACGCCGTCGACGGAGCCGTGGCCGAGGACGGCGGCGGCCTCGCGGCGCACCAGGTCGACGAGCAGGCGGTCGCGCTCGGCCTCCGACAGGCCGCGCAGGCGGCGGACGAGGTCGGAGGCGGCCCCGGTGTCGGCCGCGGCGCCGCGGGCGAGGGCGTGGACCTCGGGCAGCTCGTCGAACAGGGCGCTCGGCCGGGCGGCGGTGAAGACCGGGGCGTAGCGCTCCCAGTCGACGTCCGCGACGGTCACGGCGACGTCCTCGTGCACGATCGCGCGGCGCAGCTCGGTGAGCGCGGTCTCCGGGGCGAGGAAGCGCAGGCCCTGGCGGCGCAGGCCGTCGGAGACGGCCTCGTGGGCGGCCATGCCGGCGCCGGCCCACGGGCCCCAGGCGATCGAGGTGGCGGTCAGGCCACGGGCACGGCGGTTCACGGCGAGGGCGTCGAGGTAGGCGTTGGCGGCGGCGTAGGCGCTCTGCCCGGCGCTGCCCCAGATGCCGGCGACGGAGGAGAACAGGACGAAGAAGTCCAGGTCGTGGTCGGCGAGGAGGGCGTCGAGGTGGGCGGCGCCGTGGAGCTTGGCGGCGGTGAGCGCGGCGACCTCGGCGACCGGGGTGTCCGAGAGCGGGGCGGCCTGGCCGACGCCGGCCGCGTGCACGACGCCGGTCAGCGGGTGCTCGGCCGGGACGGCGGCGAGGACGGCGGCGAGCGCGTCGCGGTCGGCGACGTCGCAGGCGACGACGGCCGCGGTGGCGCCGTGCTCGGCGAGCTCGGCGACGAGTTCGGCGGCGCCGGGGGCGTCCGGGCCGCGGCGGCCGGTGAGCACGAGGTGCCGGGCGCCGCTGCGGGCCAGCCAGCGGGCGACCTCGGCGCCGAGCGCCCCGGTGCCGCCGGTGACGAGGACGGTGCCGTCGGCGGTGAACTCCTCGGCACGGGGCAGTTCGTCGACGGCGTGCCGCACCAGGCGGCGGCCGTAGGCGGCGCTGCCGCGCAGCGCGACCTGGTCCTCTCCCCCGCGCTTGCTGCCCGCGAGGACGCGGACGAGGCTCTGCACGGTCGGCGCGTCCAGCACCGGCGGCAGGTCGACCAGCCCGCCCGGCGCCTGCGGGCGCTCCAGGGCGGCGACCCGGCCGAGGCCCCACGTGGCGGCCTGAACGGGGTTGGTGAGCGGGTCGGCGGGCCCGGTGGAGACGGCGCCGCGGGTGACCGTCCACAGCGGCGCGGCGGAGCGGAGGTCGCCGAGGGCCTGGGCGAGGACGACGCCGAGCGCGATCCCCTCCGGCAGGCCGGGCCCGGGGGTGGGCCGGTCAGCCAGCGGGAGCAGCGACAGGATGCCGCTCGGGTCGCCGAATCCGGCGATCCGGCGGGCGAGTTCGGCACGGTCCCGGCAGGCCTCGTCGAGCACCAGCCGTTCGAGTCGGGCGCCGTGGCCGCGCAGGGCGTCGAGGATCTCGGCGTCGTCGACGCCGTCGGTGGTGGCGACCAGCCAGGTGCCGTCGAGGACGGGCGCAGCCGCCGGACGGACGGGCCGCCAGTGGACGCGGTAGCGGGCGGCGTCGAGCTGCGCCTTCTCGTGCCGGGTGCGGTGCCAGTCGGCGAGGGCGGGCAGGAGGGCGTAGAGGCCCGCGTGGTGTTCGTCGCGCAGGCCGAGCAGGTCGGCGAGTTCGGCGGCGCTGCCGCGCTCGACGGCGCCCCACAGGGCGGAGTCGGCGGGGTCGGCGGCCGGGGCGGCGGTGCCGGCCTCTGCCTCGGGCCAGTAGCGCTCGTGCTGGAACGCGTAGGTGGGCAGGTCGGTGCGGCGGGCACTGGTGCCCGCGTACAGCGCGGTCCAGTCGAGGGCGTGCCCGCGCACGTGCAGCGCGGCCAGGGCCAGGGCGGCGGACCGCTCCTCGGGCCGTCCGGCACGTAGCAGCGGGACGGCCGTCACGGCGGTGTCGTCGGCCAGGACGTCCTCGGTGAGCGCGGACAGCACGCCGTCCGGGCCGAGTTCGAGGAAGGTGGCGGCGCCGGCCGCGCGGGCGGCGCGGACGCCGTCGGCGAAGCGGACGGCCCGGCGGACGTGCTCGACCCAGTGCTCGGAAGAGCACAGCTCCGCCTCGGTGGCGAGCTCGCCGGTGGTGTCGGAGACGAGCGGGATGGCCGGTGCGCGGAACTCCAGCTCCGCGACGGCGCGCCGGAAATCCTCCAGCATCGGCTCCATCAGCGGCGAGTGGAAGGCGTGCGAGACGCACAGCCGCTTGGTCCGGCGACCCTCTGCCGCGAACTCACCGGCGATGCGCAGGACTTCGTCCTCCAGGCCGGAGACCACCACGGCCCGGGGCCCGTTGACGGCCGCTACGGAGACGCCGGGCACCAGGCGCGGCAGTACCTCGTCCTCGGTGGCCTCGACGGAGACCATGGCACCGCCCTCGGGCAGCGCGTCCATCAGCCGGGCGCGGGCGGCGACCAGCGCGCACGCGTCGGCGAGCGAGAGCACCCCGGCGCAGTGCGCGGCGGCGATCTCGCCGACGGAGTGGCCGAGCAGCAGGTCGGGCCGCAGGCCGAGGGACGACACGAGGCGGAACAGTGCGACCTCGACGGCGAAGATCGCGGGCTGGGCCCAGCCGGTCCGGTTCAGCAGCTCCTCGTCCTCGCCGTGCAGGACCTCGCGCAGCGGGCGGTCCAGGCTCGGGCCGAACTCGCGCAGCACCTCCTCCAGCGCCTCGGCGAACACCGGGAAGCGCTCGGCGAGTTCGCGTCCGGTGCCGAGGCGCTGGGTGCCCTGGCCGGAGAACAGCACGGCGAGCTTCTCGGCGCCGGTCTCGCCCTCGACCAGCCCGGCGGCCGGCTCACCCGTGGCCAGGGCGGTCATGGCGGCGAGCAGCTCGTCGCGGTCGGCGCCGACGGCCACTGCGCGATGGCCGAAGCCGGAGCGGGTGGTGGCGAGCGAGAGGCCGAGGTCGGCCGGGCTCACGTCGGGGCCCGCGGCGGCGAACGCGTACAGGCGGGCGGCCTGGTCGCGCAGGGCGGCCTGGCTGCGGCCGGCCAGCGGCCAGAGCAGGACGGGCTCTTGAAGAGTGGAGGCGACGGCCGGAGCCGCCGTCTCCGGGGCCTGTTCGAGGATGACGTGGGCGTTGGTGCCGCTGAAGCCGAAGGAGGACACACCGGCCCGGCGCGGTCGGCCGGTCTCCGGCCAGTCGGCCTCCTCGGTCAGCAGATCCACCGCGCCCTCGTCCCAGTCCACGTGGGAGGACGGCTCGGCGGCGTGCAGGGTGCGGGGCACGACGCCGTGTCGCATCGCCAGCACCATCTTGATCACGCCCGCGACGCCCGCGGCGGCCTGGGTGTGGCCGAGGTTGGACTTCACCGAGCCGAGGAGCAGCGGGAGTTCGCGGTCCTGGCCATAGGTGGCCAGCAGCGCCTGGGCCTCGATCGGGTCGCCCAGGGAGGTGCCGGTTCCGTGTGCCTCGACGACGTCGACGTCGGCCGTCGCGAGCCCTGCGGTCGCCAGCGCCTGGCGGATCACGCGCTGCTGGGAGGGCCCGTTGGGGGCGGTCAGACCGTTGGAGGCACCGTCCTGGTTGACGGCGGAACCGCGCACGACGGCGAGGACGGGGTGCCCGTTGCGGCGCGCGTCGGAGAGACGCTCCAGGGCGACCACTCCGACGCCCTCGGACCAGCCGACCCCGTCGGCCCGGTCGGAGAACGCCTTGCAGCGCCCGTCCGGGGCGAGGCCGCGCTGGCGGGAGAACTCGATCAGCGAGGTCGGGGTGGACATCACGGTGACGCCGCCGGCCAGGGCCAGCGTGCACTCACCGGCACGCAGGGCCTGCATGGCCCAGTGCATGGCGACGAGCGACGACGAGCACGCGGTGTCGACGGTGACGGCCGGGCCCTCCAGGCCGAGCGTGTAGGAGACGCGGCCGGAGGCGATGCTGGGCGACGTGCCGCTGCCCTGGTGGCCCTCGAAGCGGCCGCCCGCGAGCAGCGCGGAGTAGTCGTTGTACATCACGCCGGCGAACACGCCGGTGCGGCTGCCGCGCAGCGACACCGGGTCGATCCCGGCCCGCTCGACCGCCTCCCAGCAGGCCTCCAGCAGCAGACGCTGCTGGGCGTCGGTGGCCAGCGCCTCGCGTGGGCTCATGCCGAAGAAGCCCGGGTCGAAGTCGGCGGCCTCGTGCAGGAAGCCGCCGAAGCGGGTGTAGCTGGTGCCGAGGTGGTCCGGGTCCGGGTGGTAGAGCGCCTCGACGTCCCAGCCGCGGTCCGTGGGCAGGCCGGAGATCGCGTCGGTGCCCTCGCGCAGCAGGCGCCACAGGTCCTCGGGCGAGGCGACGCCGCCGGGGTAGCGGCAGCTCATGCCGACGATGACGATCGGGTCGTCGTCGGCCGCCGCCCGCACAGGGGCCGCGGCGGCGGGCGTCTGGGCGCCCGTCAGGCCGTCCAGGACGTGCCCGGCGAGGGCGGTGACGGTCGGGTAGTCGAAGACGACGGTCGCGGAGGTGCGCAGCCCGGTGGCGGCGCTCAGGCGGCCCCGCAGCTCGACGGCGGTGAGCGAGTCGAAGCCGAGGTCCTGGAACGGGCGGTGCGGGTCGACCTCCGACGCGTCGGCGTGCCGCAGCACGGCCGCCACCTGGGCGCGGACCAGGTCGACGACGGCCTCGGTGCGGGCGCGCTCGTCCAGCCCCGCGAGCCGGCGGGTGAGGGCGCCGGCCGCCTCGGTGGCGGTCACGGCGGCACGCCGCGCGGGGGTGCGGATCAGGCCGCGCAGGAGCGGCGGCACCTCGCCCCGGGCGCGCAGCGCCGGGAGGTCGAGGCGGACCGGCAACAGGACGGCCTCGGGGCGGGCGAGGGCGGCGTCGAACAGCGCGGTGCCGTCGGCCTCGGAGAGCGCCGGGGTGCCGAGCCGGGCGAGCCGGGCGAGGTCGGCGTCGGTGAGCCCGCCCGTCATTCCGCCGACGGGGGCCCAGGGGCCCCAGCCGAGCGAGAGTCCGGGCAGTCCGGCGGCGCGACGGGTGCGCACGAGCGCGTCCGCGAAGGCGTTGCCCGCGGCGTAATTGGCCTGCCCGGCCGCGCCGGCGGTGCCGGAGAAGGACGAGAAGACGACGAACGCGGCGAGGTCGAGGCCGCGGGTGGCCTCGTGGAGGTGCCACAGGGCGTCGGCCTTGGGCCGCAGCACGGCGGCCAGCCGCTCGGGGGTGAGCTGCTCGACGACGCCGTCGTCGAGCACGCCGGCGGCGTGCACCACGGCGGTCAGCGGATGCCCGGCCGGCACGCCCGCGATCAAGCGCTCGACGCCGGCGCGGTCGGTGAGGTCGCACGCCTCGACGGCGACCTCGGCGCCCGCCTCGGTGAGCTGCGCGGCCAGGTCGGTGGCGCCCTCGGCCGCGGCGCCGCGGCGGCTCGCGAGCATGAGGCGACGGACGCCGTGCTCGGCCACCAGGTGCCGGGCGAGGACGGCGCCGAGGCCGCCGGTGCCGCCGGTGATCAGGACGGTCCCGTCCGGGTTCCAGGCGACGCCGGTCGCGGCCACCGCGGCCGCGCGGGCCAGCCGGGCCGCGAGCACGGCGCCGCCGCGCACGGCCAGCTGCGGCTCGTCGCCGCCGAGGACGCGCTCGGGCAGCGGGCCGCCGGCCGGGTCCAGGTCGACCAGGCCGAACCGGCCCGGGTGCTCGGCCTGTGCGGAGCGCACCAGGCCCCACACGGCAGCCGCGGCCGGGTCGGTGACCTCGTCGTCCGCCGTGGTGGCGACGGCGCCGCGGGTCACGAAGACCAGCCGGCCGAACGCGTCCTCGGCGAGCCACTGCTGGAGCCGGGCCAGGGCCAGGGCCGTCAGCGCTCGGGCCGAGCCGACCGGGTCGGCCGGGTCGCCCGCGAGCGGCACGAGCACCACCTCGGCCGGGGCCTCGCCCGCCGTCGGCAGCACGCCGAGGCCGAGCGGGTCCGCATCCGGGACGGCCACCGAGGCGGGCGCCTGCGCGCCGCCACGCGGCCGGGACCAGCGCAGCTCGAACATCGCGTCCCGGACCGGCCCGGCGCCCGCACCGGCCAGCGTCGGGAGCGCCCGCAGCAGCAGCGAGCCGACCGAGAGAACCGGGCTGCCCGCCGCGTCGGCGACCTCGACCGCGACCGAGTCGTCCCCGGTCGCGGACAGCCGCACCCGCACCACCGACGCGCCCACGGCGTGCAGGCTGACGTCCTGCCAGGAGAACGGCACCCCGCCGAGCCCGAGGAACGCCGTCGCGTGCAGCGCCGCGTCCAGCAGCGCCGGGTGGATCCCGAACGCGCCGGCCTCGCCGCTCGCGCCCTCGTCCAGGGCGACCTCGGCGAACACGTCCTCGCCGCTCCGCCAGGCCGCGCGAAGCCCGCGGAAGGCCGGGCCGTAGCGGAAGCCCGCACCGGCGAGGCGCTCGTCCAGGCCGTCCAGGTCCAGGGCCTCGGCGCCGGCCGGCGGCCACTCCGCGAACTCCTCTGCGATGGCGCGCTGTCCACCCGCCGAGTCATCCGACGCGAGGATGCCGTCGGCGTGCTGCGTCCACGGGGCGTCCTCGTCGCCCTCGGGACGGGCGTACACGCCGACGGTGCGCCGCCCGCTCGCGTCGGCCCGCCCGGCCCACACCTGCACCTGCACGCCGCCCTGCTCGGGCAGCGGCAGCGGCGCGGTGAGCGTCAGCTCCTCGACGCGCCCGCAGCCGACCTCGTCGCCCGCGCGCACGGCGAGCTCCAGAAAGGCCGTGCCGGGCAGCAGGACGGTGCCGTCGACGGCGTGGTCGGCCAGCCACGGATGGGTGCGCAGCGAGAGCCGGCCGGTCAGCAACAGGCCGTCGGTGTTGGCGAGCGAGACGGCGGCGGCGAGCAGTGGGTGGTTGGCCGAGCCGAGCCCGGCGGAGCGGATGTCGCCGGTGCGCGAGAGCGCGGTCTTCGGCCAGTAGCGCTTGTGCTGGAAGGCGTAGGTGGGCAGGTCGGCGCGGCGGGCGCCGGTGCCCTCGAAGTAGGCGTCCCAGCGCACCGGGACGCCGCGCACGTGCAGTCCGGCGAGGGCCTCGGTGAGCGCCTCGGTCTCGTCGCGGCCGGGGCGCAGCGCGGCGAGGGCGGTGCAGTCGTCGCCGGCCGGCCCGTCGAGGGCGCCCTGGGCGAGCGCGGCGAGGGCGCCGTCGGGACCGAGTTCGAGGAACAGGGTGGCGCCGTGGCCGCCGAGCCAGTCGGCAACGTCGGCGAAGCGGACGGCCTGGCGGGCCTGGTCGGCCCAGTAGTCGGCGGAGGTGAGCTGCTCGACGGTGGCGAGCGTGCCGGTGAGAGTGGAGACGATCGGGATCGCGGGCGCCTGCGGGTCCAGCGCGGCGACGACGGTGCGGAACTCGTCGAGCATCGGGTCCATGAGCGGCGAGTGGAAGGCGTGCGAGACGCGCAGGCGCCGGACCTTGCGGCCGAGTTCGGCGAAGTGCGCGCCGACGGCCTCGGCCGCGGCGGTCTCACCGGCGACGACGACGGCCTGTGGGCCGTTGACGGCGGCCAGCGACACGCCGTCGCCGAGCAGCGGGAGGACTTCGTCCTCGCTCGCCTGCACCGCGACCATGGCTCCGCCGGCCGGCAGGGCCTGCATCAGGCGGGCCCTGGCGGCGACCAGGGCGCACGCGTCGGCCAGCGAGAACACCCCGGCGACGTGTGCGGCGGCGATCTCGCCGACCGAGTGGCCGGCCAGGAAGTCCGGGCGCACGCCCCAGGACTCCAGCAGCCGGTACAGAGCGACCTCGACGGCGAACAGCGCGGGCTGGGCATGGCCCGTGCGGTTCAGCGCCTCTTCGTCGACGCCCCAGATCAGGTCGCGCAGCGGCGCGTCCGGCCGGCCGTCCAGCTCGGCGAGCACCTCGTCCAGCGCGGCGGCGAACACCGGGAAGCGGGCGGCCAGTTCGCGGCCCATGCCGAGGCGCTGCGAGCCCTGGCCGGCGAACAGGAAGGCGAGCTTGCCGCGCCCCTGGGTGGTGCCCAGGACTGCCCGGCCGTCGCCCTCGCCGTCCGCGAGCGCGGTGAGCGCCGCGACGGCCTCGGCGCGTCCGGCCGCAGTGACGACGGCACGGTGCTCCAGGGCGGCCCGGGTGGTCGCGAGCGCGTGGGCCAGGTCGGCGGCGGAGCCCTCGGCGTCCGTCGCCAGGAACGCGACCAGCCGCTCGGCCTGGGCCCGCAGGGCCGCGGGGGTGCGGCCGGAGAGCAGCCAGGGCAGCGTCCCGGCGTCGACGGCGTCGGACGCGGGCGCTTCCTCCGCCGCCGGGGCCTCTTCGATGATGGCGTGCGCGTTGGTGCCGCTGAGGCCGAAGGACGAGACGCCCGCCCGGCGCGGCTCGGCGCCCTGCGGCCAAGGCGTCGCCTCGGTCAGCAGCCGGACGGCGCCGGACTCCCAGTCGACGTGCCTGGACGGCTCGTCCACGTGCAGGGTGCGCGGCAGCAGCTCGTGCCGCAGCGCCAACACCGTCTTGATCACCCCGGCCATGCCGGCGGCGGCCTGGGTGTGGCTCAGGTTCGACTTCACCGAGCCGAGCAGCAGCGGGCGCTGCGGGTCCCGGCCGCGCCCGTACGTGGCGAGCAGCGCCTGGGCCTCGACCGGGTCGCCGAGGACGGTGCCGGTGCCGTGCGCCTCGACCGCGTCGACCTGGTCGGCGGAGAGCCGCGCGTTGCGCAGCGCCTGCTCGATGACGCGCTGCTGGGACGGCCCGTTGGGCGCGGTGAGCCCGTTGGAGGCGCCGTCCTGGTTGACGGCGGTGCCGCGCACGACGGCCAGCACCCGGTGCCCGTTGCGCCGGGCCACCGACAGCCGCTCCAGGACGAGCACGCCGACGCCCTCGGCCCACCCGGTGCCGTCGGCGGAGTCGGCGAAGGAGCGGCAGCGGCCGTCCGAGGCCAGGCCGCCCTGGCGGGCGAACTCGACGAAGGTGGTGGGGGTCGACATGACGGTGACGCCCGCGGCGAGCGCCATGCCGCACTCCCCCGCGCGCAGCGACTGCGCGGCCAGGTGGAGCGCGACGAGCGACGACGAGCACGCGGTGTCGACGGTGACGGCCGGGCCGACGGCGCCGAGGACGTAGGAGAGGCGGCCGGAGATCACGCTGGTCGCGTTGCCCGTCAGCACGAACCCCTGGACGTCGTCGTCCGGCCCGGTGCGGTAGTCCTGCGGCATCGCCCCGACGAAGACGCCGGTACGGGTGCCGCGGACACTGCTCGGGTCGATGCCCGCGCGCTCGATCGCCTCCCACGAGGCCTCCAGCAGGACGCGCTGCTGCGGGTCCATGGACAGCGCCTCGCGCGGCGAGATGCCGAAGAAGCCCGGGTCGAAGTCGGCGGCGCCCTGCAGGAACCCGCCCCGGACGTCGACCGGCCCAACCGCCGGGTCGAGCTCCCAGCCGCGGTCGGCGGGCAGGCCGCTGATGCCGTCCTCGCCGGCGACGAGCATCGCCCAGAGGTCCTCGGGAGCCGCGACCCCGCCGGGGAAGCGGCAGCTCATCCCCACGATGGCGATCGGCTCCCGGGCGGCCGCCTCCAGCTCGTCCACCCGCTGCCGGGAGCGCTGGAGGTCCGCGCTGGCCCGCTTGAGGTAGTCCCGGAGCTTCTGTTCCTTGTCCATCATCGACGCAACCCATCTGGAAGACCGGCGAACGGCAGGGATCCGCTTGAGGACGGCCCGCGTGCCCGGCACGCGCGGCGCTCGCATTCCCGCACTCCAGCGCCCAGTCTCGATCGGGGCCGCGCCGAATTTCCCTAGGGTCTGTCGATCATGTCCGAACGGGCTTCGGACTCTAGGGAATTGCCGGGCCGTTCGGCTGGATCGTCAGTTGCGCGAGCCATGGGTGCGGCCCGACCAGGCCGAGCGCCCCGACGTCGACGAGGATCACCGCCATGCCCGAACCCTTCCCGCGCGGCGACGCACCGAGAGTGCCGCAGCCCTCCACCGAGGGCACCGCGGACCCGGCCGCGGCAGAGCTCAGCGAGCTCGACGAGCAGCTGATCGCCCAGTTGGTCCACCGCGTCCGGCTGGCCCGCGGCCACCAACTCAGCCGCCGCGCCGCCGGATTGCCGACCACCAGCCTCGCGCAGGAGAACGCGATGCTGCGCCGCTACGTCTCCCGGCTCGGCGACCAGGGTGCCGGGATCGCGCTGGCGATCCTGGAGCTCTCCCGGCCGCCGAGCGGGCCGGCCGTCGAACAACGGTAGGGCGGTGGGGACGCGAAGTCCCCACCGCCCTTCGCCGTTCCCGGCGGGTGTCACCAGCGGGCGCCGGCCAGCACCTCGCCGTAGTCACGGGCCACGCGCGCCTGCTCCAGGTCGGACTCGACCATCATCCGCATGAGCTCGGGGAACTCGACCTTCGGCTCCCAGCCCAGCGTCTCCCGCGCATTGCCGGCGTCGGCGCAGAGCGTCTCCACCTCGGCGGGCCGCACGAGCCCCGGATCGACCTCGACGTACCGCTCCCAGTCGAGCCCGACGCACTCGAAGGCAATCCGGGCCGCGTCCCGCACCGAGTGCATCCGCCCGGTGCCGATGACGTAGTCACCCGGCTCGTCCTGCTGGAGCATCAGGTGCATCGCCCGGACGTAGTCCCCGGCGAAGCCCCAGTCGCGGACGGCGTCGAGGTTGCCGAGCAGCAGCCGGTCCTGCAGGCCGAGCTTGATCTGCGCGACCGCGAGAGAGATCTTCCGGGTCACGAACTCGGTCCCGCGGCGCGGCGACTCGTGGTTGAACAGGATCCCCGAGACGCCGTACATCCCGTAGGACTCGCGGTAGTTGCGGGTGATGTAGTGACCGTAGGTCTTCACCACGCCGTACGGGCTGCGCGGGTGGAAAGTGGTCCGCTCGTTCTGCGGGGTCTCCGCCACCATGCCGAACATCTCGGAGCTGGAGGCCTGGTAGAACCGGATCCGCCCGGGACCGCCGGCGGCACCGGCCGGCTTGTTGATCCCGCTCACCATCCGGATCGCCTCCAGCACCCGCAGCACGCCGGTCCCGTTGACCTCGGTGACGAGTTCCGGCTGGCGCCAGGACATCGGCACGAAGGAGATCGCCCCGAGGTTGTACACCTCGTCCGGCTGGATGGTGTCGACCGCGGAGACCAGGCTGCTCTGGTCCATCAGGTCGCCGTCGACGAACCGCAGGTCCGGGATCAGCCGGCTGACCCGGTCCTTCCGCGGGTTGGCCTGCCCCCTGGTCAGGCCCCAGACCTCGTATCCCAGGGAGATCAGGTACTCGGCCAGGTATGACCCGTCCTGACCGGTCACCCCGGTGATCAGTGCACGCTTGGACATCCGTTCCCCTTCAGCCACTGCTCGCGGAGCGCTCTCGGCACGGCCAGCGAACCAGAGGAGGGGCTAAGGAATTTGCGAGACTTCCGGCGCACGCCGCCCGGTCCCCCGTCGGATCGGCACAGGGCCGAGGGAGTGGAAGGCCTTCACACCGCACAGGCAGACAGCTCTCCGAGGTGAAGCCCGAACCTTGCGGAAACGTCCTCGGTCGGCTGCCGGGGTCGGCCACACGGTGTCGCGGCTGAGCGCGGCGTTCTGGGACGGCCCAGGCCGGTGTCAGTCGTCGATCGCCTGGTAGAGCGTGGTCCAGAAATCGTGGATCAACCGCGCCGCGAAGCGGCCGATCACCGTACGGGACGTGCTGACCAGCGCGCCGCCGGAAGCCGCACCAGCCCCCGGCGCTGGCAGTTCCCCACAGCGGCCACGGGCGCGACCCCCAAGAGGTCCGGGAGTTCACGGAGTTCTTCACAGTCCTCCTCGAACAGCAGGGGCTGCAGGATGGCGGCCAGGGCGCTGGTCTGCCTGTACGCCACCGATTGCGGCGCCCTCACCGCCGCGGACCTGGTCCAGAGCCTCCGCGTCAGCCCCGCGTCCGTCTCGCACGCCGTCAACTTTCTCGAACAGCAGGGAATCGTCAGGCGCGAACGGACTCCCGGCGAACGCCGCGAGCGCTACGTCATCGACGATGACATCTGGCTCCGCTCCACCCTGGCCGCGATGCAGATGAACGATGCCCTGATCGCCGCATCGCAGCGCGGAGCGGAGGTCCTCGGCACCACCACCCGGGCCGGCAGCCTGCGTCAGTACCAGGCGCCGACCGGAGCGACGGTGCCGCTGCTGCAGATCAGCCCGTCCAAGACCGACCGCGAGCGCGTCATTCCTGCCGATCCGGACCTGGTCGCGGTCCTCGCCCGGATCATTCGCCGCATCAAGGGCGCCGGCGCCCGACCGGATCCGCGAGCTCCTGACCGAGCATGCGCTGCGGGTCGGCATCGTCGACGTCGACGGGACACCGCTGAGGTTCACGCCGCACGACTTCCGCAGAATCTTCTCGACCGAAACGGTCAACGGCGGCCTGCCGATCCACATCGCCGCGCAGCTGCTCGGACATCTGGTGCCAGCGAGGATGGCTCCAGGTTCGGCAGGGCCCGGGCGCGTGGGTAACGCCCGGGCCTCGCGAGTGAGGGCCGCGTCCGACGACGGGCCCGAGTTCAGGCTCGTCGAGGTCGCCGGTGGCCGTGTCCGCGAGGGCGGCGAGGTGGCGCTCGGCGTCGAGGGCGGCCGCGCAGCCGGAGCCTGCAGCGG
Organism: Kitasatospora sp. NPDC018058; assembly: GCF_044327205.1. NCBI lineage: Bacteria > Bacillati > Actinomycetota > Actinomycetes > Kitasatosporales > Streptomycetaceae > Kitasatospora > Kitasatospora sp. NPDC018058. Next base: position 834 of record NZ_JBIRFA010000026.1, on the reverse strand, counting down.
TGATGGCCTGGCGGTAGGTGTGGTCAACGACGTCGCCGACGCCGAAAACCCTGGGCAGACTGGTGCGAGTGGAGGGCGAGTCCACCTTCAGGTACCCGGCGCCGTCCAACTCGAGCTGTCCTGTGAACAGGTCGGTGCGCGGGTCGTGGCCGTTCGCGATGAACAGTCTGGACGCCGTGAGTTCACGCTCCTCGCCGGTGACGGTCTCGCGCAGGGTGACGCCGGAGAACAGCTTGTCGCCGTGGATGGCGGCGATCTCGCGGTTCCAGGCGAAGGTGATCTTCGGGTCGGCGAGGGCGCGGTTCTGCATCGCCTTCGAGGCGCGCAGGGTGTCGCGGCAGTGGAGGACGGTCACCGAGTTGGCGAAGCGGGTGAGGAAGGTGACCTCTTCCAGTGGGGTGTCACCGCCGCCAACGACGATGACGTCCGGAGCCGGTGGCCACGATCACTGTCTTCGCGTGGTGGTGACCACCATCCCGATGGCGATCCTCGCCTGTGGAGTCCTGGTCATGCTCCGCCCAGGCGGATGGCTTTGACCAGTAGCAGGATAGCGGCGAGGACAAGGTAGCCGCGCAGGGCGAGCATGCCGAGCCGTAGTGCCGGTGACCACTGGACGGGCTTGAGCAGAGCCAGCGGGGGCATCCGCCAGGCGAGCTTCTCGGCCGTCGGCATCGCGGGCGCTGGTGCCTGGGCCCGGGTGCCGGAGCGTCTGCGGGCGATCCGCAGCCCGGCGGCAGCCGCGATGAGTTTCCTGAGTCAACCCCTATGCCGCCAGAGTGGTCTCGGGAGTCGTTTTGATCTTGCTGTTGGCCTGGTGGGTGTCGGGGTCGTAGG